>CAYGJI010000121.1:0-2706 GCA_964350125.1 uncultured Paludibacter sp. | reverse complement strand
TAACATCCAGAATACCAATTGGATCACTGTCATCGAAAGTTCCTTCCTTTGCATTTAGTTTGTACCAATTGCCGGAGAGGTACATGGAGAATTCGTGCAAGACTTTTGGTTTATAAATATCAGCCCCTTTACTTTCAATTTCAAAACTTTTTCGCAGCGCATCCATAAATTCTTTTTCGGTCAGGCCGTGGAGGTCTTTTACCAAACGGTTGTAATCGATTATCTGCAATTGATTATCGGGAAAATGAACTGCCATAAAGAAATTATATTCTTCGTTGCCCGTATGATCAGGATTTTGTGCTCGTTTCTCAGCACCAATCCGCGCAGCAGCAGCTGTGCGGTGATGTCCATCTGCCACATATGTAAAGGGGACTTTTTCGGCAAATAACTTTTCGAGCAGGAAATTGGTTTCAACATTGTAAACCGGCCAGAAATGGTGCCCAAACCCATCTTCGGCCACAAAATCGTACTCTGCCGGTTCATTCTCAACTATTTTCTTTACAATATCGTCGATTTCAGGAACAGCTACGTAGGAGAAAAATACGGGTTCAATATTGGCATTCAGGTATCGGGTAAGTACCATGCGATCTTCCTCTTTGTCGGGACGGGTCAGTTCATGTTTTCGGATTATACCTTTTTCATAATCCTCTGTTGCAGCACAGCCAACCAATCCATATTGCGTGCGCCCATTCATGGTTTGGGCATAAATATAATACCTTGCTTCACCATCCTCTTGTAGCCAGCCGTTCTGCTGAAATGCATTAAAGTTATCGACTGCTTTGGAGTAAACCTCATCGGAATGAATATCGGTTCCGGGAGGACAATCTATTTCGGCCCGTGTAATGTGCAACAATGACCTCATTTTACCTGTTGCCATCTGAGCCGCTTCCTCGCCGTTCATAACATCGTAGGGTAAACATGCTACCTCCTCTGCAAATTGTTGGGGTGGCCTAAGCCCTTTGAAAGGTTTTATAATCGCCATGATTTAATATTGTTGCTGGTTGTGAAATATTTACGAATTACTTGTTATCGGTTAACCTGGCAAGTTGTATCACCGGTCAGAAAGAAATCAACAATCTGTTCGGCTGCAGCCACACCGGCATTGGTATTGGCTTCGGCAGTCTGGGCACCCAGTTTTTTTGGTGTTGCATAATAACGATCAGGAAATTTTTCTACAAAAACCGCCTTTTTATCCGGCTCAACATCTGTCAGATATTTCACATCGGGGCGCTCTTCCATAAACCTGATCAAGTCATCTTCGTTGATAACCTCTTTACGGGCAGTATTCACAATCAGCGCATTCTTTTTTAATTCCTTAATTACCTGGTAACTTACCGATTTTATATGTTCCCCTTTTGCCGGAACATGAATGGAAACCACATCACTCTTGCGGTAGAGTTCTTCGAGCGAATGCGTTACTTTTAAACCGATGGCAGCAGCAGCTTCCTTACTGAACCGGGTATAAACTATTACCTTCATACCCAAAGCGCTGGCAATCCTGAATACATTTCGGGCCACATACCCAAATCCATGCAGCCCGATTGTGCGGCCCCTCAATTCCCTGCCAGGTTTTCCAGAGAACATTTCACGCATTCCATAAATTGCAATACAAATTGCCAGTTCGGCAACTGCATTGGCATTTTGCCCGGGCGTATTCATTACAACAATGCCTTTTTCTTTAGCATGATTGCAATCAACATTGTCGTACCCTGCCCCTGCCCTGACAACAATTTTGAGATTTGGAGCAGCATCAAGAACCTCAGCATCCACAATGTCGCTTCTTACTATCAACGCATCGGCGTGGGAAACAGCATCAAGAAGCTCTGCTTTGGATATATAGCCCTCGAAAAGGAGCATGTCGTGGCCGCCCTTCATTATTACTTTCCGTATTTTTTCCAATGCTTCGGCAGCAAATGGTTTATCGGTTGCTATTAAAATCTTCTTCATTCCTTTCTTTGTTTATTCTCATCAAAAAAAAAGTTCCTGCCCTAAAAATGGTTTACTGAAAGATTCAATTTCTCAGTATCACTTTTCGGGCAGGAACTGATGAGCACTTATCCGTTTTGTTTCTCAAACTCCTGCATTACATCAACCAAAGCCTGAACACTTTCAACAGGCATAGCATTATAGGTTGAAGCCCTGAATCCGCCCACAGAGCGGTGTCCTTTCAAACCAACCATACCACGTGAGGCAGCAAAGTCACCAAAAGCTTTTTCAAGTCCGGTAAATTCAGGATTCATAACAAAAGTAATGTTCATCCTCGAACGGTCGGCAGGATCGGGCACGGTGGCCATAAACAATTTATTCCTGTCGATCTCATCATAAAGAATATCAGCTTTCTGTTTGTTTATCTTTTCAATAGCTTCTACCCCACCAAGTTCTTTCAGCCAAATCAAAGTCTGAAGGCATCCGAATACAGGCACGGTTCCAGGCGTGTTAAACATTGAATCGTTGGCGATATGAACCCGGTAATCGAGCATTGTCGGGATCGGGCGGGTTACTTTACCGAGAGCCGATTCTTTAACTATTACTAGTGTAGCCCCCGATGGCCCAAGGTTTTTCTGAGCGCCAGCATAAATAAGGTCATATTTTGATACATCAACCGGACGGCTGAAGATATCGGACGACATGTCGCAAACCAACGGAACCGACACTTCGGGATCTTTCATTATTTCAGTTCCAAAAATGGTATTGTTCGATGTGTAA
>CAYGJI010000120.1:0-3603 GCA_964350125.1 uncultured Paludibacter sp. | reverse complement strand
AAACTTTCTTTGTAACCCCAGGGCTTCTGCCACCAGGGTTTTTTATTTACAAAATAATTTTCACACATTAGCTATTTGCTGATTTCAATTTGCAACTGCAACCGAATTCTGATTAATAATCTGCTTGAATTTTTCGTTTGGTGTGAGGTGTCCAGGTCTTTTACGATGTCGATTATTCAGGTTGTTTTCAATCCATTTAATCTGTTTGCTGGTTACTTCACTAAATTCCTCACCTTTGGGGATATGCTGCCTGATAAGTCCATTGGTATTTTCATTGGCGCCTAGTTCCCATGAGTGGTATGGTTTACAAAAATAGCATTTGATTTCTATTTTCTGTACTTTTTCCGCGTGCTTAGTAAATTCTTTTCCATTGTCAGCCGTAATTGTATGTATGAAGTTTTTTAATTTGCGCAGCGCCCGGGCTGTAATTTTAGCCACTGAGAACGGCTTCTTTCCCTGATAACTGATGT
Organism: uncultured Paludibacter sp.; assembly: GCA_964350125.1. GTDB lineage: Bacteria > Bacteroidota > Bacteroidia > Bacteroidales > Paludibacteraceae > Paludibacter. The sequence continues at coordinate 3,133 of CAYGJI010000120.1, read as the reverse complement.
ATCCTGACTCAGCTTATTAACTATAGTGAGCAAATTGAAAATATCGGACAAGTACCTGCGCCGGCTCATGACCGACCTCACCAGAGCAGGATTAATTCTGAGCATTCAAGGAAGGGATGGCGGCTACAAATTCGCAAAAAAAACCGGGGAAATCAAACTTGCCGACGTAATCAATGTTGTGGAAGGTATGAATACTTACTCGGGATGCGTTTTGGGTTTCTGCAACTGCAGTGATGAAAATCCCTGTGCCATGCATGATATCTGGGTTTCAGTACGCACCGAGTTTTTAAAAATTTTCGAAGAAACCGCTTTAAAGTCTTTAGATTTCTCAAAAATCACCCAGTATTAGTGTGCTTTACTGTATTTTCAAGCCAGTTTCCAAAATGTAACTTCACACTTACGCATCAGCACTTTACGGGTATTGGCACGTTCATAACGAATCAGCTCATGGCTGTCGCCTACCTTCACGAATTTTTTCCGAAGAAGGTTGGCAATTCCTTGCGGTGAACTTACCGGCTCGCCATCTGCCTTAAAGCCTCCGGGGCGGCAATAGGGTGCAACATTACGGGCTTCCCAATCGTAATCAGACGCTATTACAAGATAACCACCTGGATTGAGTCGGCTATGAATCTCCAGCAACATTTTCTTGGGACAATCAATTTCTTCCAACACGTTGGGCAGAATAATCAAATCGTATCCGGTATATATGGGTTTTAAGTTATTGGCATTGTCCTGCATAAATTTTATTTTGTCGATACCGGCACCCAGTCCGAGCTCTCTCAATTCCACATCCCGGTACAACAGCAGTTCGTTCTCATCCTGCACAATGTAACGCATGAATCCTCTTTCGATTAACTGATCGGGCATACGAATAAATCGGGCTGAAAAATCGAGAGCCATCAGTTCTTTTACCTCAGGTGCAAGTTCGAAAGCCAGACGACCTGTATCAGCATTTAAATCAAGCACTTTCATCCGGTTTAACTCATTTCCCAATTGAGATTTGATAAGTTTAACCAATGCCACATGATAATTTGATGGAGTAGCATTGCCCCACTGATTCTCACACGAGAGCGTAACCTCAGGATCAGTTTCATAAACATCCGTTTTAATTTCGGGCGGGATATCCGATTGTACGACCCTGAAACCTGCATGCTGATAAAAATGTCGGCGGAAAGCATAACGTGAGTGGTATGTTGCCTCATTACCGGTTGAAATCCACGATCCACCTTTGATCAGATTATGCTTACCATCGAAAGTGGGTGTTGAGAAATCATCGTACATCGGATGCACCTTAAATCCGGGAAAACCAGTGATTGGCGTTTCAGTCCATTGCCAAACATTACCAAGCAAATCGTAAAAATCGCCTTGTTTGAACATATCAACAGGACAGGGTGATGCAAAATACTCAAGATTGATATTGCCGGGAGCTTTATTCCATTCAGGCTGATCTTCGGTCAGACTTAATCCTGCAAGCACATACCATTCTTCTTCAGTAGGCAAACGGTAAATTTTGTTAGTTTGCTCAGTTTTCCAGTTGCAAAAAGCTTTGGCCTCAAGATAATTAACCTCTACCGGCCAGTTCCATGGCATAGCAATTTCTTCGGCAACCAAACGCAAACGGTAACCACTTTCATCTTTTCTCCAAAAAAGAGGCATCCCCGGATTGCGGTAGGTATTCCAGTTCCAACCCTCTTCGGTCCAGTATTTTTCCTGCTCGTAACCACCTGTTTCTACAAACTCAAGATACTCACCATTCGAAATGAGCATTTGTGACGCTTTAAAACCGGGAACATTTACCTGCACTGAACCATACTCATTGTCCCAACCATAATACGGATGATCCCGGGGCTTACCCAGTTTAAGTTCCGTGAATTCGACTTCAACTAAATTGTTTTTGGGCGCATCACCCCTTTCGCTGCAAATGCTTCCAAAACGACCGCCCACCACCTCATCGAGCGGAAGCTGGCGAATGAGAACCGAAGAAGTTTCGAGATGGATGCGTTCGTGTTCTATACCCATCATCACCAGCCAGCAAGGATTTTCCCATCGAATTGGCAGGGCCATCGGTGTTTCATCAATCACTTTCAGTATCAACTCTTTTGCTCTGTTCCGGTATTCCCGAACTGCTGACACCGAAGGCCAGTCGTAGTGATTGTTATTCAAATCGTCCCAGCTCATTTCATCCACACCAACCGCAAAAATCGATTCCATAAAAGGATTGATGCGCTCCTGAATGATCCCGGCAAGTAAAAATTTATTGATGTAAAAAACGGCAGTATGTCCAAGGTAAAATAGCAAAATATGCCTGAGAGGGTCAGCCCGGTGATAAAATATATCGTCAGATTTCAGTTGGGTGTAAAGTAACTCATCCACTTCCCATGTTTTCAGGAAATACCTTCTTATCTCTGCTCTCTTTGCTTCAGGATTTCCCTGACTTAAATCTATGGTTTTAGTAACCAAATGCTGAAGATTCATCATAATTGCCTGTGTAAATACACTTTTCTCATTTCTAATGTGCTGATTCCGTCTGGTAACTTTTTAAGCTGAAAAATTTCTGCCACAGGCTCAAAACCTGCATTCCGATAAAGTTGAAGCGCTTTTTTATTGCGTTCCCACACACGAATAAAAACGTCTGTGAAGGCTTTTTGTTTTAACATATCGACACTTTTTTCGAGAATAATTTTTCCAAAGCCGCGACCTCTGAACCCATCATCGACCATCAGTTCGGAAATATACGGTGTCTTTTCGGGTTTAAAATTGCGCTTGATGTCTACAGGACAATAATTATCAAATTTAAGCGATACAACAAAAAGTGCTGCCACTGGTTTTCCCGACAACAGCCCTACAATCATAAAACCCGATTGGTAAGTGTTATTCAATGATTCTTCCAGTTGATTCGAATCTATCCATTGTGCATTATCACCATTCGAAAATGTATTCACATACAACAGCCGGATATCGTCTCTGTATTTTTGATTAAAATCTGTTATTACTTCTATCATCAGCGAAACGGTTTATTATCACTGAGAACAAAAACGTATTTTAAAAAGTTCATCACTTTTTTTCAAACCAATATCTAAATTCAGTCTTTGCGCTTTTCTATCATCGGAGCAGGCAAAAAAGATGCTATCAG
>CAYGJI010000119.1:0-3660 GCA_964350125.1 uncultured Paludibacter sp. | reverse complement strand
GTTATCTTTCCTCCTTCTATCAGTAATTTTTCATTACAATGCATGGCATCCTTTCCGGCTGAAGTAACATTGATAATTCCTGATATGATGCGAATATAATCGTCGCTGCAGATACCATGCTTTGCAACGCTGCTTACATTTAAAGTGCCTTCTCCATTGAAAAAGAGCTGACCTTCACTAAACAGGGCAGCTTTTTGATCTTCGTTGGATGAAGCATAAGTGGCTGCATCAGCCAAAGTATTGACTGTGCCTTTTGCAAGGGTGATGAGCACACGCTTTTTCGATTGAATATTGATAGCCGGACCATTATCGTTGGTCAATTGCACTCCGGCAAACAAAACTTCGAACCGATATGTGCTGTATATTTTAAATGATCCGGTTGATGAAGATCCTGTAAGCTGATAAATCACTTCATTGTCGGTCAGGGATGAAAAAACCACAACATCCGGGCCATCGGCAACGATCTGTACGCCTGAATTTTCGAGCGGATTGAATATTGTTGCCGAACTTGCAGTGTAATGAATTTTTACGGTATCGGGGGTTCCGCTGAAATACATCGAACTGATGTCTGAGACTGCTACTTCTTCTGTAGTTTGATTGGAGCGATAAAGTACTAATTTGGTATTGTTTGCAATGAGTTTTACACTATCCAAAACTGCGGTTTTCTCTGAAATGGTTGTTCCATCTTTTTTCAAAACATGGAATTTCTCCTGTGCTACCAGCAGTGTGAAAATCAACAAAACCGGAATGATTGCTGTTATCTTTCTCATCTCTTCAAAAATTTCATTGTTTGCTCACCAATTTCCAACAAATACATTCCTGAACTCAATATCGAAACATCTATGACTTGCTGTTCATAGTCAACCAAACCGGAGTAAACCAACAAACCCTGCAAATTGTATATTTTGACCATCTGCGTAGCTTCCCCTACATTACGAAAATATAAAAATCGATCAGCCGGATTGGGAAAAAGCGCTATCGCTTTGCCAAATTGCTTTTCGTCAATGTACAAAAATTCGTCGGGAGAAAAGCTTATTCTTTTGATGGTAGAAACAGTAAAATCATCAAAAGCAGCATGATGATACATGAATTTAACAACACCATTACTGAAAGTCATTTTCGAGAATGTTGATAAATCAATTTCGCGGGTGCTGTTATCCTGAAAACGGAGATACAACCCGGATTGAGACGAAAGCGCGTTGCTGTAAAGCAACAGGCAGATAAGAAGCAGTATAAATTTCATGAACAGTAAAATATGTTGAACACAAAAATTCTTTATAGCTTGATTAGCTGAATTAATTTCTAACAACAAAATTACTAAAATGCAATGTGGTAATAATAATTAAGTAACATGAAGAAAATAATGTCATATTTTAGTAAAAAGTTGCGAAATTTCAGTTAATGACATGTTCAATTACAAAAGGTTTAATCCATCCAGCAATTTAACATACAGTGGGATGGCTTTTTCAATCTCATCAATCAGGATATATTCGTTGGCAGTGTGAGAGCGGGCCGAGTCGCCGGGCCCCATTTTTACGCTGGGGAAATTCATGAGTGCCTGATCCGATAATGTTGGCGAGCCATAAGGTATCCTGTTGAGCTCGATGGCACGTTGCACCACAGGATGATTGGCGGGAGTAGCCGTTGAACAAAGTCGCACCGTGCGGGCTGTTACTTCGGATCGTGCATGTTGTTTGATTTTCTGCAGTAGCTCCTGGTTGGTGTATAGTTCGTTGGTGCGCACATCCACCACAAAGTTGCATCGATCGGGCACCACATTGTGCTGCGAACCTGCATTCATCTGCGTTACAGTCATTTTCACCGGCCCAAGATATTCCGAAACAGCCGGGAAAGTGAAGTTGCGGAACCAATGGATATCATCCATGGCAATATAAATGGCATTTTCACCCTCATTGCGGGCAGCATGGCCTGCTTTTCCGTAAGCAACACAATCGAGCACCATCAGTCCCTTTTCGGCCACAGCAGGATGCATGCCAGTTGGCTCACCCACCAGGGCAAAACTGATTGGTGGCAATTCGGGAAGCAGGCTTTCGACTCCACCACTGCCCGAATTTTCCTCCTCGGCAGTAGCCGAGTAAATGAGGTTATAGGACTGTTCGCGCTCCGTTAATTCAAAAAAAGCATGTAATAATGTAACCACCGAAGCACCCGCATCATTACTACCTAAGCCGTACAGCTTATTATCCTTCACTACAGGAATGAATGGGTCGCGGGTCCAGCCTGCAACAGGCTTCACCGTGTCGATATGCGAATTGAGCAGAATGGTAGGTTTAGCCAAATCAAAACCCGTACTCATCAACCACAAATTATTTCCTTTTCTCAAAACAGTGTATCCTTTCAGTTCGATATAGCGCTCGAGCATATCGGCTACTTTGCCCTCCTCCTTACTGAAAGAAGGCAGGGTAATCATGTTTTTCAGAAGGAGAATGGCATCGTTGGCGCTATCTTCAAAAATCGGGGTTTTGCTCATGGTAAAAAGGACCTAAAAGTATTAAAAACGGAAAAAATCAGCGAAGTGTTTGCTTCAGCCACTTTTCGAGCAGCAAAGGCCATTGGTCGGTTTCGGGATTTGTTGGACGCATACCGAAACCATGTCCGCCTGCTTTGAATATATGTAGTTCGTGTGGAACACCCATTTTCTTCAGCTCTTCGGCATAAACCTGACTATTTTTCACAGGAACCGTTTTATCATCTTCGGCATGAAAAATAAATGCCGGAGGAGCTGATGGACTGACCTGCTTTTCAGCTGAGAAAAGAGCAACAAGCTCGTCGGAAGGATTACGACCCAACAGGTTGGAACGTGACCCGCGGTGTGTAAAGGTGCTGTCCATCGTGATAACAGGATAACACAAAATCTGAAAAGCCGGTCGCAATGGAGTACAGGCAAGATGTGTGGCTGTGGTTGCTGCCAAATGCCCACCTGCAGAAAAACCTAAAATGCCGACTTTCCCGGGTTTAATATTCCATTCCTGCGAACGAGAGTGAATAATTTCAAGTGCTTTGCGGGTATCGCTCAGCGGAATATGGCGATGACCATTGGGCATGCGGTAGTACAACACAAAGGCGGTAACACCCAAATTATTGAACCAACGGGCGATTTCTTCGCCTTCTTTAATTACAGAAACACCAGCATAACCTCCGCCCGGACATATTAGTACTGCTGCCTTATTAGCCTTTTCGGCCGGAGCAGGATAATAGTACATCCGTGGTTCGGATATCTTCACCACAAAATCGGAACGTAAAAACTGTTCTTGCCCTTCAAATCCATTCGAATCGGGAATGCCCGACGGATAAAGCATCATTTTCTCCTGAGCACTTACCAAAGCATTCAACATCAGCGCAATCATAATTATTAAACTTGAAGTCTTCATATGTCTCAGAATTAAGACTGCAAAGGTACAGCTTTATCAAACAAGAACCAAACATTCAATCAGACTTAAACTGCCGCAGATTCAACTATCTAATGCACTTTTTTCGTAAAACACGTTCGAAGGGGATTCAAAATTAAGTTTTTTTCTTGGTCTCCTGTAAATTTCGGGTTGAATATGTTTAATTCATTTGCATAGGTAAGGGTTTTTTCATAACACCAGCAATCACTGTTCTATTCAGTCAATCGCTTTGTTACAGATGTAGATTTTA
>CAYGJI010000118.1:0-4408 GCA_964350125.1 uncultured Paludibacter sp. | reverse complement strand
GAAAATCAGCATGAAAAAAGGTGACTTTCTGACGAAAACCACCTTTTTTAAATTTAAAAACAATTATTCAGAAACTATTTTTTATAACCATAAACAGCCAGTTCACCCAGCTCTTCCTCGATACGGAGCAACTGGTTGTATTTAGCCATACGGTCGGAGCGGCTCAGTGAGCCTGTTTTAATCTGACCTGAGTTGGTAGCAACCGCGATATCGGCGATAGTTGCATCTTCGGTTTCACCCGAGCGGTGCGAAGTAACTGAGGTATAACCTGCACGGTGAGCCATTTCGATAGCATCGAGTGTTTCGGTAAGCGAACCAATCTGATTTACTTTGATAAGTATAGAGTTGGCGCAACCCATGTCGATACCTTTTTTTAGGTATTCTACATTGGTAACGAACAAGTCGTCGCCTACCAGCTGACATTTGTCACCAATTTTTTCTGTAAGTAACTTCCAGCCATCCCAGTCGCTTTCACCCATTCCATCTTCGATAGAGTCGATAGGGTATTTAGCAATCAGTTCGGCCAGGTATTCAACCTGCTCGGCAGAAGTACGTTTTTTTCCGTTTGGACCTTCGAATTTTGAATAGTCGTAGATACCACCTTTGTAGAATTCAGAAGCAGCACAGTCGAGACCGATAGTTAGATCAACACCCGGTTTGTAACCAGCTTTTTCGATGGCAGTAAGAATTGATTCGAGCGCATCTTCGGTGCCACCTTCGAGGTTGGGAGCAAAACCACCTTCGTCGCCCACTGCTGTGCTAAGATGACGGTCGTGCAATACTTTTTTCAGTGAGTGGAACACTTCGGCACCCATACGCAGACCTTCACGGAAAGAAGCAGCGCCAACAGGACGAATCATGAATTCCTGAAAAGCGATGGGAGCATCAGAGTGTGAGCCACCATTGATGATATTCATCATCGGAACAGGTAGAGTAAAGGCATTGGTACCACCAATATAGCGATAAAGGGGCATTCCGAGGTATTCGGCAGCAGCCTTAGCTACAGCAAGTGAAACACCAAGAATTGCATTTGCACCAAGATTCGATTTGGTTTTGGTTCCGTCCATGGCAATCATCAACTTGTCGATGGCCCGTTGCTGCAGTGCATCCACACCTTCGAGGGCAGGACCGATAACATTGTTTACGTTGGCAACAGCTTTCAGCACACCTTTACCAAGGTAACGACTTTTGTCGCCATCACGAAGTTCGATGGCTTCATTTTCGCCGGTTGAAGCACCCGATGGTACTGCAGCGCGACCAATTACACCCGATTCGAGGATTACATCTACTTCTACAGTAGGATTACCGCGTGAGTCAAGCACTTCACGGGCAACGATTTTTTCGATTTTACTCATTGTCTGATGATTATAAAATGATTAATAGTTTTTGATTTTCAATACCTTAGGGAGTTTGTTACCCTTTACCTCTTTTCGAGCCCAAAGGTACATTTTTTTTTTGAGGGGAGAAAATGAAAAATTAAATTTAATATCTGAAATTGAGAATACCTGAGGATATCGTAAGTATGGATTTCGCCGACATCTCAGATTTAAAATGTAAGCAATTGAACTTACATGATAAGTGAATATTCATGCATTTTCATCAGATAATCTTCATGTCCATCAGCAATATTCTCATCAAAATATAAACATAAATTTCAATTTCTAAATTCGAATGACACAGTGAAAATTAAACTTTAAGAATTATTGCACATTTGGTATGTCTGAAGTTTTTGCTCTATGATTTCATTCCAGTCAAAATTCTGTGAAAATTTGAATTTAATGATTTTATTCAATGAATAGTGATTCACGATTGCTTTAAAAAAGGTGCAGGGTTAATGGTTTCAGAACTCCACAATCGTTATCCCTGCTCCTCCAAATTGTACATGTTCATCGCGATAATTACGTACACCATGAACGGTACCCAGATACTGACGAATTAGCTGCCGGAGCGCTCCAGTGCCAGTGCCGTGCAGAATTCTGACTGATGAAACTCCCACAATCAAAGCATCGTCGATGTAATAAGTAACTGCCTGCAGGGCTTCGTCGCCACGCATGCCGCGCACATCAATATCGGATTTGAAATGCAGTTTGCGCTGGCGAACTTCCTCGGTAACAGTGCTCACAGCATGAACCTGCAACTTCTGCACTTTTTTGAGTTGATTGCTGCTGATAATTTCGAGCGAGGAAAGTTTTACCGACGATTTGAGCAAACCAAAAGCAACAATGGCGTTTTTGCCCTGAATTGCAAGCACTTTTCCTGTAGTTTGCTGTTCTTTTATTCTAACTACTGAGCCCGACTGAATAGCCACCTCTGCCGTATCCTGTGTTTTCTTTACTGAAATGCCTTTCCCTGCTTTCTGCTTCTCATCTTTCAGATTTTCAAGTACTTTATCCCGGAAATCAGTCAATTCTTTTCTGATGGCTTTGGTTTTTTCTTTATCGGCCTGAGCCTCCTTAATTTCGCGAATTGTATTTTCGATGCGTGCATTGGCTTCGGTCATCAATCGTTGTGCTTCTTCCCGGGCTTTGGCTATCACTTCCCTGCGGTGTTTTTTGATGTCCGACATCTCGGTCTCATACTTTTCCATCAGTGTTTCAAGCTTTTTCTCTTTAAGCCTTATTTGTTGCCGTTTGTTTTCCCAGTAACGTTTATCTCTCACTATGTCTTGCAAATGCTTGTCGTAATCGAGATGCTCAGCACCCACCTTTTCGGCAGCATCGGCGATTACATCTTCGGGCAATCCAATTTTGCGGGCTATTTCGATGGCAAATGATGATCCAGGATTACCAATTTGCAGCTGGAAAAGTGGTTGAAGATGCTGCCGGTCGTACAGCATAGCGCCATTCACAATCCCTTCGGCCGATTCGGCATAATGCTTCAGGTTGGTATAGTGGGTAGTTATAACGCCGAAAGCCTGATTACGATTAAAACGTTCAAGGGTTGCCTCGGCCAGAGCTCCACCTATCATGGGTTCGGTTCCTGTACCAAATTCATCAATCAGCAACATAGTTTTAGCATTGCTGTTGCGAATGAAGAACTTCATGTTGGTAAGATGCGAACTGTAGGTCGAGAGGTCGTTTTCGATGGATTGCTCATCGCCAATATCAATGAAAAGCCTATGAAAAATACCACAACGGCTGTTTTCATGCATGGGAACAAGCAAGCCACTTTGGAGCATGTATTGCAAGAGCACCACCGTTTTTAGGCAAACCGATTTTCCTCCGGCATTGGGGCCCGAAATAAGCAGAATACGTTGATTATTATTCAGTTCAATATCCAGAGGAACAACTACTTTCCCTTGCTTCTGAAGATTCAGAAAAAGGAGCGGATGGATGGCTCTGTTCCATTCGAGACGACACTCATTTTCGATGGGTGGTTTTATTCCTCCGGTTTGAATCGCAAAAAGCGCTTTGGCCCGGATCAAATCAATCTCGCCTAGAAAATCCTGCGATTGAAAAATATCTTCAGTAAAAGGGCGCAGAAAGTTTGTGAATTCCACAAGAATGCGGATAATTTCACGTCGCTCCTCCCCTTCCAGCTCCCGCAACCGGTTATTGGTTTCGACCACCTGAGCGGGTTCAATAAAAACGGTTTTTCCAGTGGAAGATTCGTCATGCACTATCCCGGTGATTTTCCTTTTGAAAGCAGGTGAAACCGGAATAACCAAACGACCATCGCGCATGGCAGGCGTTACATCTTTCTCGACATAACCATCGGCCTGTGCCTGTCGCAGAATGTTGTTAAGAATCCTCGAAACCGATGCCTGCACTGAACTCTTGTCCTTGCGAATGCGGGCAAGCTCGTGCGAAGCATGGTCTTTTATCCGTCCGAACTTATCGAGTATTGCATCGATGCGACGGATAATATCCGGAAAAAGACTCACCCCTTCGAGCATCAGATGTAATTCGGGAAATTGCTCCACCTCCTGCTTGCGGATATAATCGACAATGCGCCTCACAGCTTCAAGTGCACGCCGAAGGTCGAACACCTCGTGCTCATCAAGAAACAAGCCTTCAATCCTAACCCGCGACAAACCCTCGCGAATATCATAAAAATCGCCTGCCGGAAGTGTTTCATCATTGAACTTCAGTATACGCAACATCTCCTCTGTTTGTCCCAAAAGCCTTCTTATCAAAGGAAAATCAAAATTAAAGCGAATGTCATCCACCTTTTCTTTTCCAAGAGAAGAAATGCACTTTTCTTTCAGCAACAAACGAATAGCACTGAAATCGGTTTTATGTTCGAAAGATTCGGGATACAGCATAATGGATGCAAAAATACAATTTCTCCGGGGAATGTAGGATTACCCGGGGAAATTAAAAGCAGGAAATATTAAAAGCCAAGCTAATCCGTCTTCTTCTTCCACAACTTATTCATTTCCTCTAAAGTTTTACCTTTGGTTTCAGGC
>CAYGJI010000117.1:0-4433 GCA_964350125.1 uncultured Paludibacter sp. | reverse complement strand
TATATGGCGACATTATGTTTCTGAACCAAATTCGCCCCTTTTTGTTATCTTTGGAAAAAAAATTCAATGAATAATCAACAGAATATCAAAGGGAAAACCATCATTATTACAGGTGGTAGTTCAGGAATCGGAGCAGCGGCTGCCCGCATACTGAGTAAAATGGGTGCCAAAGTTGTAATCACCGGCCGCTCGGCAGAAACGAAAAAGCTGGCAGATGAGTTGCAATGCGATTATTATCTGGTGGATTACGCCAAACTGGAAGAAGTGAAGAAGTTTGCCGAAACACTGCTTGCAAAGTACCGCCGCATCGATGTATTGGTAAATAATGTAGGGGGCATCATCAAAGAACGTCGTGTTACAGTTGATGGCATGGAACAAACTTTTCAGGTGAATCATTTGTCGGGATTCATGCTCACAAAGTTACTGCAACAACGGCTTGAGGAATCGAATGCATTGGTTATCAACACTTCGAGCATGGCCAATAATGTGGGCGATATCCGTTTTAATGATTTACATTCGGAACAAAGCTACAGTCCGATGCGTGCCTATGGTACTGCTAAACTCATGAATATCCTGCATGCCATCGAAATAAACAAGCGCTTCTCCAATGTGCGGGCTGTTTCATTCCATCCAGGGATGGTGCGCACCGGTTTTGCCCGCGAAGGCACCGGAATTTTCAAGTGGGCCTACGAAACCGGCATCAAAAACTGGTTTCTTATTTCGCCTGAAAAAGGTGCTGATACCCTGATTTGGCTTATTGCAGGCGAAGGCTTTCATCAGCTTAAACCGGGAGGTTACTACGACAAACGCAAACCGGGATTCAAAAGCCGACAGGCGAAGGATGAACTCGCCCGGAAACTGTGGGATGTTTCTGAAAAACTCATTCAAAAAACATAGAAGATGCTCAGCACCAAGGAGAAATCAGTTCGAATCAATATCGAATCACAGTATTATGGCACCATTGCCGAAATCGGGGGTGGACAGGAAACTGCGAGGCATTTGTTTCAGGCGGGAGGTGCTTCCAACACCATTGCCAAATCGGTTTCGGCCTACGACAAACGCTTTAGCGACCATTTTTACAACGAAGGTAAACCTTCGCGCTATGTGGCCGAAAGCCGCCTGCGGAAAATGATTCGCTACGAGTACGACGAACTCGTGACTATCCTTGGCGATCAATATCATCAGCGTTTTTTTGCCTTTGCCAATACGGTTGAAACGCTGAATTTCAACAAATCGAATCAGGGAAACGGCTGGTTGGGAATTGCGATTCAGGGCAGCAATTTGCATCGACCCAATCAGCTTTTTATCCATGTGAAAATGCTCGAAAACGATACGCTGCTGCAGCAATACACGCTTGGCACACTGGGTATCAACCTCATCCATGGCGGACTGTTCATGGGCTATGATCCGCGAAAAATATTACTTTCGGTGCTCGATAATCTGGGCAACGACCGTGTGGAAGTGGATTATGTGTATGCCGAAGGGCCCGATGTTGATTGGGTCGACAACCGGCTGCTCAACCTCATGCTTGTGAGCAACTACATGACCCCGGCCATCATGTTCGACTGCAACGGACAGGTACAACAACCCGCCGATATGCTGCACCGCAAAAACGTGATTCTGACCCGCGGATTTTTCCGTCCGATAAACCTGCTCGGGATGCAGTTTATCGAAGACAGTTTGAATATTTTCCAGCGTGATGAGGATTACAAACCTGATAACACCATCGCTTTCAGCGAGATATCATTAAACTACCTGATGCAGGAACAGAAAGTTAACGAGAATGACTTTTTGCATCGTGTCGATTTGCTGAACCTCATGGGACAAAGTGTGATGATTTCGCGTTTTCAGCGATATTTCGAACTGGTGAATTATTTTGCACAGTTCCGACTGATTAAATTGCGCATCGTGGTCGGACTACCCACTTTCGAGAAAATCATGGATGCGCAATACTACAGGGATTTGCGGGGCGGATTGCTCGAAGCGCTGGGTTCACTTTTTCAGGAAAATGTCAAAATTTACCTTTTTCCTGCCCTCGATGGGAAATCAGGGGAGGTGCATTGTCCGGATGAATCAAGTTTCCCCGAAGATATCGCTCAACTCTGGCAATACCTGCTATCGCAGGGAAAAATTATTGTGTTATGTAATATTCCAACGAAACATTTGGGCATCACTACCGAGCATATCAACAAACTGATAGCCAATGCCGATCCCGAATTGCAGCATTATCTTCCCGAACCGGTATTTCAACGTATCAAAGAAAATAAACTCTTTGGTTACGGCGAAAACCGGCCATAATTAAATCGTCGGATGCTAATTCTCTGCTTCCTGTTGGAGTTTATAAGATATTCCGGCAGCCAGTCCGCGTATCTCAGCCAAACCACGTAACCGCCCCACCATCGGATAACCGGGATTGGCGTTACGCCCGAAATCGTCGAGCATTTTGATGCCATGATCGGGACGGAAAGGGATAATAAAATCGCTTCTGCCCTCCTTTTTTCGTCGGTTCTGCTCGCGGAGAAGCGCTTCCACCACTGCAGCCATCGGCACATTGCCATCCAGGTGTCCCGACTCATAGAAACAGCCATCATCGCCAAAACTGTTATTACGCAAATGCGCAAAATGAATGCGGTGACCCCACTTTTTTACGATTTGCGTGAGATCATTTTCCCTGCGAACCGACAGCGATCCGGTACAGAAGGTAATACCGTTGGCCGGAGAATCCACAGCATTGCAAATCCATTCTAAATCTTCCTGTGAACCTACGATACGAGGCATTCCCAGTACAGAAAACGGCGGGTCGTCGGGATGAATACACAGGCGGACACCAGCCTCTTCGGCCACCGGAACCACATCACGCAGGAATTCAGCCAGATTTGAGCGCAGCTTATCGCGGTCGATATCGCGGTAAGTAGCAATGTAATCGAGAAAAACCTGTTTGTAATCCTGTTCAGAACCATCCACCGTACCATTGATGAAGCCCTGCGTTACCACAATAATATTATAAGCCAGATGTTCGGCCTCTTCACTGCTCATTGCGTTGAACGTAGTTTCGGCTTTGGCAACTATTTCTGCAGGATAATCGGCGGCTGCTCCCGGTCGCTTCAGGATAAAAACATCGAAAGCCACAAACTTTGGATAATCGAAATACATCACCTCACCGCCCGAAGGCAGGGTATAATGCAGGTCGGTGCGGGCCCAGTCGAGCACCGGCATGAAATTATAACACACTGTATTGATGCCGCAAGCCCCGAGATTGCGTATCGATTGCTGGTAATTTTCTATCAGTCGGGGACGATCGGCTGTTTTTGTTTTGATACCCTCGGTAACCGGCAAACTCTCCACCACACTCCAGCGCATGCCCTGTGCTTCGATGGCCGATTTCACCTTTCTGATTTCATCAACCGGCCACACATCACCGTTTTTGATGTGATGTAATGCAGTAACCACCCCTTGAACGCCCATTTGTTTCAGATCCGACAAACGTACTGCGTCGTTAAAACCAAACCATCTCCATGTTATAAGCATAGCAATCAATTTTTTTTACTCATACCCCACTAAATGAACTAAAACCTCCATCAACAGGAATGATGGCTCCGGTGATGAACGAAGCAGCATCGGAACACAGGAACTGCACTACACCATTCAGTTCGTCGATATTGCCAAACCTGCGCATAGGGGTGCGGGCTATTACTTTTTTACTGCGCTCGGTCAGTGAGCCATCCGGATTGATAAGTACCGACCGGTTCTGATCGCCGATAAAAAACCCCGGAGCAATGGCGTTCACCCTGATTTTCTCGCCGAATTTCAGTGCCATCTCCATGGCTAACCATTGTGTGAAAACGTTGATACCTGCTTTGGCAACCGAATATCCGGGAACCCGCGTAATGGCACTGTAGGTAGCCATAGAAGAGATATTAATAATGGATCCTGAGCCACGACGAGCCATCAGTTCGCCCAGAATCAGACAGGGATATACCGTTCCATTTGAATTCAAAGCCACCACTTTGTTGTAGTCTTCCGTTTTCATGTCGAAAACGGTTTGTGCTTCGGTGAGTGTTCCACCGGGCAAATTGCCACCGGCAGCGTTTACAAGAATATCAAAGCCGCCATACTGTTGTTCTATTAAGTCACTGACATTGCGCAGATTTTCTTCTGATAACACATTGCAAACCATACCTGTAATATCACCGTAATGCTTTAACTCATTGATTTTTTGCTCCAAAACATCTTCCCTGATATCGAGTATAATGACCCTGGCACCGGCCATCAGCATGCCTTTAGAGATATTGCTTCCCAATACTCCTCCGCCACCGGTAACTACTGCAATTTTTCCTTTTACTTCGAACATAATATCATTTTTTATATTGAATCCCTACACTTAAGTAACAGGAAGAAAATAATGTCATATTTTAAACGTATTTAAAAACAAC
>CAYGJI010000116.1:0-4537 GCA_964350125.1 uncultured Paludibacter sp. | reverse complement strand
AAGGTTCTTGAAGATTATCAATTACATTCGGCACCTTTCGATTTTTCGAGAATGAAAGTACACGCCATTTGTCAGGATCATGTTGGTAACCTTTGGACCGGATTATTTCAAAAAGGAGTCTTTCTCGATCCAGAAAGTCCCAATATATTTCATTACACAGGATATAAGTCGTACAACCGGAATATCATAGGTTCGGGCTGTGTAATGTCACTTTTAAAAGATGATGAAGGATACCTGTGGGTAGGTACCGACAACGATGGCTTGTACAGTATCAGTAAGCAAGGCGTATCTACGCACTTCAAGCCCCTGAACAACAGTAAGTCAGCCCCCTCAACAATAATGACCATACATGATGATAAAAAGGGAAACTTGTGGCTGGGCTCTTATCTTAACGGTTTGGTCAGCATGGATAAAAGAACCGCATCATTTACTTATTATGATTACACTGACCAAACACTTTCTAATGACAATACTGCCAGAAACAAAATTATTTCAATAGCAAAAGACAAAAAAGGGAAAATGTGGATAGGTACCAATGGTGCCGGGATATACATTTTCGACCCGCAAACCAAAAAATATATCGGACACTATTCACAAAACGGAAAACCGGGTTTCAATATACCCAACGATTGGATTAACTTTATTTTATGCGACAGTAAGGGCATAATGTGGGTAGGTTCATACAATGGTGTTTTTATAATTGATCCTGAAAAATCTGATATTCAGCACCTAACAGTTGACAAAAATATTTTGCCAGGAGATGTGGTTTACTTTATCACTGAGGATAGTCGTGGCAGAATCTGGATTGGTACCACCGAAGGCTTGGCCCGTTACGACCGTAAACTCAACAAATCAGAACATTTTACCACGGCAAATGGACTCTCAGGCAATGTGATTTGTGCCATTCAGGAAGATGAAAATGGTGATTTCTGGATAAGTACACACTCAGGAATTTCAAAATATGTTACCAAAAATAATAAGTTTGTGAACTATTATGCTTTCGATGGTTTGCAGGGCAACGAATTCAGTATGGCTACAGCCTGGAAATCTGCAGATGGAAAACTCTATTTTGGAGGTATCAATGGTGTTACATCATTCTATCCTGCGGAAATCAACGACCAGAGAAAACCCCTGAATCCAAGTTTAACAGCTCTTTATGTGATGGACAACAGGGTATTTTCAGGGCAAAGGGCCAGCAGCAACATTCATTTTAAAGGCTTTATCGCCGATGCTGATGTTATTGAGTTCAGTAACAACGATAACATGTTTGCGCTCGAATTTTCAACCTTCGACTTCGGTTTTTCTGAGCGTGTGCAGTATAGCTATTTTTTAGAGGGATTAAATTCTCAGTGGATGACAACCGAACCCGGAATCAGTCGTATTAACTTTACCAATTTGGGTTACGGAAAATATCGTCTAAGGGTTAAGGCCCTCATATATGATAATTTTTCAGAAGAAAAACTAATAACATTGATCATTTTTCCTCCATGGTACTTAACCTGGTGGGCTAAGTTGATTTATTTTTTGCTCTTAATACTGTTGGTTTTCGGGATATCAAAGTTTATTAGGGACAGAATACTGTACCGGAACGAAATGATTAAAAGGGAACATGCAGAGCAAATCAGTGAAGCCAAATTGCAATTCTTCATCAATGTTTCGCATGAAATCAGAACACCTATGTCGCTGATATTAAGTCCGCTCGAAAAACTGATTTCAGAAAATCAAGAACCTGACAAGCAGAAAATATTGTTGCTGATGTACCGGAATGCCCGCAGAATTCTGGCATTAATCAATCAGTTAATGGATGTCAGAAAAATTGATAAGGGCTTGATGACTTTGAGTTATCGCGAAACCGATATGGTTGGCTTTATTGATGATATAATGCAGACTTTTGAATATCAAGCAAATAAGAATAACATCAAGTTTTCTTTTACTTATACTGAGAAACAGGTGATGGCATGGATTGATTTGCAAAACTTTGATAAAGTGCTTGTGAATATACTTTCCAACGCATTCAAATTCACACCGCAGGATGGTGAAATCAATGTCATATTGCGAACCGGACAGAATCATCGTGTAAGCGGACCGCTGAATAATTATGTTGAGATTATTGTATCCGATACAGGCATTGGCATCGAACAAAGTAAAATTGAAAAGATATTTGAGCGGTTTTATCAAATCAATACACAGGAAGATTCTGGTTTTGGAACAGGAATCGGATTACATTTAGCACGTTCTCTTGTAATGCTACAACACGGTGAGATATTTGCCCGTAACCGAACCGACCGTCGTGGTAGTGAATTTATTATCAGGCTGCCTTTGGGTGATGCACATATTCAGGAAAGTGAAAAAGAAGTTGGAAGTGTTGGTGTTAATAGCAGACCTAAAATTGAAATTTCCCACCGGATTTTCGAAGAAACAGCAGAGATAAAAAAAGCAAAAACAAAGTCGAGTACCAAGTACAAAATTTTGATTGTGGATGATGAAGATGACATCCGAAATTACTTGCGTGATGAGCTTTCGGAACGCTACAAAATATCGACTGCTGCGAATGGCAAAGAGGCGCTGAGGTTTATTTTAGAGGAAAAACCCAGTTTGGTAATTACTGACTTGGTTATGCCGGAGATGGATGGCATTCAGCTAACGAAAAAAATTAAATCAAATATCAATATTAACCATATTCCGGTACTAATGCTCACAGCAAAAGCATCGGATGAAAATAAAGCCGAAGGTCTCGAAACCGGTGCCGATGCTTATGTGTCGAAACCTTTCAATATTGAGCTACTCAAAATAAGGATTTCAAACTTATTGGAAAACAGGGAAAGGTTAGAGCATAAAGCATCTGATAACGAACAGAATACTGCTTTGATAAAACCAGTAGTTCTCAAATCGTCAGATCAAATTTTGTTCGGGAAAATTATCAAAATCATTAATGAAAATATTGCTGATCCCGATTTGAATGTTGAGTTTCTTGCTAATGGCGTAGGGATGAGCAGGGTTCATATGCACCGAAAACTCAAAGAACTAACCAATCAGTCGGCCCGCGATTTTATTCGCACTATTCGGCTTAAACAGGCAGCTAACTTACTATCAGGACAAAAATTAACAGTGTCGGAAGTGGTTTATGCGCTTGGGTTCAGCAATTTGTCCCATTTTTCCAATTCCTTCAGAGAGTTTTATGGCATGTCGCCCAAAGAATATGCCGAGAAACACAGGAAGATGAACCGTGAGGAATCGGTGGATGGTTGAGTTAATGTGTTGATAAACAATTCAAAATAACTGTAGTATCAGGCCTGTTTTCTTGAATGAAAACAGGCTTCTTAATGCCTGCACATAATCAAACATTAACGGTAAGTGTTCGATGTTTTTTCGATAATTTACGGTTTTATCATCCTATAAAATTAACATGTAACAAGTAAGCAAGCTTTTGTAACATGCAGAAAACTGATGTAACTGCCTGAAAAAGCTTTGAAATCTGTTCAGGCCAAAAAACAAATAATGATTGTAGTTTTGTTTCAGAATTATTTCAGGCCATTTATTCATGAAGAATTTAATTTCGGCAAATGATATTTTAATAAAATGATGAACACATTACCAAAAAGAAAGAAACGCTATTGGCTTTTGTTAGCCATTCTATTACCACTCCATGTTTTTGCTCAGACAATTTCAGTTAGTGGTTCAGTAAAAGATGAAAAGGGCGAATTTTTGCCAGGTGTTAACATTATGGAAGAAGGAACCCCGAATGGTACCATTACCGATTTTGACGGTAAATTCCGCATAAATGTTTCAGCCCAGGCTAAACTCGTTTTTTCTTATGTTGGTTATCAGGTGCTAAAAACTGATGTAAGGAACCAACGTGTAATCAATGTAGTTTTACGTGAGGATAATGCTTTGTTGAATGAAGTGGTTGTGGTTGGTTACGGACAAATGAAGCGCAGTGACCTGACCGGTGCAGTAACTTCAGTTTCAGCAGAGTCCATTTCCAAGTCGGTGAATACATCGATCGACCAGGTTTTGCAGGGCAGGGCAGCAGGTGTACAGGTAACCCAGAACTCAGGGATTCCGGGAGGAAGTACTTCTATTCGTATTCGTGGGGTGAACTCTCTGAATTCATCCAACGAACCCATCTTTGTAATCGATGGTGTGGTGATTGATGGTAGCACCGGATCGAGTTCAGCCAATGCACTGTCGTCCATCAACCCGGCTGACGTAGTATCAATGGACATATTAAAGGATGCATCAGCAACTGCCATTTACGGTTCACGAGCCGCAAACGGGGTTATAATCATTACAACCAATCGCGGTAAAGAAGGCATGTCGCGCATCAACTACGACGGTTATGTGGGTATGCAAATGATGCCCAAAAAGCTTCAATTGCTCAATCTGCAAGAGTTTGCTTATCATAAAAATGAACGAACCACCATCATGGGATATCCGATGGACGATTCATTTGTTCGTCCTGATTTACTTGGTGCAGGTACCGACTGGCAGGATTAAATGTAACTTTCGAATAAGCACGAGATATAAAACCAATGAT
>CAYGJI010000115.1:0-4628 GCA_964350125.1 uncultured Paludibacter sp. | reverse complement strand
ACCTTATAGTATCCTTTTTTGGAGAAGCCTGACCCACTGGATTGGTGGACTGGGCATCATAGTCTTATCTTTGGCTCTGCTTCCGGTATTCGGAGTAAGTGGGTCACAATTATTTGCTGCTGAATCATCAGGTCCAACCAAAGATAAAATTCATCCTAAAATAAGCGAAACAGCCAAAAGTCTATTTTTAATATATGGAATTCTTACTTTTGCTCAAACCATTTTACTGAAACTGGGAGGTATGAATTGGTTTGATGCCCTTTGCCATTCGTTCGGAACAGTTGCAACCGGGGGTTTTTCAACAAAGCAAGACAGTATTGGCTATTGGGATTCGGCTTACATCCAATATGTTATAGCATTTTTCATGCTCCTTTCGGGTGTAAATTTTAGTCTGTATTATTTTGGTTTTAAAAATAAATTCGGAAAAATATTCAGGAACGAAGAATTAAAGTATTATCTGTTAACTTTATTTATTTTTACTGTAGTTGTAGCACTGTCGCTTTTCGACTTCAAAGCCGGATTTAATTTAGACCGTTTAGAGGAAGTTTGGCGGGAAGCATTTTTTAATGTTACTGCTGTGATGACTACCACTGGTTTCGCTACTGCCGATTACATGAACTGGAAAACCTTTACCTGGGTATTGCTGCTAATCGCGATGATAATCGGTGCATCAGCAGGCTCAACAAGTGGTGCAATTAAAATGGTGCGGATTGTGATTGTAATGAAATATTGTTATTTTGAGTTCAAGAAACTAATTCATCCTCAGGCCGTAATTCCGATTCGCTACAACGGTCATTTTGTAAATGAAGATGTAATTACCAAAGTGTTGGCATTTGTTTTATTGTACTTAATAACAATTGCATTTGGGATTCTGATTCTTACCTTTTCAGGTATGCCTCTGTTAGAATCAATCGGAGGAATGATTACATGTTTGGGTGGTGTAGGCCCTGGCTTAGGACAGGTAGGGCCAGCTGGAAACTTCGCTCAGATTCCGGAGTTCAGCAAATGGTTTTTATCATTTGTTATGTTACTCGGTCGTCTGGAGTTGTTTACTGTATTAGTGTTGTTTACACCTGCTTTCTGGAAAAAATAAAAAACTTCAATTTGAACCACACAAGAATAGTAAAATCTTTCAATGCTATTTTTGAAAGAAAACTATCTTTTGTGGTTCAAACAAGCATCAATTAATTATTTATGTTGTTTTTAAATGCGTTTAAAATATGACATTATTTTCTTCCTGTTACTTAATACTGCTGCAGCATAGCATTCACTTCGTCATTCACCAATGCAATAAACTCCGCCACGGTCATGGTTCCTTTATCGCCTTCGCCCTGTCGACGAACGGCTACTACGCCCATTTCGGCTTCTTTTTCACCAACGATAAGCATATACGGGATGCGCTTTAATTCATTGTCGCGAATCTTCCTGCCTATTTTCTCGTTGCGGTCGTCAACCTGAACACGAATATCTGCATTGTTGAGATTCTTGGCCAACTCATAGGCATAATCGTTAAATTTCTCGCTGATGGGTAAAACTACTACCTGATCGGGGGTGAGCCATAAGGGGAATTTCCCTGCTGTATGTTCAATAAGCACAGCCACGAATCGTTCCATAGAACCAAAAGGCGCGCGGTGAATCATTACCGGACGGTGTTTCATATTGTCTTCACCGGTATATTCCAGTTCAAACCTGTCGGGCAGATTGTAATCCACCTGAATGGTGCCAAGCTGCCAGCGACGACCAATCGCATCTTTCACCATAAAGTCGAGTTTCGGGCCGTAGAAAGCTGCTTCGCCCAATTCAACGCGGGCTTTAAGCCCTTTCTCTTCACAGGCCTCAATGATGGCTTTTTCGGCCTTTTCCCAGTTTTCGTCGGTTCCGATATATTTTTCGCTGTTTTCAGAATCACGTAGTGATATCTGAGCCTCGAAATGTTTGAAATCCAAAGCGTTGAAAATGATTGAAATAATATCCATCACTTTCAGAAATTCGTTTTTAAGCTGGTCGGGACGACAAAAAATATGGGCATCATCCTGTGTAAACGAACGAACTCGGGTAAGTCCGTGCAACTCACCACTTTGCTCATAACGATACACAGTTCCAAACTCTGCCATACGAATCGGAAGATCCTTATACGAACGTGGTTTTACCTTGTAAATTTCGCAATGGTGCGGACAATTCATTGGTTTAAGCAGATATTCTTCGCCTTCTTCCGGTGTGTGTATCGGCTTAAAAGAATCCTTGCCATATTTGGCATAATGACCGGAAGTGATGTACAGCTGCTTGTTGCCGATGTGGGGCGTCATAACCTGTTGATATTCATAACGACGCTGAATTTTTTTCAGAAAATCTTCAAGTCGCAATCTTAAAGCAGTTCCGCGGGGCAGCCACAAGGGCAAGCCTTTGCCGACTGTTTCAGAAAAAGCAAACAATTCGAGTTCCTTGCCAATTTTGCGATGGTCGCGCTTTTTTGCTTCCTCGAGCAATACCAGATATTCATCCAGCATTTTCTTCTTAGGAAAAGTGATTCCATAGATGCGGGTAAGCATTTTACGTTTTTCATCGCCACGCCAGTAGGCTCCGGCAACACTGAGCAGTTTGATGGCCTTAATTTCGCCGGTATTTGGTAAGTGCGGACCCCGACAAAGGTCGGTAAAATTACCCTGAGAATATAAGGTTATGGTACCATCCTCGAGATCGGTAATCAGTTCAACTTTATATTCGTCGCCTTTTTCTTTGAATTTATTCAGTGCATCTGCTTTGCTGATTTCGTTGCGCAGATAATTTACTTTACGGGCTGCCAATTCAGCCATTTTTGCTTCAATGGCTGGCAAATCGCCTTCTTTAATCACTGCTGTACCGGGGTCAACATCGTAGTAAAACCCGTTTTCAATGGCTGGTCCGATACCAAACTTGATCCCGGGATATAATTCCTGCATCGATTCGGCCATCAGGTGAGCCGATGAATGCCAGAAAGCATGCTTGCCTTCTTCATCATCCCATTTATGAAGTTTGATTCTCGAATCGGTGTTGATAGGTCGCGTTAAATCCCAAACCTGATCGTTGACTGACACAGCAAGCACTTCCTGTGCTAATCTCGGGCTGATATTTTCAGCCACCTGTATTCCTGTGATACCCGGATTGAACTCACGTACTGAGTTATCGGGGAAAGTAATTTTTATCATAATTGTGAACCTTACAAATGGTTTTAAAAATTTGAAGCGCAAAGGTAATGATAATGTGGCAAAGCACAAACAATTTTTCTTACAGTTGTATTGGCACATTTAAAAAAATAGCTATCTTTGCAGCCGTTTCGCACAAATCGCGGCTGTGGCGTAATTGGTAGCCGCGCCAGACTTAGGATCTGGTGCCGTAAGGCGTGGGGGTTCGAGTCCCTTCAGCCGCACAAAAAAACCCTCATCTGAGGGCTTTTTTATTTTCTTTTCGATTTTAACAAGGCTTTTTCTGCTCTTCTTCGCTTCCGGGCAGCTTTCTGTTCATCCATGAACTTACGTAAATAGTCGATATAGGGTTGTACGTATCTTTGCTTTTTTGTTTCATGTAAATCGTCCATAATCACCATCATCCCTGTTTCATAAACCGATCCAAAATCGTAATCGAGTACTGTTCCAAACACTTTCATGGTGTCGGTCAGGGTGAGGTAGGCATTGAACATCGCCGGTATATTTTCTCCCTCGTGTCTTACTGCTTTTATCAGCAGCTTGTAGTCATCTGAAGGTGTATCCTCAGTAAAAATGGTTTTTGCAAGTTGTTGGTTTTCTTCACTTACATAAACCGGCACATGCGGTTTGATAAGCCCTTCGTGATCGTAGAAATGCTTGTTCATGTATTCGTAAATCAACTCACGGGCTTCCAGATTGAATGAATTATAGATGGTAACTTTCCCGATAAAATACCTGGCGCCTTCCACCGAATGAATCAGCGCCCCCAAGCCATCCCACAGATTATCAAGCGCAAAAAGGCTTTTCATCCCCATTTTGGTTGTCTGATAGTCGGGCTGCACAAATGCCCTGCCCAACTCAATGGTCTGACGCATATATTTACTGATGAATTGATCACTGAAACTGAAAAGTTGGGACATTACAAATTTTGGCTGGCCATTTTCGTCGAGTTTTACATCGCCACCTGCAAGGTAACGATATCCACCAATAATTTCTTCAGCATCAGGATCCCAAACAATTAATTGTTTATATGGATTTTCCATATAATCGAACTCATCGGTATCAATTTCCTCCCCGGTACCACCGCCCCCCAACCGGAATGACAATTCTCTCAAACGGCCAATCTCCAGCATCACATTGGGTGCATTGTGAGCAGTAGTGATATAAATTTCGTTATGTGCTTTGTTTGTGGGCCTCAGAAACTTGTCCTGCGTGAGTTCTTGTTTGATCAGCGCCCTGTCAATGCGAGCAATGATAGTTTTCATCTATCTTAATTTATTCAAAAAGAGTACATTCTGTTTACTGTGCAAAAGTAATTCATTTTTTGAAAAAAAGGCAGATTCACCATAAATTCACTCGAAAAATAATTATTTCAATTTTTCGACAGGTTTTTTATCGCAAATTGATTAGAATCTTGTGTGTTTATTGCTCATTCAGTTAGAATAT
>CAYGJI010000114.1:0-4790 GCA_964350125.1 uncultured Paludibacter sp. | reverse complement strand
AGCTGATGTTTTTCACATACCAGAAGAAGCTGATTTTTTCCATTCCCATGGCTGCCACACCGGCTGCAGAACCAATGATGAGGATACTTCCGCCGGTACCGGCACAGTAGGTGAGAAACTGCCACAGATAATGATTCATCGGATAAACATTGATATCATACATGCCCTGGGCTGCAGCTACCAATGGTACGTTGTCAATTACCGAAGAGAGCAGTCCGATTGAAATTACGATCAGGTTCAGATTGCCGATTTCCTTGCTGAGCCATGCCGAAGCTGTTTCGAGAATCCCAGCTGTTTCGAGAGCAGCAACCGCTAAAAGTATCCCCAGAAAAAAAAGAATGCTCGAAAAATCGACCCGATGCAATGCACTCACAAGGGTCATATGCTTTTTTTTCTCTGAGTCAACCTTTCGGTGCAAATAATCCGTATAAATCCATAATATCCCCAATCCTATTAAAATCCCCATGAAAGGTGGCAGATGGGTGAAGTATTTGAATACCGGCACCATGATCAGGGTCAGCAAACCAATCACCAGCATGTTTCGCTTCTGGTTTGGATTTGGATATTCGGTTTTTTGAGCATGATGCAGATTGTCTTTTGCGGGCATCCTGCCTTTCAGTTTGAACGATATTACAATCAATGGTATGATCAGTGAAACCAGACTCGGGATGAAAAGATATTTGACAGTTTCTTCTGTAGAAATCTGACCTCCAATCCATAACATGGTAGTAGTAACGTCGCCAATAGGGGTCCATGCACCACCCGCATTGGCAGCAATGATAACCAGCCCGATAAAGAGCAACCTGAGTTTCTTTTCGCTGATGAGTTTGCGCAGCAACGAAACCATAACGATAGTTGTTGTAAGGTTATCGAGAATCGACGACATGAAAAAAGTAAGGATGCTGATAATCCAGAGCAATTTTCGCTTATCGCTGACGGTTATTTTCTTGGTTATCAAGCCAAAACCGTCGTGCGAGTCGATGAGTTCAACGATAGTCATTGCGCCGAAAAGGAAGAAGAGAATGCTTGAAATATCACCAAGATGCTCTATCAATACCCAATTGAGATGCTCCTTGTCGGGAGTAAATGCAGTGTAAATAACCCAGGTGAGCACACCTATAATTAAGGCCGGTGCTGTTTTGTTCAGTTTAAGTTCATGTTCAAGGGCTATGGCCAAATAGCCGGTGACAAACACTGCAATAATTAGTGTAGTCATTGGGGTTGATTGGTTTAATCAAGTTTCAGTACAGTGAGGAAAGCTTTTTGGGGCACCTCCACCGAACCAATTTGTTTCATTCTTTTTTTGCCTTTTTTCTGTTTTTCAAGCAGTTTTCGTTTGCGACTGATGTCGCCTCCGTAGCATTTGGCGGTTACATCTTTGCGTACAGCTTTGATGGTTTCGCGGGCTATTATTTTGGCTCCAATGGCCGCCTGTATAGCGATATCGAATTGCTGTCGTGGAATTAGTTCTTTTAGTTTTTCACACATCCTCCGACCCAGTGAAACAGCGTTATCCACGTGAATCAGCGACGAAAGGGCATCGACCGATTCTCCGTTGAGCAGAATATCGAGTTTCACAAGCTTGGATGGTCTGTAGCCGTTCGAATGGTAGTCGAATGACGCATAACCTTTCGAAATGCTTTTCAGCCGGTCGTAGAAATCGAACACAATTTCGCCCAGAGGCAGGTCGAATATCAACTCCATCCGATTTCCGGAAATATATTCCTGCTTGATCAGGTCGCCACGTTTGTCGAGACAAAGCGTCATGATCTGACCAATAAAGTCGGTTCGGGTAATGATCGACGCTCTGATATAAGGCTCTTCGATATGGTCGATAAGCATAAGGTCGGGTAGCCCTGAGGGGTTATGCACTTCCATTACTTCCCCTTTTTTGGTATGTACAATGTACGAAACGTTGGGAACGGTGGTAATTACATTCATGTCGAATTCCCTGTCGAGTCGTTCCTGAATGATTTCCATATGCAACATTCCCAAAAAACCGCAGCGGAAACCAAAGCCGAGAGCAACCGACGATTCGGGCTCGAAAGTCAGCGAAGCATCATTGAGTTGTAATTTTTCGATTGAAGAACGCAGGTCTTCAAAATCTTCAGTGTCGATGGGATATACACCTGCAAAAACCATGGGTTTGACTTCCTCGAAACCTTCAATTGCTTTATCGCAGGGTCTTTTTACATGAGTAATTGTATCGCCTACTTTAACTTCCTTCGATGATTTTATGCCAGAAATAATATAGCCCACATTGCCGGCACTCAGTTCGGGCTCAGGAACTAAATCGAGCCTGAGAATACCTATCTCATCAGCATTATATTCTTTTTCGGTGGAGACAAATTTCACCAGATCGCCCTTGCGAATGGTTCCATTGATTATCTTGAAATAAGCAATTATACCACGGAACGAGTTGAAAACAGAGTCGAATATCAGGCACTGCAGCGGAGCTTCGGGAAGACCTTTGGGCGCAGGTACTTTTTCGATGATGGTCTCCAAGATATCCATCACTCCCAATCCGGTTTTACCGCTTGCCCTGATGATTTCTGTTCTTTTGCAACCAAGCAATTCAACAATTTGATCTTCTACTTCATCGGGCATGGCCGATTCCATATCCATCTTATTCATCACCGGAATAATTTCCAGGTCGTGTTCGATGGCCATGTAAAGATTCGAAATGGTTTGAGCCTGAATGCCCTGGGTAGCATCGATGATGAGCAATGCACCTTCACAGGCAGCAATCGAGCGCGAAACTTCGTACGAAAAATCCACATGACCAGGAGTGTCAATCAGATTCAGGGTGAAGTCTTCGCCGCCCGACCGATATTTCATCTGGATAGCGTGGCTCTTGATGGTTATGCCCCGCTCACGTTCCAGATCCATGTTGTCGAGTACCTGGGCTTTCTGATCTTTGTCTGAAACAGTTTTGGTGTATTCCAGCAAACGGTCGGCCAATGTGCTTTTACCATGGTCAATATGCGCTATGATGCAAAAGTTGCGAATTTTCTTCATTCCTTTAAATCCCGTAATTTAGAGCGCAAAAATAGCAAAAAAAACAGCAGGTTGTTTCATAATTCATTCATGGGGTCAAAGATTTTCAGCTTCTTAACCGTTCAATTTCAATACTTACCTTTTCCACCTTGCCTTCGAGGGGCGGATTGAGTTTGGTGAGTTTAAGCCGGAGCGATAAAACACGTACAAATTTATTCATGATTTTATCGGCCAAACGATGTGCAACATGCTCAATAAGATTCGACGGAATCTCCATTTGTTTGCGTACCGTGTTGTATATCAGGGCGTAATTAACTGTATCTTCAATATGATCGCTCACCCCGGCTTTTTCTGTGTTCACCTCCATCTCCAGTGTAACCAAAAAGGTGTTGCCAAGTGTTTTTTCGTGTTCCAACACGCCATGATGTGCGTGAAATTCCATGTTTTCGAGAATGATACGGGCCATATGCTGATGATTTTTTAATGTTTTAACCTGCTACAGATACCACAAATCCTGCTGCTCTGGCTCTGACTGCAATTTTTTCGAGCTCTTCATGCGGAATTTTCTCTAATCCTGAAGTGGGTGTTTCGCGGTCGATACTGTAAATCATCACCTGTTCGGGTTTTATTTCGAGGAGTGCTTCGATCCAGGCTGATATTTCGGCTTCGGTGGTATTGTCGAGCATTTTACCACCCACCATCCCTCTCAAAAACATGGTTTGTATGATGAGTTTACCTTCAAACTTTTTAAGCTGATTAATTACCCATCTTACATTAAAAGTTTTTCCGGTTGGTCTGTCGAGCCGCTGCACTGTTTCGTCAATAGCCGAATCGAACTTCAGAATGTTATTTTCCACTTTCAGTAATGCCCTGAATACATTGGGTTTATGCACCCTGGTAGAATTGGAGAGCACACTTACTTTGGATTCGGGACAATATTGGTCACGGAGTTTGAGAGTGTCGTCGATAATACCTTCAAATTCGGGATGCAGTGTCGGCTCTCCGTTGCCGGCAAAGGTAATCACATCGGGCGGAGTGCCTTCCGAATGCATTTGCTGTAATTTCAGCTCCAGGGTTTTGTAGACCTGAGTACGTGAGGGCAGGGGAGTCTCTTTCATGGTGGTGTTGAAACCACATTCGCAATAGATGCAGTCGAAAGAGCAGATTTTGGCATCGACCGGAAGCAGATTAACTCCCAGTGAGAGTCCGAGTCGCCTGCTATGCACGGGTCCGAATATGATTTCATTAAAAAGAAACATGGTGCTTTCAGATTTTGTTGATGATTCTTTCTCCGAGTTCACGGGCCAGCTGCCTTTTTACTTCTTCCAGCATTTTGAGTTCCTGCATAATATGCGTTGCTGTTTCGAAATCCCTGTTTTCGGATGCAATTTTCAGACTCATCAGTTTTTCTTTGATAATGTCGAAAATAATGGCGTTTTTATATTCAAGGATAACCCGGGGAGCCAGATCATGCAATCGGTCTGTATCCTTATCCACCTTCTTGATTTTGGCGTGGAACTTACTCAGCGTATATTTTTCGGTAATAAGATCGGCAACCAGCCTGGATATTTCTCCGTGCGGATGATTCACAAAATGTTTTTCTGCATTGAATTGCGGGTCGGGATAATGCTGCTCGTATTCTCTGAAAATGGTTTCGTGCAATGCTATGCTGAAAGTAATGCCGTCGCGGTTGATTTCTTCGAAGAAGTGCTCAGCAACGGTTACGGGCTCCATGCCATCTCTTACTTCTTCAGGCGATCGCATATCGAATTTTCCGTATTTGATGAGCGTTT
>CAYGJI010000113.1:0-4827 GCA_964350125.1 uncultured Paludibacter sp. | reverse complement strand
CAAAACTTACACTTGTAAGTTGAACGTTCGGTGCCCGAATTTATAAACGAGGGAGCTACAATCACCCGTTTATCATGCAAACTGAAAGCTTTTGTTTTGCATTTTGGACATTCGGTGTACATATTTGGTTTGTCGAGGGTGAATACCGCTTCATTACCACAGTCGTTACAAACAAAAACATCGTAATCAACTGCATTGAGTTGTTCCTCAAACTGTTGCGATATTTTCAGGAAAGCATCTTCTTTCCGTTCCGATAGAATATGCATGCTGCCATCACATTCGGTACATGCAATGGGTTGCCTGCGCATTTGGCGCATTTTTATTCTTGCATAAATGGCTGAAGGAAACGTAATGACAGGCACTGCGATCAGGAATAGCAGCAAAGCGGGGTTTGCCATCAACACAATAATTATGAGTGCGAAGGCCGGAAGCAAAATATTCATGATTATCAGGATGCCGTTTTTCTCGGCCCGAAGCGTTTTGTACCTGGATATGTTCGTTTTCAGTGCGGCATTGTTTCGTACCTTTTTAACCGCCGACGACATGAGCAAAAGTGTAATTACGAACAGCAAAAGGTAAATAATGCCCACATAGGGGAGCACTTCTGTCCAGCGGATGAAGGGTACGATTTCGGCAGCGAAGTTTTCCTGACGCAAAACTGATATTATTTTTTTCATGCCCAGCAAAAAACCACGATCGTAATTTCCTGTTTTGAAATCAGGGAAGAAGTAATCCCTCTGAATTTCGTGACCAAGTGCATCAGGCAGTAAACCTTCGATACCATAACCTGTTTCAAATCTTAAAGCGCGCTGATCGAGCACAAAAAGCACGAGTAAACCATTATCGTCTTTGGCTTTACCAATACCCCAGTTTTTGAATAGTGCTGTGGCAAAAGACTCAATAACCTCATCTCCAATCGATTTTACAACAACCACAGCTACTTCGGTGCGTGTAGTTCTCTCTAAAGAATCGAGCAATACATTGAGTTCGGCAACCGTTGATTCCTGTAATAGGTTGTCAGGGTTACTTACATAGGTACGGCTGTCGTAAACCCTGGGATTAGGTATCGTTTGTAGGGTATAAACAGTTGCAGGCAACAGCCCTGATGGGATGAAAAATAATAGCAGCAGCAGTTTTCTCATCATATAGTTTTTTAAATGCATGATTTTGACTTTTAGTCGATAGACCTAACCAGCGTAACATCAAAAATAAGCACGGAATGGGGAGGAATACCGGTAGTTCCGTCTGCACCGTAGCCCAGATTTGCAGGGACATACAGGATGCATCTGCCTCCTCCTTTTATTTTTCGTAATCCCTCCTGCCAGCCTTGAATAGCACCGGAAAGATAACGTGCATAAGTTCCGCTTTCGAGCACTTTCCCATCAATCAGTTCAAGCGAATATTGAACTTCCACATAACTCCCTGGATTCGGATAGCGGATATCTCCTTCGTGGATGATTTTATAACATAAACCGCTTTCGGTCTGTATAAAGCCTGCGTCGTTCTTATGCTTCTCGAGCCATGCTTCGTTCAGAATTTTCCAGTCGGCATAATCGTTTTCATTGCAGGCCGAAAATAAAACGGTCATCATCAGTACAATCAAGCTGTATTTAATCATTTGGTTCATTATTCATTTAAATTGATCTGTTTCTGTTTAATTAATTATTTTCAAGCCGCTTTTTTTTGTTCTGCATCGCTTTCATGCGTGCAGAAAAAGATTGATTAGCAAAATCAGGCATAAGGCGATGCGGTCCCCAGCCGACTTTATTGAGTGGCAAAGTTACAAAATTTTTGATTTTTCCACCTGCCATGTCCATTCTTTTTCGGTTTGAAGTGGCCAGGGCAAATCCTTTTATGGCCATTTTTTCGTACATAGGTCGGTATCCCTGTTCCACTGCTTTACGTCTGTTGGTAAGCAAAATGTTGGTAAGCGGTATTTTAACCGGACAAACTTCCACGCATTTGCCACAAAGTGTGGAGGCAAAACTGAGGTGCGCAAAGTCTTTAAACCCTTTCAGAAAAGGAGTCAGTACCGACCCTATTGGGCCACTGTAGGTAGTGTTGTAGGTGTATCCGCCAATGGTTTTGTACACCGGACATGCATTCAGACATGCACCGCAACGAATGCAGGCGAGCGCTTCGAACGATTCATCGTCGCCAAAAAGTTCACTGCGGCCATTGTCGAGCAGTATCACATACATTTTCTCGGGACCATCGTCTTCATCTGCTTTACGCGGACCGCTGATGATGTTGTTGTAAGCTGTGATTTGTTGCCCTGTTCCGTGTGAAGCAAGTACAGGATAAAGCAAGCCAAGCTGATTCAGTGTTGGAATGATTTTCTCAATGCCGGCCACCACGATATGTACCCTTGGAAAGGCTGTGGTCATCAATCCGTTACCTTCGTTTTCAGTAACCGAGATGCTCCCTGTCTCAGCAATCATAAAATTGGCTCCGGTTACTCCTATTTCGGCTTCAGAATATTGTTTGCGGAGCATCTTTCTCACAAATTCCGTCATTTCCTCCGGTGTGCTGTCAATGGGCGTTGCAAATTTGGCATGAAACAAACGGGCAATATCGACCTTCGATTTGTGCATGGCAGGTGTTACAATGTGATATGGTTTTTCGCCGGCTACCTGCACAATAAACTCACCAAGATCGGTCTCTACAGCACGACAGCCCACACTTTCGGCAGTGTGATTAAGATCAATTTCCTCGGTGGTCATCGACTTGCTTTTCACGAGCAGGTGTGCTTTGTTTTCGAGCAGAATGTCGATAATTGTACGATTTGCTTCATTTGTATCTTTTGCCCAGCATACTGTGACACCATTCGCAGTTGCATTTTTCTCAAATTCCAGCAGGTAGCTGTCCCAGTGCTGCAATGCCTTCCTTTTGATTGCAGCAGATACAGTCCGGGCTTTCTGAAGGTCGCGGTATCTTATTTTACCTTTCTCTACAGCAGCATCATAACGAGAGATGTTGAAGTCAATCGTTTTACGATGATTCAAATCAAAAGCGATTGCTGCTGAAGCTTTGAGAAAGGCTTTTTCCTTCATTTGTTATCTTTTGAGTGAGAAATTGAAACTGCCCACCAAATACCCATCTGTGAAGAACTCCGCCATATAAGTACCCGGAATGAGACTGTCTTCCAACTTCAGGTAAAGTACATCATTCATAGTTTCACCGGCAAATTCGTAATCCTTTTTTACAGAATAGCCAATGCGCTGATTTTCGAATGCAAAATCCTGTCCTGCCTTGCGAATTAGCTCACCATCAGGTCGTGTTATGCGCAGGTACATGGTTTTAAGACCGGGTTTTACGGTTACATTTTTGGCAATGGTGTAGTCGAATTGAAGAATTCCGATGCGACTGAACAATCCTGTTTTGCGACTTTTATCGGTCAGGGTGGTCAACTCGCATGATACAACTTCCATTTTGGAAGCACGTGTAACCATCTCACTGAGGTTTTCTTTCTCTTTCGATAGTTCTCTTACGGTCATCGTACTTTCTTCAAATTTCTGCTTGATTTGTGTATTTTCAGATCTGAGCAATTGATTCTCAGCGTTAAGTGAGTCGATTTGATTGATGAGATGCACCATGATTTTGCGTACAGAGTCGAGCTCATCTCTCAACTCCTGAATTCTGCGTGCATTGGTGGCTCGGGTATTTCGTAGTTCATTGAGGAGTTCTTTTACCCGCGATTTTTCTCTTTCCAGCTCCTGAAGGAGTGAATCGTTGCGGATCGTAGTGGTGTAACCGTCAAACTGATAGGTCAGATTTTCAAATTCGTTTTCTACCCTTTCTTTTTCAATGGTCATAATCTCTTCAATGTCAGAGAGATCGCTGGCTTTCTGCTTCGAATCGATGTAAAAGTAAATGCTTAAACCTGCCAATGCCAACGCAATGATGACCAGTACAATGATGATGTTTTTGGATTTCGACATATTATTATAACATAGGAATAATTTTTTCTAACTGAATGGCCCTTGAACCCTTGATGAGGATGAATGCTTCTATCGGAGGATTAGTTTCCAGATACTGCATCAGTTCGGTAGCATCAGAAAATAAGTTGAACGGAGCATCAAGGTTCATAAACTCTTCACCTACCAACATGACCTGTTTGAACGGATGATTCTTCAGCAAATTAACAATCGAAGCATGTTCTGCTGCTGTTTCATCGCCCAGTTCTTTCATTCCTCCCAGTATCACAATCTTATTTTCTCCCTGCAGTGTTGCAAAATTGCTGATGGCAGCTGTCATACTCGTCGGATTGGCATTGTATGCATCAACTATGAGTTTGTTTTTGACAGTTTGCATGAATTGAGAGCGGTTGTTCTGTGGTTCATATTTTTCGATGCCCTGTTTGATCTGAATGTTCTTCAATCCGAAGAAATGACCAACAGTTACAGCTGCCAACACATTCTCGGCATTGTAGTCGCCCACCAGTTTAGTATCGACCCTGAAGGCAGAGCCGGTATGGCATTCCATTGAAAGGTAAGTGTCATTTTCCAGAATCTTTCCTGTAACCATTTCCATATCAGCGATTTCCTTCAAGGCGAATGGAATCACTTTATCGTTATTCAGTCCGGCTTTCTGTACCATCTGCTTCAAATGAGGATTTAGGTCGTTGATAAAAATACCCAACCCATCGTTTGCGATATAATCATATAATTCACCTTTGGCCTTTTTTACGCCTTCGAATCCGCCAAATCCGTCGAGATGGGCTTTCCCTACATTGGTAATAATGCCAAAATCCGGACATGCAATTTCTGAAAGTAGTTTTATTTCGCCCTGATGATTGGCTCCCATTTCCACAACAGCCAGCTGATG
>CAYGJI010000112.1:0-4949 GCA_964350125.1 uncultured Paludibacter sp. | reverse complement strand
AACTAATCAGGGACTTGCTTAGTTATCAGACATTTAGCTCCTCAGAAATGTTAGTTACTTAAGTCACATGAGAAACCATGGTTAGTGAAAAAGAAAATTGCTGAATATATTTACCTGCAGAATTTTTACTAATCTGAAATGCTTCAATTAACTCATGTGACTAATGTGTTTAAAAAATTACATTATTTGCGTTGAACCAGTTTGGCACCTGGCGGCACATCCTGATCGACCCAGATGTTTCCTCCAATCACCGCTCCATCGCCTACTTTGATAGGACCAAGAATGGTTGAATTCGAGTAAATAATCACATTATTGCCGATTTTAGGGTGGCGATCGATGCCCTTGATGGGATTTCCATTCTCGTCGAGTGGAAAACTGCGGGCACCCAGGGTCACACCCTGAAACATCTTCACATACTCGCCAATCACAGCAGTTTCGCCGATAACCACACCCGTACCATGATCGATGGTGAAATATTTTCCGATTCTGGCTCCCGGGTGAATGTCGATACCAGTCTCAGAGTGCGCCATTTCGGTTATGATACGCGGAATGAGAGGAACATCCAACAGAAGTAACGCATGTGCAATGCGGTAATTGCTGATGGCACGTATGCCCGGATAGCAAAAAATTACTTCGCCAAAACTTTTAGCTGCAGGGTCGCCATTGTATGCTGCAATGATATCTGTATATAATATCTGGCGTATATCGGGCAATTGGGCAATAAAGACATCGGTTTTTTCTTGTGCCTGTATTTCGATTTCGGAGCAGATTTGCTCTTCACTTTCTGCATCGAAACACAATCCGGCCTTAATTTGCTTAGACAACAGGGAGTGAATTTTGTCGATATTCACTCCGATATGATATACCATACTCCTCGAATTCACGCCCGAGTCGCCAAAATATCCCGGAAATAGAACAGCGCGAATGAGATTAACTACCTTTTCGAGTGTTTCGACCGAGGGCATCGGATTATTATCGAGTTGCTGATGGCATACTTCCCTGATGTGACCTACATCAGCAAGTTTCTTGATTGTGTCCAGGGTTAATTTATTGTTCATTTCTTTTAACTGAATTGTTTTAAAACTTATGATTGCCGACGTGACTAAACCAATGATTACTCATGTGACTCATGTGGTTTAAAAATTTTACTGCTTGTTGCAAAATGCTTCAACAGCCTTAATCGCCTTGCAAGTTCTTTCTTTACCGATGCCTGAAATCACCTTATAAGGCTTCCCGAGTTGAACAATTTCATTTCGATAAAGTTCGAAGAAATACTCACGGTCATCGCCATGCTCTCGTACCGGATCAGGAATCCAGGGTATATCGGGCTCGCAAAGCAGGTATAAATCGAAAAAACCGCTTTCCAGCTGTTTCTGCACAAAGTCAGGAACGTCGGCAAAACAGTATTGAAACCAAACCTTGGTAATTATCAATTCGGTATCGAAAAATACGTATGGATAATGATCATGCTGTTTGTAATAATGTTCAAACTCAATCTGCTGTATGGCTATCATCTCAACATCCCCGCGATGATAAGCTCTGTCGAGTTTTTCTATATACATGCGGGCAAATTCGGGTACAAACGGACAACCGAAATGGATAGCGAGCGCATTGGTGAGCTCCGATTTTCCGGTCGATTCGGGTCCGGTTACAGCAATTCTGTGCATTTTTCTCTATATTTGCCAAACAAAAACGAATTCGATGCGCAAAGTTACAATAATTATTCTGCTTTTCCTCACCGGTGCGCTTGTTCCGGCAACAGTAATGTCGCAGCAAACGGAAATTGAATGGCTGCAAAACATCAATCATTCGGCACCCGGACTGAAACCCTTATCAGTAGTGCTTACTGAAACTACCATCCCGATAAATCTGGCTATACCCGGAGGGATGGGCTTGTACGCACTTTTCAGCGGCAATAACGACCTGATGAAAGAAGCATTGGGTATTGCATTTGCTTCAGGCATCAACTGGGGTCTAACCATAGCACTCAAAAATAGTTTCCGTCGCGAAAGGCCTGATATCACTTATCCCGGCATGCTCGACATTTACGAAGTGCGCTCCGATTTTGCTATGCCTTCCGGTCATACTTCTTCGGCATTCTCTACAGCAACCTCCTTAACATTGCGTTATCCCGAGTGGTATGTGGCTGTTCCCGCTTACGTGTGGGCGACATCAGTGGGCTTCTCGAGAATGCACCTGGGAGTACACTATCCTACTGATATACTCGCTGGGGCAGTACTGGGTGCAGGCAGCGCATGGCTCAGCTGGAAACTGAATCAGTGGTTTTGGAGCCAATATGATCTCAGGGGTGTGAAAATAAAAAGAAAATGATGTTATAAAACATACATTCGACACCCGTTTTTTTCAGTAAAAATCTCTATTTTGCCGCTCATTTTGAAAAACAAATTAGTGTGGTAATATTGCCACATTCAACTTTAAATTAAGTCAGATATGAAAACATATCAATCCAACGTAATTAAGAACATCTCATTACTGGGTAGTTCGGGCACTGGGAAAACCACTCTTGTAGAG
This sequence comes from uncultured Paludibacter sp., assembly GCA_964350125.1. GTDB lineage: Bacteria > Bacteroidota > Bacteroidia > Bacteroidales > Paludibacteraceae > Paludibacter. Next base: position 2,417 of record CAYGJI010000112.1, on the reverse strand, counting down.
TCGATACTTTACGAGAGTGGTGTTATAAAACGCAAAGGTTCTGTGGACGCACGGAACACTGTTTCAGATTATTTTCCTGTAGAAAAAGAGTATGGTTACACCGTTTTCTCTACGATTGCACAAACAGAATGGAATGACAAAAAACTAACCTTCATCGATTGCCCCGGTTCCGACGACTTTATCGGTGGAGTTGTAACTTCTCTCAATGTAACCGACACCGCCCTCCTGCTGCTCAATTCGCAATATGGTGTCGAAGTAGGAACCAACAACCATTTCCGCTACACAGAACGCTTCAACAAGCCGGTGATATTTTTAGTTAATCACCTCGATCACGAAAAAACCGATTTCGAAAAAACATTAGAGCAACTGAAAGAAAACTTTGGGAACAAAGTGGTTCAGATTCAGTATCCTGTGAATGCTGGCTTACAGTTCAACAGCATCATCGATGTGCTTAAAATGAAAATGTACCGCTGGAAATCAGAAGGCGGCGCACAGGAAACACTCGATATTCCGGCTGAAGAAATGGCCAAAGCAGAGGCGCTACACAATGCACTTGTTGAGGCTGCCGCCGAACACGACGAGGCTTTGATGGAAAAATACTTCGATCAGGGAAGTTTGGACGAAGAAGAAATGCGCGTGGGTATCAGGGCAGGATTGCTGAACCGTGCTATGTACCCCGTTTTCTGTGTGGCAGGTTTGAAAAACGTGGGCGTTACCCGCCTGCTCGAATTCCTTGGCAATGTGGTTCCGACTGTAAAAGTGACAGAAAAACCGGTTACCAAAGATGGAAAATCGGTTGATCCGGACCCGGCTGGTCCTACCAGCATTTATGTGTTCAAAACCAGCATAGAACCACATATCGGTGAGGTTTCATATTTCAAGGTGATGAGCGGCACACTGAAGCCCGGCGACGACTTGCAGAATGTTACCCGTGGAAGCAAAGAACGAGTAAGCCAGTTGTTTGCAGTTGCCGGACAAATTCGCACCAATGTCGACATGCTTGTTGCAGGAGACATCGGTGCTACCGTGAAGCTAAAAGATACCCGCACCGGAAATACCCTGAGCGCCAAAGGTTGCGATTTCGAATTCAAAAACATCGAATATCCTGCACCTAAATACCGTCGTGCTATCAAGGCTGTTTCTGAATCCGACGAAGAAAAACTGAGCGAAATCCTCACCCGAATGCACGAGGAAGACCCAACCTGGATCATTGAACAATCGAAAGAACTGAAACAAACCATCCTTTACGGACAAGGTGAGTTTCACCTGCGAACACTTAAATGGAGGGTGGAAAACAACGACAAGATACAAATTGATTACAAAGAACCGAAAATCCCGTATCGTGAAACCATTACCAGGGTTGCACGTGCCGATTACAGACACAAAAAGCAATCAGGAGGTGCCGGGCAGTTCGGTGAAGTACACATGATTGTTGAACCCTATCTCGAAGGCATGCCAACACAAGAAGTATATCGATTTGGAAATCAGGAATATAAAATTTCGTTGCGCGATGTACAGGAAATTAATCTCGATTGGGGCGGAAAAGTGGTGCTCATCAACTCCATTGTGGGTGGTGCTATCGACACACGTTTCCTTCCTGCTATTCAGAAAGGGGTGATGGATCGTATGGAGCAAGGTCCGCTTACCGGCTCTTACGCCCGCGATGTACGTGTGATTGTGTATGATGGCAAGATGCACCCTGTGGATTCTAACGAAATATCATTCCGTCTGGCAGGTCGTAATGCTTTTGCACAAGCCTTCAAAGATGCTGGTCCGAAACTGTTGGAGCCTATTTACGACCTCGAAGTACTTGCCCCTTCAGATCGTCTCGGCGATGTGATGAGCGACCTGCAGGGACGCCGGGCTATCATCATGGGTATGCAGAGCGAAAAGGGTTTCGAAAAACTATCAGCCAAAGTGCCTCTAAAAGAGCTTAGCAGCTATTCTACATCTCTTAGCTCGCTTTCGGGCGGTCGCGCTTCGTTTACCATGAAGTTTTCCAGCTACGAACTTGTTCCGACCGACATTCAGGATAAATTACTAAAAGAATACGAAGCTTCGAAGAAAGAAGAAGACTAATTTTCAGATTATTCAATTCACACAGTTCATAGTGAGAAGAGGCGCGATTATTTGCGTCTCTTCATATATATTTGGTGTTGAGTAATGTTTATTGAATCGCAAATGTACAATGGTCGCCCCATTTACAGGTTAATAAAATGACAGTTATACTTGTAAGATTTCACGCCGGGGTGCACGAAAACCATAAAGTAAACGGATGTAGTACTTGAGTGAGGGCGTATAGCGGGCTAAACAACCGAATGATAGTACAAAAGACCCTAAAATGAGCAACAATGATTTATTTGTGTATCCGAAATTATTTTTAAAATGCGCCATTATTTTATTACTGCTATTTATAT
>CAYGJI010000111.1:0-5610 GCA_964350125.1 uncultured Paludibacter sp. | reverse complement strand
CCGGATGGCGCCTTCGCTAAGGCCTATCTGTTTGGCGGTTTGCTTTTGCGAAAGACCGCTGCTTAGCAGATCCTGCGCTTAGGTCATCCTATCTTCGGTCAATTTGTGACATTGGCCGCGGTTGTCTTCCCTGTTGAAAAACCATGTGGTGCCGTTTTCTTCCAAAGCCTTCATGTAACGTTGAACATTTTTCAGGTGAATGCCCAAAGCCCGGCTGATCTCAGTGCTGGTGCAAAGTTGCGTTATCACAAGGTTGGCTAATACATATCGATAGGTGTTAATATCTTCTTTCGAATGGCAATAGATCGGGTACCCATTGTGCAGGTAGTACACAAAATCTTCTTTGGTGAAAAATCCATCCGTGGCATTTATCATCTTCGTATTCTCCGGAAAGATTGGCAATTGCATTTGCATTGTTTTATTTCGAAAGATAGGACTTTTTTATTTACGTAGTGGATGCTATATCTTACTGTCCTTAAGGCGTCGGGTCAGGAGATATGAACATACAGTTTGTGTGATGATTATCGTATTTGTTTGTCATTTGTTTTTTCAAACCCCAATTCGGGCAATACTATCATTAGCTCTTTTTCTTCCTCTTCCTTCTGCCAGTTAACAACAAAGTTCACTTTAGCGCTCTTGGGTTGATATCCTTGTAGTTTCAGCTCTTCAATTTCTCTGAGGAAGCTTTTCGAAAACATCAGAATTTGATTAGCTTTGATGTTTGAGCAGCCATCGTCATTCATCATCAGATTGTCGCCACTCATGAGTTGAGAAACCCCAAACTGCCGACTGATAAAAAAGTCGAGCCAAACATCTTTAAAACCAAGATGAAGTGTTATTTCGGAAGGTTGTTCGTATGTGTTCAAATCGACTTGAAATTCCAGATGATCAACAAGGTGGATTTTATCAAATAATTTTGAATTATGATGGATGGTAAGTTGTTGTTTAGCACGGGTCATGGCCACATAAAGTAACCGTGTGGCTTCGTCGGTGTCAGGGTTGTAGCCATCCAACATCAGGATAACATGGTCGAATTCCTTGCCTTTGGCTTTGTGGATGGTCGATACAAAAATGGTTTCGCCGCCATCACCGTAGAAATCTTCGAGTTTCGATTCGCGGATGAATACGTCTAAGTCTGATTTGTACTTCATTTTAGGATGGGTAGTCTCAAAATCACGAATGAGATTCAGGCAAATCCCGAGTTTGTTGCTTCTCTGGAAATGATAGCCAAGCGCTCGTTTTGCTTTTTCCCAGACTTCATCGTGAATCACAAACACATCGACGGCTAAGTTGAGTTGATTGAGAAAATACCGGACTTCTGCCAGATGATACAAATTAAATCCGTCATTTGTCTGGATTAGCTTTGCAGGCATCTTGTTTTTTAACAGCAATCCTGTAATTTTCAGGGCTTCATCGTTGGTTCTGGTTAGCACACAGGTGGTACCCGACAGGCTGGATGCCAGTAAATCGTTAACCAGAGGAACTGTCAGATTCCCGCTTTCATATCGAATAATCCTGATATTTCCATTGTCAGTTTGGGCTGCTATAACCATTGAGTCCTTCAGCCTGTTTCTGATTCTCTTAACAAATTGATTGCTAAACGCTACCAGGTTGTTTTTACTGCGATAGTTTTCGAGTAATTCATGTTTCACGGAATTTTTGACATTAAGAAACATGCCGAGATATTTCGAATTGGCTCCCCTGAATTCGAAAATGTTCTGATCGTCGTCGCCCACCGCTATCACACGCATCTCTTCATTTTGCTCCATCAGGCATTTAATCAGGTTAAACTCATCTTCGTTCATATCCTGCGCCTCATCGATCACTAATACCGTTTTAGTGATTCTACTCGCCTCAACTTCATTGTTTCTGATTTTCTCAACCGTAGTTTTCAGTATGGCATCTGATTTCTCCAGACTGCCAACCTTGCCCAGCAAATCAAAACAGTATGCATGAAAGGTCTTGATTTCGATGTAGTTTGCCGCGTTGCCAATGAGTTTGAACAAGCGTTTTTTAAATTCGGTCACAGCAGCCCTCGAAAATGTAAGCATCAATAATTGCTCGTGTTTCACATCTTCCATCAGCAGGAGCGATGCCAATTTATGAACGAGTACCCGCGTTTTTCCACTTCCCGGTCCGGCAGCTACCACAATGTATTTTGATTCGTTGTCGTTGATAATTTTCAATTGTGTGGGCGAAAGTTCACCGAAAAGTTGCCTGAATTTGGTTGGAGTCATTCTCAATTTCAAATCATTGGCCTTACTTCCCGGGAAATACTTTTGCAGGAATGAAGAATAATTCAGATGGAAATAATCTTCCACGAACTGCAGGGCATCCCGGTAATCCTCAATCATTTTCCGGGCATATTCTCCCACGATATGTATTTGCTGCACTTTATTTTCGTAAAACTGGTTCAGCTTTTCGTAATCATCTTTGGTGTATTGCTTTTTGTTGTTTTGCTCTAATCGTTCTATAGTCAGACGATTATAAACCACAAGAAATCCTCCTTCAATTTTGATAGCATCTATTCTCGACAAATAAAACAGCGTATCTTCAATATCTTCAATGCTGATTAGGTGTGTGAACAAACGCAGGCATGTTTCATAGGCCGCTTTCAGTTCGTGCACCGAAAATTCAATCAGCACCTCCTCTTTTTGCTCATTTCCCTCGACTTTAACCTGCTGATTGCTTTTGTCGAAAAGATAATCCACAATAAACTGAGCCAACCCGCACCTTTTTTCCAATTTCTCTGCGAGCAAGTCTTTGGGCTGTAGGCATTGTGCTGCAAAATGATTTTTGGAGTATTCCGTGTTTTTGCGTTTAATCCAGTTCTTTATCGTCCAGAAATTGAGGATGGTTTTTATTTTAATGATACTGACATCGGTGCAACCCTGCAATTCAGCTTCTTCGTTCAGTTCTTTCAGGTGAAAGAGTTTTTCCTTTTCCCCTATTTGAGGAAGCAGAAACTGTTCAATTTTACGAAACGATTCAACAATTTGCAGTGAACGGTTTCTGTTTTCACTTTTTTTGATGAATGCGTTAAGGTCTTTGGCATCAGCCAGTATTTTTTCTTCCCGAAGCAGGTTCACAATATCGATAACTTCTTCTTTTACAATGCCCAAATGGTCGCTGATATAGTCGATTCTCGATTCGGCTGCTTCTTCCGGATTTTGTTTCCTGCTCTTACTTGCAAGCAGTTTTTTAATGATGCGAATGCCCTTTTCTTTCTGATTCTTCTGAAATTTTTCTGAAGCATTGATTTTCTCAATAGCTTCCTGTGCATTTTTACTTAGGATGCTGTTGGCAAATATCCTGGGCATATTCTGACCACGTCTCAGATATCCCGCATCTTCGAGGGCGGCTATGGCCGAAGTTACCCGGGTTTCAATTTCCACCACATTATCGTCCCAGCCAGCCTTTCGGGCAATTTCTAAGGCTGAATTGGAAACCTGCGACCTGAATCTGGTTATCTCCCTGATAGCCTTCCAAATCTGTTGTATCTCTTTGATAGATAGCTTCGTTTGATTTAGCAGTATGAAATGTTTACTCAAATCTTCTTCGTTGAACAATACGAAGCAATCGGCTACAATGCTTTGGTCTCTGCCGGCGCGACCGGCCTCCTGGATATAATTTTCGAGCGAATCGGAAATTTCGTAGTGTACCACCATGCCCACATCTTTTTTATCCACACCCATCCCGAATGCTGAAGTGGCCACCATTAATTGCACTTCACCTTCCATAAACGCATTCTGATTGCTTGTTTTTTCCTTCACATCCATCTTACCATGGTAAGGTCTGGCTTTGAATCCATCTATGGTTAACCTTTCGGCCAACTTGTAAGCTCTTCTTGTTCTTGAAACATAAATGATTGTGGGGCAGTGCTTTTCTTCAATCAAATCGCGCAGTTTCTGGTACTTCTGTTCTTCATCTTCTTCCTGAAAAACCTGATATTGAAGATTGGTTCTCGACGTTTTCGAAGTGAAAAGTTCAGGTTCTATCGAAAGCTTAACTTTGAAATAGCTTATAATATCCTCTATTACCTTCTGTTTGGCAGTTGCGGTAAAACAGGATACCGGAATTCCATCCTGCAGATTTTTCTTTTCCTGAATACTTTTAATGAAATCGCCGATATACAGATAATCGACCCTGAAATCCTGCCCCCATGCCGAAAAACAATGTGCCTCGTCGATAACAAAGCGGGCAATTTTACGACCAAGTATCAGTTTTTCGATGGATTTAGAACGCAACGATTCAGGTGAAATGTAGAGCAAAGAGGCCGAACCATCTTCCACCCTTTCGAACGATTTGGCCCGTTCAATCGGGTCGAGCATACCATTGATGGTGACCGCAGTGGTTATGCCAATTTTCTCCAAATTATCCACCTGGTCCTTCATGAGCGATTGCAGCGGCGATATGACCACCGTAAGTGCTTTCGAATTTTCGCCGCTCATCAGCGCAGGCACCTGAAAGGTGATGGATTTTCCTCCTCCCGTTGGAAAGACAGCAAGCAACGATTTATGATCGATAGCTGCTTTGGCAGCCTGCTCTTGTAATGGCTCACCGCCGAAAGTTCTGAAGTTGTCAAATCCAAAAAAACGCTTCAGCCCCTTGCGCACATCCAGTGCTTTGATACAATAATTGCAACCGGTGATGCAGGGTTTGTTCCGCAACCGGAACATGATTCGTTCCACATCCGGGAAGTTTCTCAGCACCCAGGGTGGAGTAATGGATTTAATCTCTTTATAACGAATAAATGCATGTATCAACGACAGGCAATAAGCCAGTTCAACAGATTTTTCTGATATCAGTCCCGAAATATTAGCATTTTTACAAATCTCATTTTCAAACAATCGACGAATGATTTGTTCAGTGTCGGAGCCGTTGTAATTAAAATCAATATATCGAAAGAAAGAGCGGAATTCTCTCTGATTATGCAGCAGAAGGTAGAATATTTGTTGTAACTCTGTTTCCTGCAAATTGAAGGCGGCCACTTCGTCGTAAAATAAATCCCGACACTTGATGGCATCGTTGAGGGGGTTGTTTAGTTCGTCGGTTTGCAGTTTATCATCCTTTATCAAAGCATGATAAGGTTTGGCAGGGAAAAGCAGCGGCGACAAATACAAAGTGTCTATCACCCCTTTTACTCCAGCATCCACTAAATTGTTCCCAATATATTTGATATCATGATTCAGGATATTATGACCGCAAACAAACTCTGCACCTTTTACAAATTGTACAAATTCATGCACCGAAGGCTGATGGAAAATACTCCCATCGGACTTCACTGCCCCGATATCAAGCACTTTTTTGCTTTTGGGGTCAATTTCGGTGTCGATGAATGTAATTTGAGGTGTCATTTTGCAAATGTATAAAAATTCATGAATTGTAATGCCAAAGATGAAGAATTTGCTTTTCTTTCCATGGCGTTTTTGCCGGACGGTTTTTGCCGGAATTAAAAATTTCCTGCAAAAACTTGTCAAGTCATTTTGTCAGCATTTTTTTTTGATTACTTTTGTGTTGCTTTAACTAAAAACATAGTTTATAAGTCATTGCTTCACACATGAAAAAACCGGAAACGAAGCATCCGCAGATTGGTGAGGCAGTATGTAA
>CAYGJI010000110.1:0-5919 GCA_964350125.1 uncultured Paludibacter sp. | reverse complement strand
AGCGTTCAATGAAAATTAATTGACAGGATATGACTGATTTTTTTTGAGTTTTATTTTTTTGTAACTTTGCAGCGGTTTGAAATTGAATGATTCTGAAATACTGAAAGCGAATTTTCATTTCAAAGTTAATAATTTGAAATTATTATATTTTCATGTTTGAATTGCGGAAAAAATTCTTTAATTTTGCGTGATTTTTGAATTTCAGGTGGAAATTTAAAAAACTTAAAGGAAATCAAGAAGTTTTTTGATATGTCTTTGATAATCTTTCTACGGATTTAAATTTCATGAACTTCAGGAATAGTGGTGTAATTCTGTCTATTACGCAAAATACACAATGAAACAATACAGGAAACAATACAGAAAATATAAGAGGGTTTGATTTCTATTGTATGATGTTGAATTATTTTCTGTTTTGACATGTAATAATTGAATTGCTAATAAAAAATAGGGTATAAATTAATTAAACTGATTGTTTGAATATGTCGAAAATAACTGTAGTTGGCGCCGGAAATGTGGGCGCAACATGTGCCAACGTATTAACATTTAATGAAGTAGCAGACCAAATCATACTGTTGGATGTGAAAGATGGTTTGTCGGAAGGTAAAGCGTTGGACATGATGCAAACCGCCACCCTCCTGGGATTCGACGGTGTGGTGACAGGATGTACCAATGACTATTCCAGGACTGCCGGTTCGGATGTGGTGGTTATTACCTCCGGAATTCCCCGCAAGCCAGGGATGACACGCGAGGAATTGATTGGCGTGAATGCATCGATCGTTAAAGCTGTAGCCGAAAATATTCTGGCTTATTCGCCCAATGCGATTTTGGTAGTTGTAAGTAATCCGATGGATACACTCACTTACCTGACACTAAAACTTACCGGATTGCCCAGAAACAAGGTAATTGGTATGGGTGGCACTCTCGATAGTTCACGTTTCAAATGCTATCTGAGCAAGGCCCTGAATGCGCCGGCCAATGCGATTGAAGGGATCGTTATTGGTGGCCATGGCGATACAACCATGATTCCACTTACACGTTTTGCGCAATACATGGGACGTCCCGTTGAGGATTTGCTCGATAAAACTACCCTTGATAAAGTGGTTTCTGACACTATGGTGGGTGGTGCAACCCTCACCGGATTGTTGGGAACATCTGCGTGGTATGCTCCCGGAGCAGCAGCAGCTTACCTCGTCGAATCAATCATACGCGATCAGAAAAAGGTGATTCCCTGCTGCGTTTCGCTCGAAGGAGAATACGAGCAAACCGATATTTGTATCGGTGTTCCTGTTGTTATTGGCCGCAATGGTGTTGAGGAAATTATTGATTATAAGCTGAATGAAGCAGAAATGGCTCTGTTCAAAAAGAGTGCTGATGCAGTAAGAGCCACCAATGATATCCTCAGGGAATTGTCAATGCTGTAATACATTACTAATTGGTATATCATCAACAAACAAAGAACATGATGAATTACATGGAAGTTCACAGGTATCTGATGAGTTGTTCAATCAAACCATCAGTGCAGCGAACGGCTGTAATGGAGTATCTGATAAATCACAAGACTCATCCTACTGTTGATGAGATATTTACAGGACTGAGTCCATCTATTCCAACTTTATCGAAAACAACTGTTTACAACACACTAAACCTTTTCATCGAAAAGGGGGCAGTACAAATGTTAACTATCGACGAAAAAAACGCACGTTATGATGCTGATATCAGCAGTCATGCACACGGTTATTGTCGTTCGTGTGCAAAAGTGTTTGATATTTTCGATTTGAAATCTGATCAGTTCAAACTTCCGCAGATTGATGGGTTTATGGTTGATGCTGTGGAAATTTCCTACTATGGTGTTTGTGCAGCATGTAGATGAAATGAAACACTCGTTTAAATAAAATTACTGAAGGCACACTGATTTAGTGTGCTTTTTTTTATCTTTGAGCCGGATTTTAGAGTTTTGTTAACTGATTAATCATTGAAGTATATGAAAATGAGGCTATTTCTTATTATCTTTCTGATGCTTTCGGCATTGGGATTTGCGCAGCAGAATGTAAAAACAGGACTCGGTTTTGGCGCTTTGCCTGCTGTTTCCTACGATTCCGACCTGGGTTTTCAGTACGGGGCCATCCTGAATCTGTTTCATTATGGTGATGGCAGTAATTTCCCACAATACAATCATTCGTTGTATCTCGAATGGTCGCGATATAACAAGGGTACAGGCATCAACCGCATCATGTACGATTCCGAGCAGTTCATTCCTGGCTTGCGTACTACCCTTGATGTGACTTACTACACCGACCAAATGTTGTCTTTTTACGGGTTCAATGGCTATCAAACTAAATTTGATGAAGATCTTCCCCGAATTTTCTACAGCCAGGAGCGTAATATGTTTAGGGCAAAACTCGACCTGCAAGGGAATTTCGGAGAGAGTAAATTCGGCTGGGTAGGTGGCTATACTTTCTATAACTTTGATATGGATACAGTAAATATCGACAAATTAGGCATTGCTTCATATCCCGGAGGTTCACTTTATCAACGGTATCTCAAACACAACCTAATTACTGCAAAGGAGGCTGATGGCGGTAGCATCAACTACCTCAAAATTGGGTTTAAATACGATTCACGTGATCAAAGAGCTTTCCCTGCCAAAGGAATCTGGTCCGAAGCTGTTTTGCAGGCGGCACCGGGTTTCCTGAATGAAATGCCTCACAACAAGTTTGCGATAATTCACAGACAATATTTTAGTCCTTTAAAAGATATGGTGCTTGCTTATCGAATTGATTATCAGGCTACTGTTGGGAAATCGAAAGTGCCGTATTATGCTCAGCCTTTGTTGATTACCAGTTTTCTTACTGCTGCGGCCAATCAGGGAATGGGTGGAGCCCGATCAATCAGGGGGGTGCTCCGTAACAGGGTAATTGGTGAGGATATTGCCTTCGGAAATTTCGAATTCCGGTACAAATTTCTGAAATTCGAGGCTTTCAAGCAACAGTTTTACCTTGGCACAAACATTTTCTTTGATTCAGGTATCATCCTTCGTCCCATAGGAATACCCAATTTTCACACCATGAGTGAGGCTGTAAAAAGTGAATTGATGCTGAATGATTTTGAAAAGGGTAAGTTTCATTCTTCTGCAGGTATCGGTCTGAAGATAGGTTGGAACGAAAACTTCGTCATTTCGGTTGACCATGGTCGTGCCTTTAATCAACAGGATGGAAAAGCCGGAACCTACATCAATCTGAATTATTTGTTCTGATGCATTCCTATCTCCTTGCTGCTGTTTATCTTTTGCTTGCTTTTTACGCTTTGCTTATTTTTCTTTTTTACCGTGGATGGGGTAGGAATAAACCGCTGAAGCAGTACAATAGTGAACGATTTGCAGAAGTTAGCGTCATCATAACTTGCCGGAACGAAGCTGCTCATCTTCCCGCTTTGATTAGTGCATTGCAGGCCCAAACAGATTCTGATTTCGAATTGGTCTGGGTCAATGACCACTCAGAAGATTGTACCCTGCAACTGATGAACGAATCATCGTCCCTGTTTACAAAAGTAACAATCATAGATTCCTGTGAGCGTGGAAAAAAACAATCGCAGGCATTAGGAATCCGAATTGCTGCAGGTAAGCTTATTATCACTACCGACGCCGATTGTATCCCTGCTTCGGGCTGGGTGCAAAGTATCAAAGAATTTTATACCGGTTATCAACCCGATTTGATCATCGGTCCTGTAAAACTATTTTCAGGGGAAAGCCTCTTTCAACATCTGCAGCAGTTGGAATTTGCCACCCTCTCGGCATCAGCAATGGGTGGGGCAGGCAGCAACTGCCCATTCATGTGTAATGGGGCAAATCTGGCTTTCACCAAAGAAGCGTGGTTGCAATCGAAGCATGAACTGCGGCTTGATTTGTCATCGGGCGATGATGTGTTCCTGCTCCATAGTATTAAACGCCGGAATGGTCGGATTGAAATGTTGAAATCGGTGGAGGCCATGGTGCTGACCACTGGCACTAAAACACTGAAATCCTTTTTCAGACAAAGAAGCAGGTGGCTCGCAAAGAGTTATTACTATACAGATTATCAGACCATAACGATTAGTGCTGTGGTGGGTATAATTAACCTGACATTGGCATTTGGATTTGTTGCTGCCATGCTTACAGGTATGGGCTGGATTCCCCTGCTGTTGCTTTATCTGGGTAAAACATTGGCCGATATCCTTTTTTTACGCAGGGTGTTGCCTTTTTTTGGTATTGGGTTTCAGCCCGGACTGGTCTTGCTTTTATCTTTTGCTTACCCTTTTTACGTTTTGCTAACCACCTCAATCTCCCTCTTCAGGAAAATCAGTTCCTGGTAGAATTACCTGTAAATCACAAGTAAATCACCCTGAAGTGCTGTTTTGTAGCGCCGTAAAGTCTCTTTGGCAGGTCCTTTTACCGGATTCGCGATGCCGTAGCTGATATCGTATATCGAACCGCAAACCGGGCATTCGGCCTGACCAACATCATTGGGTATTACCCGCACTTTGGGGTCAACTTCGTGCGGACAAGCCAGATCGAAAGCAAAGTAATTGCCGTCGAAACCTGAATACACCAGAATTCCACCGAAACCTACAAAATCGCCTTGCTTAACAGGTTTATCAAATACCAAAAACTGGTTTACGGAATTCCTGAAGGTAGGGTAGGTGGAGGTTAGATTCAGACTGAGATTAACAGGATAATCGGGGATAGATGAAATGTAATTATCGTAACAGGAAGTTAATCCTGTCAACAGTACAATTGCCAAACCACACAACACTTTCCTGAGCATAATTTTGTTATTTTTGTGCTATTTCACCGATGCGCCATAATTCATCATCGCTGAAATGAAGATTCTTCAGCGCTTCGATATTTTCCTGTAATTGTTTTACTGAACTGGTACCGACAATCACCGAACTTACCGCTTCGTTATGGAAACACCAGGCCAAAGCCATTTGTGCGAGGGTTTGTTTGCGTTGTTTCGCTAATTCGTTGAGATGCTGCATTTTATCAATAATTTCCGGAGTTATCTGACTTTGTTGCAGAAAGCCATAACTCAGTGCTGCCCGCGACTTTTCGGGGATGTTATGCAGGTATTTGTCGCTCAACACTCCCTGAGCCAGGGGCGAAAAACCAATAAAACCCAAACCTTCAGCCTCTGCCAGCGGAAAAACCTCCTTTTCAGCTTCCCGGGAAAGGATGCTGTATCGTCCCTGATAAATGAGACAGGGCGTGCCATTGTTTTTCAAAATACGGCAGGCTTCCGCAGCCTTATCTTCAGGATATTTCGAAATACCGACATAGAGTGCTTTGCCTTGTTTAACCATATCGGAAAGTGCTCCCATGGTTTCTTCCAGAGGAGTTGTAGGGTCGTAACGGTGCGAGTAAAAAATATCCACATATTCCAGTTTCATCCGTTGCAAACTTTGGTCGATGCTGGCCATCAGGTATTTGCGTGAACCGCCATCGCCATATGGACCATCCCACATCAGATGACCGGCCTTAGAGCTGATAATCATCTCGTCGCGGTAGGCTTTGAAATGTTCATGCATCATTGTACCAAAATTTTTTTCGGCACTGCCCCAGGGGTGACCGTAATTATTGGCAAGATCGAAATGTGTAATGCCATGATCGAATGCATAGGTTAACATGCGAAAGGCTTCTTGCTGATCGTCGGCATCGCCGAAGTTATGCCACAAACCCAGTGAAACCAATGGCAAAGATAATCCGCTGCGGCCACATTTTTTAAAACCGGGAGCTTGTTGGTACCTTTGGGTATCGGGTTGATATTTTTCAGACATTTTTCTAATATCTCTAATGATTGCAGGAATAATGCAGTTGTTTCAAAAAACCTGGCTTAAGTAACAGGAAGAAAATAATGTCATATTTTAAACGCATTTAAAAACAACATA
>CAYGJI010000109.1:1988-6055 GCA_964350125.1 uncultured Paludibacter sp. | reverse complement strand
GTTTAAAATATGACATTATTTTCTTCCTGTTACTTACTTCCCGAAAACGATACAAAAAGGAAAGAGATAAGTCAAATTCAGGATGATTACAGCTTTTTATCAAAAAAGAAATTTTTATATACATCGAACAGCAAAGAATTACGTATTTTTGCAGGGAAAATAAAACACCGAATATTTTGATAGTATGTTGGTTGTCCTCCTAAAGCATTATCGAAATCAATATTTAAAGTATGAATATAGAACAAGTTATCGCCTCCATCCGGAACGTACCTGATTTTCCCAAGCCCGGAATCATGTTTAAAGACATTACAACCGCCATGAAAGATGCTGCAGTGCTGCGATACATCGTGGACGAGCTTTATCATTATTACAAAGACAAAGGCATTACCAAGGTGGTGGGTGTCGAGAGTCGCGGTTTCGTGCTTGGCAGCATCCTGGCCTATAAACTCGGTGCCGGTTTTGTGCTGCTTCGCAAACCGGGTAAACTGCCTGCCGAAACTTACCGCATCGATTACGAACTCGAATATGGCACCGATTCGCTTGAGATTCACATGGATGCTATCGATAAGAATGATGTGATTTTGTTGCACGACGACCTGCTGGCAACCGGCGGTAGTGCAGGAGCCTCATTGCAACTATTGCACGAGTTTGGTGTGGCTCCGGTTTATGTGAGCTTCCTCATCGAACTCACTTTCCTGAATGGACGCGAAAGGTTAGGTTTAGCCAAAGATATTCATGCACTGATTCAGTTCTGATGGAGAAACTTACATTGGTGAAGGTTGGTGGGAAGATTGTGGAGGAAACGGCTTCACTGCAACAACTGCTTGCCGATTTTGCTGCCATCGAAGGTCATAAAGTGCTGGTGCATGGTGGTGGCCGCTCGGCTACTGCCCTGGCTGCCCGACTTGGAATTGAAAGCCGCATGGTGAACGGTAGGCGAATTACCGACGAAGAAACACTCAAAGTGGTAACCATGGTGTATGGTGGCTTGGTGAACAAGCAGATTGTGGCAGGCTTGCAGTCGTTGGGCATCAATGCTTTAGGACTCACCGGCGCCGACCTCAATTATATGCGCTCCGAAAAACGTCCGGTAGGTGAAGTGGATTATGGATTTGTAGGTGATGTGAAGGAAGTGGATGCTTCCATTTTAGCTGATTTGATAATGAAGGATGTGGTGCCTGTGCTGGCTCCCCTTACCCACGACAAGTGCGGTAGCCTGCTCAATACCAATGCCGACACCATTGCCGGTGAAGCTGCCAAAGCACTCGCAAAGCATTTCGATGTGACGCTGATGTTTTGCTTCGAAAAGAAAGGAGTGTTGCGCGACGAAAACGATGATAACAGCGTGATACCCGAAATTACTCCGTCGCTGTTCAAAGACCTTGTTCAGTCGGGCGTAGTGCAGGGCGGAATGATCCCAAAACTCGACAATGCATATGAAGCACTCAGCGCCGGTGTCCGCGAAGTAATCATTACGAAAGCTGATGCCATGCTTGGTGGTGGAACCAGGGTGGTGCTTTCATCCTTTTTGTGATCAATGCGTCGCAAGGCAAGGTCTGTTTTCAGCACCCCGAACGTAGCTTCTATAACCAGGTTATTGAAGGAAAGCTGGTTGGCCGTAAACCCGAAACCAAAGCCCGCGAAATTTACGATGCCCTGGGGTACAAATACCAACCCTGGATACGAAAATCAGTGTTACCCGAAAAGCAACCGCAAAAAACGGTTGACGCTGCTTATATGGAAATTACAAGTTAGATGTTGCAAGTTGGCTTAACGTGAATAGATTGACAACGCTGAGTGCTGAAATGATTACAACAAAATCAGTCGCCATAGTTTACTCAAATATATTTTTTAAAGTGTAATATCCTCCTTCAAAAATGCTGTATGCAGCTACCGAAATCCTCATTCCGCAGTCGAGGTCCGACATTCGCTGCATATCATCGTTGTCCAAACTGATTTTCAGCGATTCGAAATTTTCTTTGATTCTTTCGGGTCGGATGGATTTGGGTATCACGGCATAACCGCGCTCCATTCCCCAGGCAAGAAGAATTTGTGCCGGTGTGGCTCCGTGTTTCTCTGCAATATTCACAACCACAGGATGTACAAACAGGTTCTTGTCGCTTCGGATGATGGTTGGTCCGCCGAGCGGATAAAAGGCAGTCAGGAGAATGCCGTTTTGGTTGCAGTATTCAAGAAGCTCCTTCTGTTGAAAATAGGGCTGTATCTCCACCTGATTCATTTCCGGTACGATGCCGGTTTGGTCGATGAGCCGCTGAATTTTGGAGATGCTGAAATTGGATACACCCAAGTGTTTAACCAATCCCTTTGCTTTGAGTTTTTGCATGGACATCCAGGTGTTCTCAATCGGAATGGTTTCGGGAGCTACCAAATCTTCCGGTCCCGAAGGCATCAGCACTCCTTTTCGAAAATTGATAGGCCAGTGAATCAAATACAGATCGATGTAGTCGAGTTGCAGGTTCTCAAGAGATATTCTGAATCCTTCCTCCACATCGTCGGGATGATGATAGCTGTTCCAGAGTTTCGAGGTAACAAACAATTCCTCTCTGGTCACAATTCCATGATTGATGCCATCGCGGATGGCCTGCCCGGTTTGTTGCTCGTTTTGGTACAGAAAAGCACTGTCGATATGCCGGTATCCGGTTTTCAGCGCCTCGTAAACCGAGCCATACACCTCATCGGTGGTGGTACGCCAGGTGCCAATCCCGAAGGCCGGAACTGCATCGCCATTTCGAAAATGCAGGTATTTCATCACTTTTTTTACCGGATGATGGTTTGAGCGCGATCGGGACCCACAGAAACGATTTTGATGGGTACCTCGAGTTCTTCTTCCAGGAAACTCAGGTAAGCGTTGAACTCCTCCGGAAATTCATCTTCGGTCTGCATGGCGGTCATGTCGGTTTTCCAACCCGGCATATCCACATAAACAGGCTCTACTTCGCCTTCGATGGAGTAGGGGAATTTTTCTGTTTCTTCGCCATTGATGCGGTAAGCCACGCAAGCTTTGATGGTATCGAAATCATCCATCACATCACTTTTCATCATAATAAGCTGACTCACACCATTGATCATGATGGCGTATTTGAGGGCTACTAAGTCGACCCAACCACAGCGGCGCGGACGGCCGGTAACCGACCCAAATTCATTGCCTTTTTTGCGCATCAGATCGCCGGTATCATCATGCAGCTCGGTGGGGAACGGCCCGCTCCCCACGCGGGTGCAATAAGCTTTGAAAATGCCGTAAACCTCGCCGATATTGCGTGGTGCAACGCCCAGTCCGGTCGAAGCTCCTGCACAAATGGTGTTGGACGAAGTTACAAACGGATACGATCCGAAATCGATGTCGAGCATGGTACCCTGTGCTCCTTCGGCCAGTACTTTTTTGCCGGAGCGAAGCGCTTCGTTAATCACATGTTCGCTGTCGATAAGTTCAAACCTGCGGATGCATTCGATCCCGTCAAACCATTCTTTTTCAAGAACAGGCAAATCGTATTCAAACTCATAGAAACCCAGTATTTGTTTGTGCCGCTCGATGGCTGCCTGATATTTTTCTTCAAAATTGTAAAGGATATCGCCCACGCGGAGACCATTACGGCTCACCTTATCTGTGTAGGTTGGACCTATTCCCTTGCCTGTTGTTCCGATTTTTCCGGCGCCCTTGGCTGTTTCGTAAGCCTGGTCGAGCAGGCGGTGTGTTGGCAGGATGAGGTGTGCTTTTTTCGATATCTTCAGACGTTCGGTCAGCGGATGTCCGGATTTTTCCAAAGCATCAACTTCCGCCTTAAACAAAGCCGGGTCGAGTACTACTCCATTACCGATGATGTTGATTTTATCGCCCTGAAAAATACCGGAAGGAATGGAACGAAGCACAAATTTTTGTCCCTCAAACTCAAGGGTATGCCCTGCATTTGGACCTCCCTGAAAACGGGAAATTAAATCGTAACCCGGTGTCAGAACGTCCACCACTTTTCCTTTTCCTTCGTCGCCCCATTGCAGGCCTAATAATACATCTGCTTTCATTTTGTATATGTTATTCAATTTTTTTAGAG
>CAYGJI010000109.1:0-1888 GCA_964350125.1 uncultured Paludibacter sp. | reverse complement strand
AGGCCTAATAATACATCTGCTTTCATTTTGTATATGTTATTCAATTTTTTTAGAGCCAAGAGTCAAGAGTCAAGAGTCAAGAGCCAAGAGCCAAGAGTCAAGAGCCAAGAGTCAAGAGCCAAGAGCCAAGAGTCAAGAGCCAAGAGTCAAGAGTCAAGAGTCAAGAACCAAGAGTTGTCATTATTCAAGAGATTTTCCGGTTTGTTTGCGACATTTTTTGCATACGCCGTAGATGTAGAGTGAATAATGGGTGCTTTCGAAATTCGTAAATTTCCGGGCTTGTATCGCGGTTCTGATTTTCTTGTTGGTGAATTCCTTGATTTTTCCGCAGATGGTGCACACCGAATGGTGGTGCATGCTGCCAATGGTTTTTTCGTATTGAGCAGTCGGACCAATGAAGCGATGTTTGACGATCAGGCCGATTTCAAGAAATAATTCGAGGGTATTGTAGATGGTTGCCAAGCTTACCCGATAATGGTCTTTCATGCTCTCATAAAGCGACTCAGCATCGAAATGACCTTCGGTAGCATAGATTTTTTCGAGTATAGCATATCTTTCCGGTGTCTTCCGGTGTTTATTTTTCACCAGATAGTCCGTAAAAAAGTTCCTGGCTAAATGAAGCGGGCTTTCTTCTTTCATTTTTTTACAACGACTTACAAAGATACATTAATTTTCTTCAAAACCGAATCAGTTGGGTCCCAAAAATTCAATTTCCTGTTCAATGAGTTGTTTTATTATTTGTTGGTAATGTTTTTCCGAGTCATCCAATTGATAGGCCAGTTTTTTCAACCTGAGAGCAACTTCCCTGTTTTTGTGGCAAAAAGCAGCCAAAGCCGTACCTGTATAGCGGGCTACCAGCATGTCGGTTGACCGGTTGATGATGTCGATAATCTTATCAATCAACTTTTCGGTTTGTTCAGCATTGAAGCGGCCGTAGGTGCGCTGAGCCAGTAACAGTCCGAAAATAAGCTTGTTCTTGTTGTCAGATTGAAGACAGTCGAGGCTAAAATCGACCGCTTCGGGCCAATGTTGAAAAAGATTCATCACTGCCTGTTCGGTGAGTTCTATATTATCGCATTCGTCCTGCCAGACTTCTGCTTTTTCACGATCGAGTTGTGTTGCAGGGAAAAGGAGGGTGCCCAGAATTTTCATTTCACGGATATTGATTTGCCAGAGTCTGATGGCCAGGTTTTTATCAGGGGTGATTGTACGGGCCACAGACCTCAGTTCGGGGATGGAAACACCGTAGTTGTGATCGTATTTGAGTCCCATTTCCTGCATCGCATGAGCTGTTGTTCCATTCATGTGCAGCTTAACAGTTTTTTGAATGTTTGATATTTTTTGCTCAAGAGCGGCATCATTATATATCAGTCTGAAATTCTTTTTCATCATTTAGTCTCTTTAAATCAGTTGATTACGATTTTTTTAGAAATTTCTTAAAATTGTTTGCAAATCAATAGCGGCTGTATTATCTTTGCATTTCCAAAACATGGTGGTTATAGCTCAGTCGGTTAGAGCGTCGGATTGTGGTTCCGAAGGTCGCGGGTTCGAGTCCCGTTTTCCACCCTACATGTAAAAATATCCGGAATAATGGAGACTTGATGGCCCGTTTTCCGGATTTTTTGTTGTTAATCTCTGTTTGTTCTCAATCCTGTTTTGCAGCACAAAAGTACACAATTCTCCGATGTACAGCAAAGTGTCATGTATTTTGAAAAAAAGTATTACTTTTGCAATCCGGTATAAAATCAATTAATCACATCACCGCTTATAAGTCGGGGTTGAGCCGGTTTGGTGGCTAAAACACTGATAATAACAACATTTGACTTATACGGCTAAAAAACTATTTTCGAATGAAGGTATTAAAATTCGGCGGAACATCCGTAGGTTC
>CAYGJI010000108.1:0-6138 GCA_964350125.1 uncultured Paludibacter sp. | reverse complement strand
ATATTGCCAATGAGCATTTTGTCGGATTTAACAAATTAGTAAGACTCTTATCTATGCAGATCGGCAATTTGGTCAATATCAACGAGTTGAGTAAAGAGTGTAAATTGTCGTACAAGAAATGTGAAGAGTATGTTTACCTGTTGCAACAAATGTATATCATTCGCATGATTGAGCCATATCATTCGAATAAAAGGAAGTCAATAACTAAGATGAATAAGATTTTCTTTTATGATTTGGGGCTGAGAAATATAATTTACAATAGTTTTAACGAACCTGAGTACAGAGTTGACAATGGTTCTTTGTTTGAAAACTATGTTTTTCTGGAATTATGGCGAAAACGTCGTGCAGCCGGTACAGTGCAGTTTTTCCGTACACAAAGTGGATCAGAAGTTGATTTTGTTACCATCCAGGAAAGTGAAAAGAAAGCGATTGAATGTAAATTTAAAAAGATGGAAAAGGCTGTAAGCATACCGGGTTTAAGCAATTTTGCAAATGAAGAAGGAATTATAAAACGCTATGTTGTGAATTTAAATTTGAATATCGAAAATGACGAAATTCAGTATGTTTCAGGAATAGTGGTGGACAGAATTTAGTAAAAAGCTTAATTTAAAGAAAAAGTAAAGAACAGGGCATAGATACTCAGATTTTGTATGCTCAAACAGGTGAACTCATGGTTCAGAACGAATTTCTAAAAAAGCTGCGTTAAGCGGCTTTGATGAGCGCAAGCATATGGTTGAACCGAATCATCAGGATTTGAGCATTTCTACCCGGTTAGAGTTACTTTCACTGTCACGCAGCAGTTTCTATTATGTTCCGGCAGGCAAATCGAAACTGAATCCGGAGAGCGCGGCGCTATCAGGTTTGGGCCATGGACATCACCTACATTCCAATGAAAAAGGGATTTATGTATCTCACGGCTATCATCAACTAACACAGCAGGATTGATATTCATTGGTCGTTATCCAATACCATGACAGCCGAGTGGTGTGCCGATGTGCTTAAAGAAGCAATTGAGAAACACGGAAAGCCGGAGATTTTCAACACCGATCAGGGCAGTCAGTTTACAAGCGATATTTTGATCAAAGAACTGAAAAGGAACGAAATAAAAATTTCGATGGATGGCAAAGGGCGAGGTCTGGATCATGTTTTCGTTGAAAGACTTTGGCGAAGCGTAAAATACGAAAACGTGTATTTGAATGTGTACGAAAATGGATTAACTATGTGGCAGGGATTGGACGATTACTTTCGGTTCTATAACAACGACCGGTTACTTCAATCATTGGATTATCAGACCCCGGGGCAAATCTATCACTTTGCGGCCTAAAACGAGAATAACTTTTTAGGGCTCGATGGGACGGCCACAAAAGTTATTACCCGTTTTGTCCGAATGAAACCAGAAATTGCAGCAAAAAAGGAATTCTTAACTTGCTGCTGAAATTGTCCTGATAATGGGGAGTACCATAAAACCTACTTGCTTTGAGTTCAACTTTTCAACTTGATGGTTCTAATGGTCAATTTGGGTTATTAAAAGTCCTCTTTATTCAGGAAAAATCAATCTCTTCTTCCCAAAAAAAGCATCACATAATAAATGAGTGCAGCTAATGAACCGAGCGCTGCAATCACATAAGTGTAAGCGGCGGTTTTCAGTGCATCTTTGGCGGGCTCGTGGGTCGAATAATTGGTGATACCGGCATTGCTGAGCCATGCAAGGGCACGCTGGCTGGCATTGATTTCGACCGGTAAGGTAATGAAACTGAACAGGGTAGTGATTGCAAACAAAATAATACCAATGAGCAGCAACTGTGGGAACGATTGGAGCAGCAGTATTCCTGCCAGCAGCACCCATTGTACCCATTTCGAAGCAAAACTAACCACAGGAACGAGATTAGAACGCATTTTCAGTGGTGCATAGGCTGTAGCGTGCTGCACAGCATGTCCGCATTCGTGGGCAGCAACAGCAGCAGCAGCCACACTATTCGAATGATACACCCCTTCGCTCAGATTCACGGTTTTGTTGAGCGGGTTGTAATGGTCGGTGAGTTGACCCGGAGTGCAGGTGATTTTTACGTCATAAAGTCCGTTATCACGCAGCATCTTATCGGCCACATCCCGGCCTGTCATCCCGTTAGGGATGGGAATCTTCGAATATTTCTTGAATTTTGATTTCAGCGATGCCTGAATCAACCAGCTTGCCAGGGCAAAAACCCCGAAAATAATCCAAATCATAATTGTCGTAATTTTAAATTGTTGAATAATCGTTGGCAAAGATATCAAATTTCCTGCCTTTGGACAAAATGACAGATTTTTTCACAGAAAATTTCACTTTAATAACAATGAACTGTCGCCGTAACTCAGAAAGCGGAATTCGTTTCGGAGCGCATAGTCATAAATTGCTTTCCAGTCGGCTCCTACCCAGGCCGATACAAGTAGTAGCAAGGTGCTTCGTGGCTGATGGAAATTGGTAAACATACCACGGATAATTCTGTATTGAAATCCCGGCCTGATCATGATGCGAGTCTGAGCATGAATTGCGGTTTGATGATGAGCATCGAGGTGGTTGAGTATGAGCTGCAGCGCTTCGTGTGTGCTGAGGCTGTAATCGGTTTGGTAAGGCTCCCACTGCTCAACCACGATGCCACTTTCAGATTTAATTTTTTGCTGATGAATTTGTAAACCTATATAATACAAGCTCTCCAGAGTACGAACTGATGTTGTGCCTACTGCAATGATGTTGCCTTCGTGCCTGAGCAGATTTTGAATGGTTTCGCGATGCACTGATATCACTTCGGCATGCATCCTGTGCTGAGCGATGTCGTTGGTTTTCACCGGCAGAAAAGTGCCTGCTCCCACATGTAGTGTGAGTTCACAAGTGCTGATTTGCTTCTTTTTCAGACTTTCAAGCACATTGTTGGTAAAATGAAGTCCAGCCGTGGGAGCAGCTACCGAACCATCAATACGAGAGTAAACAGTTTGGTAACTTGTTTTGTCGCTTTCTTCAGTGTCTCTTCCGAGGTAGGGAGGTATGGGTAGTTCGCCCACCAAATCGAGTATCTCGCCGAAAGTCAACTCCGCGCCTTCCCATCTGAAATGCACCCTGTAGCTGTCGCCTTCCTGCCCAATCAGCCGGGCGCTGAGAGTTATTGTTTTCCCTTGATGTTCCAGATTCAGAGTTAAATCGTCCGAACGCCATTTTTTCAGATTGCCCACCATGCAAATCCACTCACAACTGTTGGTGGCGCTTAGCGACAAAGCATAGTCCGACGGTTCGGAGGGCTCCAAACATAACACTTCGATGCGTGCCCCTGTATTTTTGCGGAAAATCATCCGGGCCTGAATCACGCGGGTGTTATTGTACACCAACAAAGCATTTTCGGGCAGATAATCCACTGCATTACTGAATACATCCTCGCCGATACTGCCATTGCAGTAAACCAGCAATTTAGATGCATCGCGTTCAGTCAGAGGGTGCTTTGCAATCCGCTCGTCAGGAAGCGGATAATCGAACTCATCTATGAATATGGGGGAATTGTTTTCAGAAATGCTCACGTGTAACAACTAAAAATGAATAATGTGGCGGCAAAAATAATGAAAAAAAGTGAGATGAGCGGGCTGAGGAAATTAAACAAGTCAGTAATTATTTAGAAAAAATACTAAAAAATCGTATGTGTTCAAAAATGTTAGTTTTTTATAGCAAATGCGCACTCCATTGATGTCAAAACTAACTTCACGCCGGATAAATGTTGCTGACCAGGATTCCTTTTATTTAGTGTATATTCACTTACAGTCTTAATTTTCATTGGGTGAAATTGAAGTTATTTTGCAAATGATAGTTGAAGCAATTGAATATAAACTTTCCAAATGCGGGAATTCGAAATAAAGTGGTAATTTTGAATCGTTGTTACTGCTACACATTGACATAGATGTAAACGCAGATGTAAAATTCAGGTTAATTGATCTTTTTCCGGGATTTGCTAAAATTATTCAGTCGATTAAACCAGATGTTGCAGGGTAAAAATGGATGAAAAAAGCAGGTTCCGACGATAACTTGTGAGGTTGTTGGAACAAAAACAGTGTTAAAGCAATCCCTTTACAACATATTTGTGATGGAAATAATAATACTTTCAGATTTCCGACTGCCTACGGGTCATTTAGTAACTGTTTCAACATAATATTTGAAAATATGCCAACCAACAAACACGCTTCAATCCGCTATCAGGCACTCGACAAATGCTTTCGCAATCCCGGCAGGCGTTACTATATCAATGATTTGATTGAGGCTTGTAACTGCGCCCTTGATGAATTTTCCGGAATAGCAGAGGGTGTGAAACGCCGTCAGATATTCGATGATATCAGGTTTATGAAGAGCGAACAGGGCTGGAATATCCCTCTGGAACATATCAGGGATGGGAAGAAGGTGTATTATCGTTATGAGGATATGGGTTTTTCGATCAATAATCAACCACTCAACGAAACAGAATTAAACCAGCTCAGAGAAACCTTGTTTGTTTTATCAAGATTCAAAGGTATGCCTCAGTTTTTGTGGATCAACGAAATATCGACGCATCTGCAATCGGGTTTGGGTTTAGCCATGAACAGTCAACAAATCATCGAATTCGATCACAATGATTTTTTGATGGGGTTAGAATTCATTACTCCACTGTTCAATGCAATACTTTACAGGAGAGTTTTACTGATCGATTACAAAAGCTTCAAGCTGGACACACTTCAAACCTTTGTTTTTCATCCTTACTACCTGAAGCAATACAAAAACAGATGGTTTGTTTTTGGTCTAAACCAGAAATTAAAGGTAATAATCAATTTAGCCCTCGACCGCATCATCGCTATCGACGCATGCAACCAACAATACATCCCCAATACAATAAATTTCTCAGAGTATCTCGAAGATATAATCGGGGTAACTTTATATAAAGATGCACGACCCGAAAAGATTTTACTCAGAATCGACCCTGAAACTTTTCCTTATATTTTGACTAAGCCACTGCACAGTTCTCAGATAATTAAAAAGAGTAAGGGAAAATGTGTCGTGGAAATCAATGTAATTCCCAATTACGAACTCGAATCACTCATTCTCTCTTATGGGGAAGCGTTAGAAGTATTGGCTCCAGAAAACCTGCGGAACAAGTTAGCTGAAAGAATAAAGTTGCTGATTAAAAAGTACGATTAATTTGCTGTGCAGATTCAATGCACAGTTTTGTTGCATCTTTGTGTCATATTCAGCAAGATAATGATGTTATGAATGCTTTGTCTAAGTTTTATCATCAAGTAAAAAATAGCGGGATATTCCGCACAAAACCAATAAATACCCATAAACAATGAAAACCGGTTACACACACATCGTTTTGCTGATCGATCGTTCAGGATCGATGGTATCAATTAAAACTGATATGGAAGGTGGTCTGAAAAAGTTTCTTGACGACCAAAAATCTGAAGAGGGAGCATGTACTATTACAGCAGCCCAGTTTGACAGCGATTATGATGTGCTTTATTCAATGAAAGACATACAGCAGGTTGGCGATATTATTATCCATCCGAGAGGTTCGACCGCTTTGCTCGATTCGATGCACCGGCTGATTCTGGAGGCAGGGAAGGAGCTTGACTCGCTTGCTGATGATTTAAAACCTTCGAAAGTTCTCTTTGTAACAATTACTGATGGTGAAGAAAATGCTTCACGTGAGGTGTCGTATGAACAACTCCGGACACTGATACGGCAACAGGAAGATGTATATTCCTGGGATTTTGTGTATCTCGGAGCCAATCAGGATGCTTTTGCAGTTGGTGAAAATCTGGGCATAAAATCGAACAGCAGTCTGAATTTTCACGCCGACAAAACCGGAATTGAATTGATGTGTTTAAACATGTCGAGAGCCACAACCCGATATCGCAAGGGAAAGGAGCGTTTTGGTTTTACAGGTGAGGAGCAGTCGGGGGCAGAGAAGGACAAGAAATAGATATGATAAAATTGTATCAATCAGTGTTGTGGGCGATTTTTTTTGCAAACATGAATAAAGTAACAGGAAGAAAATAATGTCATATTTTAAACGTATTTAAAAACAACATAAATAATTAATTGATGCTCTTTTGGACGTCTTTTGTGCTTTCATTCGGTTGTTTAGCCCG
>CAYGJI010000107.1:0-6183 GCA_964350125.1 uncultured Paludibacter sp. | reverse complement strand
ATAGTATATAGTCTCATAGAATGTTATGTTTTTTTAAAATAGAGTTACAAAGATAGTTTTTAAATATTATTGTTCAAATTATTTCTTGTTTATGCACATTTTTTTTACATTTGCGTTTTAAATCCTAAAATAAAATATAACCCGGGAGCTGCACATGTATATAGCCATATTTATCACGATCATCACAGTACTGATAATTGAATTCGGATTGGATCGTTATCTGGCTATTCTGAACATACGCAATTCGTCAAAACCACTGCCTTTTGTGCTTCATGGAGTTTATGATGCTGGTAAATACATTCGTCAGCAGGAGTATTTCAGAACCAATGCCCGCTTCGGAGCGATAACCTCAACGTTCAGTTTTGTAATTGTTTTGCTGATGTACCTTTTGCAGGGTTTTGGCTGGGTCGATTCGTTCATCTTTCAGTTTACTGATAACAATATTCTGCAGACTTTGTTTTTCTTCGGTATCCTGATGTGGATCAATAATTTGCTTTTCATCCCATTCGACTGGTATCAGACATTTGTGGTGGAGGAGAAGTTTGGATTCAATAAAGTTACCCCCGGAATATTCATCACTGACCGTTTGAAATCATGGTTGCTGGGAGCTCTTTTCGGTGGCGGAATTTTGACTCTGATTTTACTTATTTATAACCTGACACCCGTTTATTTCTGGTTGCTCGCTTTCAGTTCGGTTACTTTTATCAGTTTAATTACCACTATGTTTTACTCTGAACTGATTGTACCACTGTTCAATAAACAAACTCCGCTTCCGCAAGGGCCATTGCGTGATGCCATCGAACAATTTGCTGATAAAGTGGATTTCAAGCTGAAGAATATCTACATCATCGATGGTTCCAAAAGAAGCACTAAGGCCAACGCATATTTCAGTGGCATTGGGCCCAAAAAGCGTATTGTGCTGTTCGATACACTGATTTCACAATTAGATACGGAAGAGATTGTAGCCGTGCTTGCACATGAAATTGGTCATTTCAAACACAAACACATCATGAAAAACGTACTTTTCACGCTGCCATTTAATCTCTTGTTGTTTTACCTGCTCGGATTGATTTTGCAAAGCGACATCCTGGCACAGGTGATGGGTGGAAAAAATGCCAGTTTTCATCTGAATGCAATTGCTTTTTTTACACTTTACACACCCATTTCCACAGTCCTCGATTTAGCAGGCAATCAGTTGTCGCGTAAATACGAGTTCCAGGCCGATGCTTTTGCTGCTAAATACGGATATGCTGAAGCGCTGATTTCCGGTCTCAAAAAGCTTTCATCTCAATCACTGAGTAATCTCATGCCACATCCTTTATATGTATTTTTTAATTATTCGCATCCCACTTTGTTTCAACGTATTCTGCGAATTAAGAGTCCCTGAAAAAATACTAACACAAATCTGCTGATTGCAACCACAATCCATCATATCTGAAAAAAACATCTAATAATTATTAACTTTTCTAATACAAATTTTTAAATCATGGACAACAAATTTATTTATCTCGTTCTCATCGCCTCTTTGGTGGCTTTAGGGTTCGCTTATTATTTCTTCAGACAAATGATGAAGGAAAGCGAAGGTACAGAAACAATGAAAAAAATTGCCGGACATGTGCGCAAAGGTGCTATGGCTTATCTGCGTCAGCAATACAAAATTGTGCTGATCGTATTTATTGTCATGGCGATGGTATTTGCGGTGATGGCCTATTTCAACCTTCAAAATCCATGGGTACCCTTTGCATTCCTGAC
Source organism: uncultured Paludibacter sp. (assembly GCA_964350125.1). Lineage (GTDB taxonomy): Bacteria > Bacteroidota > Bacteroidia > Bacteroidales > Paludibacteraceae > Paludibacter. The sequence continues at coordinate 4,431 of CAYGJI010000107.1, read as the reverse complement.
TGGTGGCTTCTTCTCAGGTCTGGCAGGTTTTTTTGGAATGAAAACAGCGACTTATGCATCGGCCCGTACAGCCAACGCTGCCCGTACTTCACTCAACAGCGGTCTGAAAATAGCATTCCGTTCCGGTGCTGTGATGGGGTTAACTGTGGTAGGGCTTGCATTGTTCGACATTTCGGTATGGTACATCATTTTGAATCATTTTCATGAAGATGCCGATCCTGCACATAAAATGATATTCATCACAACCACCATGCTTACCTTTGGGATGGGAGCTTCAACACAGGCGCTTTTTGCCCGTGTAGGTGGTGGTATATATACCAAGGCTGCCGATGTGGGCGCCGACCTCGTGGGTAAAGTAGAGGCTGGTATTCCGGAGGATGATCCGCGCAACCCCGCTACCATTGCAGATAATGTAGGCGATAATGTAGGTGATGTGGCCGGAATGGGTGCCGACCTTTATGAGTCGTATGCAGGCTCCATTTTAGCTACAGCTTCTTTGGGTGCTGCAGCGTTTATGAAAACTCCCGAAATGCAGCTGAAAGCCGTTCTGGCTCCCATGCTTATTGCCGCTGCAGGTGTTGTGTTGTCAATCATAGGTATTTATCTGGTTCGCACCAAAGAAGGAGCTAAAATGAAACAACTCCTTGCTGCATTAGGCCGTGGTGTAAATGTAAGTTCAGTGCTGATTGCCATCTCAACCTTTGGTATTATGTATATGTTGGAAATTCAAAACTGGGTAGGCATCTCATGTTCTGTAATAGTTGGTTTGGTGGCAGGTATTATCATTGGCCAGGCTACCGAATATTTTACCTCACATTCCTATAAACCTACACAGAATGTGGCCGAAAGTTCAAAAACAGGTCCTGCAACAGTTATCATCTCAGGATTGGGATTGGGTATGTTATCCACTGTTATTCCTGTGATAACCATTGGATTTGCAATTATTCTGGCTTTTTTGAGTGCCATTAATTTCGACTTGGCCAATTATCTCAGTCCGGCTAATCTGAGCCTGGGTCTGTATGGTATTGGTATAGCTGCAGTAGGTATGCTATCAACCCTCGGAATCACTTTAGCTACTGATGCTTATGGTCCAATCGCCGACAATGCGGGAGGTAATGCAGAAATGAGTGGATTGGGAAAAGAAGTTCGTCAACGCACCGATGCACTCGATGCCCTGGGAAATACTACAGCCGCTACCGGTAAAGGTTTTGCCATCGGTTCTGCAGCCCTGACTGCCCTGGCACTGCTGGCGTCTTATATCGAAGAAATTAAAATAGCCCTTGTACGTATTGCCGATTCTACAGCCGAAGGTTTAGCTAAAGTGGGTGCAGAAATGCTCACTACAGAAGAAATCCGTAATGCATCCTTCGCCGACTTTATGCATTTCTATAATGTGCATCTGATGAATCCTGTGGTGTTGGTCGGAGTATTTATAGGTTCCATGATGGCATTCATGTTCTGTGGTCTTACCATGAACGCTGTGGGTCGTGCTGCACAAAGCATGGTGGAAGAGGTTCGCCGTCAGTTCCGCGAAATCAAAGGTATTATGGAAGGTACAGCCGAACCCGATTATGCCCGCTGTGTTGAAATCTCAACCAAAGGTGCTCAAAAAGAAATGATGCTTCCCTCGCTGCTGGCAATCATTGTTCCTGTTGTTATGGGTGTTGTGTTCGGAGTGGCTGGTGTTATTGGGTTGCTTGTAGGTGGATTGGGTGCCGGTTTTGTTCTTGCAATCTTTATGGCTAATGCCGGAGGTGCATGGGATAATGCTAAAAAATACATCGAAGAAGGGCATCTTGGCGGAAAGGGATCAGACAATCATAAGGCTACTGTTGTAGGCGATACTGTGGGCGATCCTTTCAAAGATACTTCAGGGCCATCGCTCAATATTCTGATTAAACTGATGAGCATGGTTTCGATTGTGATGGCAGGACTCACTGTTGCCTGGAGTTTATTCTGATTTTAATCCGGTATCAATGATAGTTGTTGGCTCTTTCGCTGAAGTAATACGGCGGGGGAGCCACTGCTTTTTGCTAATCCTCTACAATTTTTACCAATTATTCCACTATTATTACAGGAAAATTGAGGATATTTGCATCCGTTAAATCATTCAAAATCCAGAAATATGCGTAAATTATTTGTAATTCTTGCAGTGATAGTGCTGAGCATGTCGGTTACACATGCACAAAAAAAGTTTAACTATAAAGAATGGGCATTGAAAATTGCCGATTCGGATATGAAAAGAAATCCGGAACTGTGGATGGCCGATTTTGTTAAGAGACCCAAATGGGATTATACACAGGGTTTGATGGCAAAAGCTGTAACACAGGTTTTTCTGGCCACAGGGGATAAAAAATACTTTGATTACGTACACAGGTTTGCCGATTTCTTTGTTAATGAGCATGGTGAAATTCTCACTTACAAACTAAGCGATTATAATATTGACAGGGTGAATGGAGGCAATTTTCTTTTCGATATGTACGATATGACGAAAGATCCGAAATACACCAAAGCCATAGAGTTGCTTCGTAGTCAGATGCTTACACATCCGAGGGTAAGCGAAGGTGCATTCTGGCACAAGAAAATTTATCCACATCAAATTTGGCTTGATGGATTGTATATGGCCTCACCGTTTTTAGCCAGGTATGCTAAGGAATTCAATAAACCTGAAATTTTCGATGATGTTTATACCCAGTTCAGAATTTGTGATAAACACACAATCGACCCCGTAACAGGATTAAACTACCATGCCTGGGACGAAAGCAGGGAACAGCTCTGGGCCAATAAAGAAACCGGTCAATCGCCTCATTTCTGGGGACGAAGTATGGGTTGGTATATGATGGCCATGGTGGATGTGCTCGATTATATGCCTGAATATCACCCCGGTCGGTTCGAAATAATTAAAATGCTGAACCGCTTAGCAAACTCACTTTTGAAGTTTCAGGATAAAAAAACCCGCATGTGGTATCAGGTTACCAATTTTCCGAAACGGGAAGGAAATTATCTCGAATCAACTTCAACGACCATGTATGCATATGCCATGGCCAAGGGTGCAAACAAGGGATATTTGCCGGCCAAATTTCGTAAAGAAGCAGAAAAAATCTTTGCCGGTCTCATTAAACACAGTACAGAAGTCAATGCGGATGGTACCATTTCAATCACCAGGGCATGCTCCGTGGCAGGATTGGGCGGCAATCCCTACCGCGATGGATCTTTTGAGTATTATATCTCTGAACCAATTCGCAGCAATGATCCCAAAGGTGTAGGACCTTTTATACTGCTTGCACTGGAACTCGACAAAAAGAAATAAATTCAGCGAAATACATATTTTCGATTGTGAAAAAACTGTGGTGCCTTTTGGTTTTAATCCCCGGAATACTTACTGCCGGGGCTTTGCAAAACTTATCTTTTATTCCCGGATCGATGGCCGACACCGTACATTTTGTTGTGGCTCAGGATGGTACGGGACATTTCACAAAAGTTCAGGATGCAATCAATGCAGTGCCCGATTACAGAAGAGTGCGCACGGTGATCTTTATCAAAAAAGGGATTTACGAAGAAAAACTGATTCTGCCCGAATCAAAGCAATTCGTCTCACTGATAGGAGAAGACCTTCATAAAACAGTTCTTTGCTATGGCGATTGGGCGCAGAAACTGACTGTTTTTGGTGAGCATACAGGCACGTCAGGTTCATCCGGTTTTTTTGTTTATGGCAACGACTTCTACGCTGCGAATATTACTTTTCAGAATACAGCAGGGCCCATCGGACAGGCAGTTGCTGTGTTGGTAAGTGGCGACAGATGTTTCTTCGACAGATGTAGATTTCTGGGTGATCAGGACACTTTATATACATACGGCCAACTCAGCAGGCAATATTACCGCAATTGTTATATTGAGGGCACTACCGACTTCATTTTCGGATCATCAACGGCGGTTTTTGACAACTGTACCATACACAGTAAAAAAGATTCGTACATTACAGCAGCTTCCACACCACGGCAGAATGTATATGGTTATTTGTTTTACCGCTGTACACTTACGGCCGGGGAAGGGGTTGAGAAAGTCTATTTGGGAAGGCCATGGCGCGATTTTGCAAAAGTGGTTTTTCGGGAATGCCGGATGAACAAACATATACATCAGTCAGGATGGCACAACTGGGGCCGGCCTGAACGGGAGAAAACCACTTTTTTTGCTGAGTATCTGAATTGCGGAATGGGATCCGACAGATTCAAGAGAGTGGCGTGGTCGCATGAACTCACCTTTGAACAAGCGCAAACATGGACCGTTGAAAGGGTGTTGGCCGGAACAGACAACTGGCAACCTCAAACTTCTAAGTAAAATTTAGAAGTTTTTTGTTTTTTTCTTAAAGAAAAGGTAAAAATACTGTCATGCAATTATTTGTTTATCCGCTTGTAAATCTTTGAATTATAC
>CAYGJI010000106.1:0-6328 GCA_964350125.1 uncultured Paludibacter sp. | reverse complement strand
GACTGGCAGGATTAAATGTAACTTTCGAATAAGCACGAGATATAAAACCAATGATATGAAAGCTGATTCACAAAAAGTATCGTTTGCCGAAAAGATTGGATACAGTTTAGGAGATGGCTCTGCCAACCTCATCTTCCAGATGATGATGATGTTTCAGATGTTTTTCTATACCGATGTGTTCGGATTGAAAGCAACCGCTGCAGGTATGGTGTTGTTGTTTGCCCGGGTTTTCGATGCTTTTGTCGATCCTGTGGTTGGAATTTTGTCGGATCGCACTAACAGCAAATGGGGTAAATATCGTCCTTGGCTCATCTGGTCGGCCATTCCGTTTGCCGTTTTTTTCGTACTGGCATTTACCACTCCCGATTTAGGTGAAAGGGGTAAAATCATATATGCCGGAGTTACCTATACGCTACTGATGACAATTTATTCATTTAACAACACGCCCTATTCATCGTTGGGTGGAGTAATGACATCCGATATACGCGAAAGAACAAGCATTGCCTCAGTGCGTTTCGTAACTGCAACTATCGCCACTTTTGTGGTTCAGGGACTTACACTGCCTTTGGTAACCAAATTTGGTGGTTCGCCGGTTTCTTCCAAAGGCTGGATGCTTACTGTGGGCTTGTTTGCAGTAGTAGGACTGATATTCATGATTATTACCTTTTTCTCGGCACGTGAAAGAATTGCTCCTCCGTCAAACCAGAAAACACCAATTAAACAGGATTTGAAAGATATTCTTGGAAACAAACCCTGGAAGGCAATGTTTATTCTAACTCTTTTCCTTTTTACTACCCTGGCTCTGTGGGGTAGCAGTATGTCGTACTATTTCAATTACGTGGTAGATAAAAATGCGTTATTCTATTTCCTGGAAAAAGTAGGGTTGGTAGGAATCGCCAATTCAGATTTGGGAGTGGTTAAAAATGTGCTTGATGCTTTTGGTTTGATTGTGTATGAACCCGAAAAGGTTTTTGCTGTGGGATTTAGCCTTTTTAATATGATAGGACAAATAGTAACTCTTGTCGGTGTTGTTTTCCTTTCTCAGTTCCTGTCCAATATATTCGGAAAACGCGATGTGTTTGTTGTGTGCCTGGCACTTACGTCCTTATTCACCGCACTATTCTTCGTGGTTTCACCTTCGGATATCACCGGCATTTTTGTGTTGAACATCCTTAAAAGTTTAGCCTATGCACCAACCATTCCGTTGTTGTGGGCCATGATGGGCGATGTTGCTGACCATTCCGAATGGATACATTACAGACGTGCAACCGGTTTTGTGTTTGCCGGAATCGTGTTCGCGCTGAAAGCCGGACTGGGAATCGGAGGAGCATTGTGTGGTACCATCATCGACAATTTCGGTTTTGTGGCAAATGAACTACAATCAGCATCCTCCATTCAGGGAATTAAGCTGACTTCAAGCATTATACCGGCAGCTACATTTTTTGTAGGTGTTATTGCCCTGTTCTTTTATCCGATAACCAAAAAAATGAATGAGAAGTTGCAGGCAGAGTTGGCTGAGCGCAGAAATAAATTGTAATTATTTAAAACGACTAAAATGAAAAAAAAGTATTTATTCATTTCTATATTGATGTTCGCACTAATGTCTTGTTCAAACGGACAAAAACTGACAGTTAAAACATTGAAAGATGCCTACAAGGATAAATTTCTGATTGGCACAGCCTTAAATCAGAAACAATACACCGGCCAGGATACCAAATCGGTTGATGCGATTAAGCAACATTTCAATTCTATTGTAGCCGAAAACTGCATGAAAAGTGAGAAAATGCAGCCCACCGAAGGCCAGTTCTTTTTCGAAAATGCCGATCAATTTGTGGAATTCGGTTTGAAAAACAACATGCATATGGTGGGTCATACACTCATCTGGCATTCACAACTTCCATCCTGGTTTTTTGTGGATGAGTCAGGAAAAGATGTGAGCCGCGAGGTGTTGACTGAACGCATGAGAAAACACATCAATACCATAGTGACCCGCTACAAAGGCAAAGTAAAAGGCTGGGATGTTGTTAATGAGGCTATTCTCGACGATGGTTCGTTCCGTCAAAGCAAGTTTTACCAGATTCTCGGAGAAGACTACATCCGTCTGGCTTTCGAATTCGCACATAAAGCTGATCCTGAAGCTGAACTGTATTACAACGATTACTCAATGGCTCTGCCCGGTAAGAGGATGGGAACAGTGAATATGGTTAAAAAACTGCAGCAACAGGGAGTGAAGATCGATGCCATTGGAATGCAGGGACATATGAGTATGGATTTTCCTACGGTGGAGGAGTTCGAAAAAAGTATCATTGCTTTTGCTGAGCTGGGCGTAAAAGTGATGATTACAGAAATGGATATTTCTGTCTTGCCTTTTCCAAGTCCTGATGTAGGTGCTGATATTGCCAATACCGCTGAATACAAACAATCGCTTAATCCTTATGCTAACGGACTGCCTGCGGAGATTTACGAACAATGGCATCAACGCTTTGCTGAATTCTTCCGTCTTTTTGTAAAACATCAGGATAAAATCAGTCGGGTTACCGTGTGGGGCTTGAGTGATGCCCATTCGTGGAAAAACGACTGGCCGGTAAAGGGAAGAACCGACTATCCGCTGTTGTTCGATCGCAATGTGGAACCCAAACCTCTGGTAGAAACGCTGATTAAGGAGGTGTCAGTTGTGAAAAATAAAGAGATGGTTGCCAACATTAAATAATCACAACAATGAAAACACCACGATACCTTGTTCCGAATGATTATATGGCCGACCCTGCAGTGCATGTTTTTAACGGTCGTTTGTATATTTATCCATCGCACGACCGCGAAAGCGGCATCCCGGAAAACGACAATGGCGATCATTTCGACATGAAGAATTACCATGTGTTTTCGATGGATGATGTCGATGGTCCGGTAACCGACCACGGGGTAGTGCTCGATGTGAAAGACATAGCCTGGGCCGGTCGTCAGCTTTGGGATTGTGATGTGGCTTACCGCAACGGAAAGTATTATATGTACTACCCGCTGAAAGACAAAAACGATATTTTCAGGCTGGGAGTAGCTATCAGCGAAAGTCCCGAAGGGCCTTTTGTTCCGCAGGAAAATCCAATTAAAGGAAGTTACAGCATCGATCCTGCCATTTTTCAGGAAGGCGATGATAATTACATGTATTTCGGTGGATTATGGGGCGGTCAACTTCAGCGTTACCGCAATAACAAAGCCCTCGAATGTGCCCGGTTGCCCGAAGGCGATGAGCCGGCATTATGTCCGAAAGTCGTAAAGCTTAGTAACGACATGCTCAGTTTCGATGGAGAGCCACAGGATGTGCTGATACTCGACGAAAACGGTCAACCACTAAAAGCAGGCGATACACAACGCCGATTTTTCGAGGCATCGTGGATGCACAAATACAACGGGAAATACTATTTTTCCTACTCTACAGGCGATACCCACCTATTGTGTTATGCAGTGGGCGATCATCCGCTCGGTCCCTTCACCTTTCAGGGTGTAATCCTCACTCCGGTCGTAGGCTGGACAACCCACCATGCCATTGTCGAATTCATGGGCAAATGGTATCTGTTTCATCACGATAGCGTGCCTTCGGGCGGTCGCACCTGGCTTCGCAGCCTGAAAGTGGTGGAATTGGAATATGATGAGGCGGGAAAAATTATAACCATACAGGGAGGCGGGGAGTGAAAATCTTTACCGATTACCAGAGCTCAAAAGCTTATTTATTTGATGTGGCCACAAACAACACCTTCACTAACATGGTGAGTGGCTATAACAACCTGCATGTGGGAAATATGGCCAATCATGTGGTAGCTGGTTTAACTCCCGGACCAACATACTATTATCGTGTGAGAGGTACAAATACCAGCACTCAATCCAACACCATCACTGTAGCCACCAAAGCGGCAAGTACAGCAGCAAACCACTTCGACACCAATTGTAATCAGGTAACACCCGAAAATTCAGGAAAATGGGGTTCGGTGGAAGGTTGTAGTTTAACCCAATCCGGCCTCCGGCATTCTTCATGTCAGTGGAAAAGAAATGTAGAATGTTACGATATTCAGCATTACATGAAAGCAGTTGCAGGTTGATTACCTGTACGGAATGTATGATGTGAGCCATCTCGACAATGGTGTTTAACGGCTGAAAATATGCACTTCCGCTGATTCAGACAATCAAGCGGTTTATCAAAAAATGAAATTAATGGAAACTATTTATTCAATGCAGCAACCAAACTACATAAAAGCGATATACATCTTCATGTTGATGTTGTGTGTACATGTAATCCGCGCCGATGACGGCAGCCGGTTGTGGCTTCGTGCAGATAAAACTGCAACAGCAAGGGTTGATGCCAATACTGATGGTGCAACAGCAGTCGTTGCAATGGACGAATTAAAAACACAATGGAAAGGAGCACCGGTAAAACTACGTATCAGAAAAAACTGTATCTCCCGGTTTAAAAGTACTGATTCATACCACATTAGCGGAAACAATCGGAAGGGTTTTTTGCTTTCTGCCAGCACTGAGACGGGTCTGCTTTATGCTGCCTATCACTTGTTGCGATTGCAGGAAACCAATCAGCTGACTCAAAAAATATCGTTGAAAGAAGATCCCGGGTATGATTTACGCATCCTCAACCATTGGGATAATCTGAACGGTACTGTGGAACGTGGATATGCAGGCCGGTCGTTGTGGCAATGGAATGAACTTCCTGAAAAAATATCGCCTCGATATCGGGAATATGCGCGTGCCAACGCATCGGTGGGAATTAATGGAACAGTGCTGAATAATGTCAATGCTTCACCCGATATTTTGAAACCCGATTATCTGAAAAAGGTGAAGGTGCTCGCCGATATTTTCCGACCATTTGGAATTAAAGTCTATCTTTCGGTGAATTTTTCGTCGCCGAAGGTGATTGGTGGTCTTCCTGATTCAGACCCGCTGAAGGTGGAAGTTCAGGAATGGTGGAAAGTGAAAGTGGCTGAGATATATCAGCTTATACCCGATTTCGGCGGTTTTTTAGTGAAAGCCAATTCCGAAGGACAGCCCGGACCCCAGGATTATGGACGTACCCATGCTGATGGTGCCAATATGCTGGCCGATGCGCTGAAACCCCACCAGGGAATCGTGATGTGGCGTGCTTTTGTGTATAATCCATCACCGGAAGATCGGGCTAAACAGGCTTTTAATGAATTTATGCCCTTAGACGGCCAATTCCGGGATAATGTGATTATACAGGTAAAAAACGGACCGGTCGATTTTCAACCGCGCGAACCCTTCAGTCCTTTGTTTGGCGCTATGCAAAAAACAGCTATCATGCCGGAACTGCAAATCACCCAGGAATACTTGGGATTTTCGAATCACTTAGTGTATCTTGCAACGCAATGGAAAGAATTCTTCGATAGCGACACTTATTGTAAGGGAAAAGGTTCAACTGTGGCCAAAGCGACCGATAATACACTCTTCAATCATCAGTTTTCGGCTATTGCAGGAGTTGCCAATACCGGATTGGATGCTAACTGGACTGGCCATCATTTCGCACAGGCCAACTGGTATGCCTTTGGTCGGTTGGCGTGGAATCACCAGCTTTCGGCTGAAACAATCGCCGACGAATGGATAAAACAAACATTTACGCACAATTCCGCATTTGTTGAACCAGTAAAAGAGATGATGCTGAAATCGCACGAAACCGCTGTGAATTACATGATGCCGCTCGGACTCCATCACCTCTTTGCCTGGGATCATCATTATGGTCCGGAACCCTGGTGTTACTTCGACTGGGCACGTCCCGACTGGCTGCCGCGGTATTACCATCAGGCAAGCGAATTCGGAATTGGTTTTAACCGCACTGAAACCGGAAGCAATGCAGTCTCTCAGTACTTTTCTCCATTGAAGGAGCAATTCAACAACATAGAAAGATGTCCGGAAAAGTACCTTCTCTGGTTCCAACATGTGCCATGGAATCACAAGATGAAAAGCGGAAGAATTTTCTGGGATGAGCTTTGTTATCATTACGAAGAAGGAGTTAGAAGTGTCCGGCAATATCAGCAGCAGTGGAAAAACATGGAGACTTTAGTAGATAAAGATCGCTATGAACATGTAAAATCGCGGTTGAAAATACAAATGCACGATGCCATTTGGTGGAAAGATGCTTGTTTGCTCTATTTTCAAACCTATTCAAAATTACCCATCCCTTCTGAAATTGAAAAACCACATCATCGGTTGGAAGATATGATGAAGATACAACTGGATTTAAAACATCATAATTAACATTTTCAGAACTCCTGACCTGTCGTAAAACTCAAGTCGTGATTTGATAGTTTAGTAC
>CAYGJI010000105.1:0-6383 GCA_964350125.1 uncultured Paludibacter sp. | reverse complement strand
GAGGTTTCGATGAAGCTCATATCGGGCTTGCGGAAACGGTCGAGCGGTGTGGGTACACAAATGAGCAGCGCATCGCACTCGGCAATGCGGCTGAAGTCGGTGGTTGCCGAGAGTGTGATGTTTTCCACCACTTGTCGCAACACTGCATCGCGGATATCCTGGATGTAGTTGTCGCCGCGATTGATTTTATCCACCTTTTCGGCACTCTTGTCGAAACCAAGCACCCTCACACCAGCTTCTGCGAAGTTCACTGCCAGAGGCAGACCCACATAGCCAAGTCCGATAACGCCAACCACCTCGTGGTTAGCCGCAATTTTGTCCAGCATCTGCTGGTAGATATTTGATGACATTTTTTTAGATATTAGATATTAGATTTCAGACCATGGATGGATTTGGTTATTTATAGCCGTAACCGTAGCCATATCCATATTTACGATAGTATGAGTATTTGTTGGATTCGAATTTCACATCGTTGATTACAATATAAATTCTCTTAAGGGTACCTTCTCTATCCAACCTGTTGATAAACTCGATATTGCGTTTGTCGGAGAATTCGGAGCGGCACACATACAGGCACAAATCGGCAACGCGGTCGATGAGGTAAGTGTCCGACACGGCACCCACCGGCGAACTATCAATGATGATATAATCATAAAAGGGTTTCAGATAATTGAACAGCTCATCGAATTTATCCATCATGATCAACTCATTTGGGTTGGGTGGAATCACTCCGGCCGGTAGCACATCGAGATTAGGCACATCGGCCACCCTGCAAATGAGCTTATGAAGGTCGGTTTGCTGCCCTGCCAGGTAAGCTGTGATACCATCTTTCGCTTCGATTCCCAGTATTTTGGTCAGGGTGGGTTTGCGCAGGTCGAGACCAACGAGCAGCACTTTCTTGTCCATCATCGAAAGCGACACCGAGAGGTTTACACTCACAAACGACTTACCCTCACCTGGTTGGGTGGAAGTTACGAGTACCACTTTTTCGTCATTTCTGAGCACAAACTGCAGCTTAGCCCTGAGTAGCCTGAAAAGTTCACCATTGGGTTCATCGCCCGAGGTATGGTCGAAGAGCGGTTCGGGAGTTTTGTTATGCGATAGTTCGGAAAGGATGGGTAACTGAGTCAGTTTTTCCACATCCGAGCGCGAGTTGATGGTAGTAGTGAGCAAATTGCGGATGAATATAACTCCGATGGGGAAGAACAATCCCATGAGGAAAAATACCGCGGTTATGACTACATTGCGCGGAGCCACCTGCCTTGCAAAGTCGGGCGAATTGAGCAGCCGGGCTTTGTTGGTAGCTACGGCTTTACTCAATGAGGCTTCTTCCTTTTTCTGGAGCAGGAAAACATAGAGCGATTCCTTGACCTGCTGCTGTCGTTTAATTTCTACAAACTCACGTTCCTGTCGCGGAATATCTCTCAGGCGTGTACGCAGCAGGGTATTCTGACTCTGTAATTCCTTGTGGCGTATCTGGAGCGATCGTTTCAGATTTCCCATGCCTTCGAGAATGGAAGCGAACATGGTTTCGGCCTGTCGGGTCAGGCTCTGCAGCATTGGGTTATAGTTGGTACCACCCTGCACCACACGGTCGCGTTGCATGAGCAGCAAATTATACTCGTTGATAACACCGACCATATTCATGTCGTTCAGACCGGGGTCTGGAATCATTTTCAACCTGTTGGTAGGGCTTCGGAGGTATTGATAGATATACTCAACCAGTTGTAGCTGAATTTCGGTTTCGATTTGCTGGTTATAAAAACGGGTATTGTTTTCCAGAAAAATATCGGCATCCGACTCTATATCGGTAAGTTCGTTGTTTTGCTTATACTCTTCGATTCGTTGCTCCTCCTCGGCGAGTTCACGTTCGAGCAGGCTCAAACGGTCGTCGATAAAAATTCCTGAGAAAATAGCAGATTGCGTTATCTGTTCCACGGCATCGCGGTTGTAAAGCCGGATGAGCGTATGCAGCACTTCCTTACCCTTGCGCATGTGGTTCGACCGATAGCTGATCCATATTTCATCGGCAAGTTTGTCGATTTCAGTTTTGATTCCCGTCGATGCCAGCGATTGGGCCATGCGATCGGGGTGCATGATATTCACAAAAACACGATGATCGAGCGGATTATGTTCCTTTTTGCCATTTTTCTTCACCTGGGGTTGCTGACGGGTAGCGACTTCGGTAATTTCTATCAATACCGGACCTGCCGGGGTATTGATGCGTGCAGGAAGTTTTTGGAGTTTATATTCAAATTGTTCATTCGAATAACTACCTTCCACTTCGAAACTGTCTCCCATCTTTTCAATTTCAATATAGAGAGTGTGAACCAGATTATACAGGGTTGCACTATCGGCAATTACCCGGTAAGGCGAATCGGTGTACAAATCCTCCATGTAAAATTTCACCTTTTGCATGTAGGTCGTATGCAAGTCGAGTTCATCGGTCACCCTGCCCATGAGGTGGGTTGATTTAAGCACACGTTCTTCGTTGTTGGTTGCATTGCGGGAGGTACTGAAACCCATCTGTTTGAGTTCGTTCAAAATGGACATTTCGTTCATCTGGCTACGGGGATCCATAACCAACACCGAAGCTTTAAACTCATACACAGGCTGTTGAGTACGCAGGTAGAGCATACCTGCTATGACAAAGACTGCTACCGACACGATGATCCATTTCCAATAGATAATATAACCTTCGATGATTTCACGAAGATTAAGCACCTCACGTTCGCGGGCAGAAGGGCCCAGATGAGGTGGTCCCGGAATACTGTTCTGTTTAGTCATATTCATCACTTTATTAAATGGCAAAGCCCCGTCGGTCACATATTAAAACGAACCAACAAATTGATTTTAAATTCTTTATACTAAATTAACTACTTCACAATCTGATCTTTTGATACCCGGGCATACAGACCAAGTTTATTTAGCAGTAATATTACATATTTTCCCTTCACCGTTTTTATCTTGCCAAAAGTACCGGCCAGCGGACCAATAGCCACTTTCACCACCTCATCCACTTCAAAGCTACAGGCTTTCCCCCTGGCTATAACGAGGAATTTGCGTATAGCTTCAATTTCCGAATCGCGCAAAACAGCCGGTTCTCCTAAAAAATAAAGGATGCGGGCTACACCCGGCATTCGCACCAAATCGTACAAATGCCACCGGTAAGTTTTTACAAAAATGTATGACGGGAAAAGGGGCACTTCAACCATTTTAATGCGATCCGACCATTTTCGCGGACTGAGGTGAAGTGGCAGAAATACTTCGGTGATATCATCGGCTATGCGTTGCTCCACCTGTTTCTCGGCACGTGGCGTAGTGTACAGCACAAACCATTGCTTTTCCGGTTTCTTGATTACGTTATCTTTTATTGCAGTGAGTTCAGAACGCATGTAAATCTCGCTTTGTTCAAATTTACTTCAGAATATTGATTAACAGCGTAGTCAGTGAGATTAGTGTTCCCACAATAGAAATGGAAATTGTTTCAGCAGTACTTATGACTGACGACCTTTGCCGTGGCGCATTGGGTTCGATATAGAGCACATCGTTTTGCTGCATGTAATAGTAGGGTGAAAGTATAAGATTTTTATCGCGCAGGTCGATACGTAAGGACTCGCGCAAACCATTTGTTTCGCGCACAAGCAGTACATTGGAGCGGTTTCCGTAAATGGTCATATCGCCGGCCAGTGCCAAAGCTTCGAGAATACTGACCCTTTCGTTGTCGATGGGATATGTTCCCGGGCGGGCCACTTCGCCCAGCACTGAAATGCGAAAATTACCGAAACGAATCAATATGATAGGGTCTTCGTTGAGGTACTTAGGATACATTTGTTGACGAAGCAAATCGGCAAGTTGCGTTTTAGTCAGTCCGGCCACTTTCAACTGCCCGATCACCGGAAAAGTAAGCAATCCCTGTGCATCGACAAGGTAATTCTGAAGCCCAAGTCCATACGAGAGATTATTGCTGCCTCTCATGCTGTAGCTGGTGGCTGTATTACCCGGAATCAGGGGAAGGTTGAAGGGTATGGCTGCTTCGGGTGTATTGGTATTGATGGTGATAACGAGCAGGTCGCCTTCGCGTATAACTGCTTCGGGCATAGGATATTGCTCTTCAGCGTTCATGATTGCCGGCGTACCGGCCTGTTGCAAATAAACCACTTTCTCGTAACTTTTGCAGGAAGCAAAAAGAATTAAAACTGTCAGAAAGAAAATAGGGTATGGGTGTTTCATTTCAAATTGATTATTTTTTAGTTTTGTATCCTTTTCAGTATGAAGTTATTCATCTGAAAAGACACGTAAAATAGCACTTTTTATTATCAATAATTATTGAAAAAATGGTTGGCAAAGTTAATAAAAATTATGTAGAAAGCACATTCTGTTGAAGAATGAATTGCCCTGCAACGGATAATTTGATTATTTTTGCAACTTATTCGTTGAAAAAGGATTTATTTCAGGATTAAAATAGACAACAGTGTAAAATGGAATTTGTATTCTGGCAAAACATCATCGCTATTCATCAGAAAGCCTTACTTACAGAGCTTTCCCGTTTGCACAAAGTATCACTGGTTGTTGAACAGGAATCCTATCAGTTCAGACTGGAACAAGGTTGGAATGTGCCCGACATGGGTGATGTAAACATCATTGTAGCCCCGCAGGCAGATAAATTGGACCATTTGCTCCTGAAATTCAGAGAAGCCATTCATATTTTTTCGGGCTTTCAGACCTATCGGACAACACATTTCGCTTTTCTTTTCGCACTCAACAATCGCTTGAAGACCCTCGTATATACTGAACCATACGATTTGCAGGGCATCCGTGGTATGGTAAGAAGGATTAGGCTGATGATAAGCAGACAAAGATTTGGGAATAAAGTGGATGGCATACTGGTAACCGGGGATCTGGGGCATCGCTGTTTTAGTGAGGCTGGTTTCGATGAAAACAAAATATTTGACTTTGGTTATTTCACCGAATCTCCCAAATCCACTTTCGGCAATCACAATACAGGCGAAATTCCTGAACCCGATCTTCAATTCAGAAAACCTGATTTACTTTATGTCGGTAGTATTGATGAGCGAAAAAACATCCTGAATCTGGTGAGGGTTTGTAAAAAACTGCATGGCCGTTTCAATACTTTCGACATCATAGGTCGGGGAAATCTGGAAGCTGAACTTCAAAAAGAAATTAGCGATGCGCCTGATATACATTTCCTTGGCAGCATGGATAATGCTGAAGTTCAGGGATTTATGCACAGGAAAGACATCCTTATTTTACCTAGTTTTTTCGATGGCTGGGGTGCAGTAGTGAATGAAGCACTTGAGCACGGGATGCGTGTTTTGGCATCGGACATGTGTGGTTCGTCGGTGTTACTCGATGGAAAACATCGGGGCGCCGTTTTCAGTTTAAATTCCAACAATATGGAATCTGTGCTTGAACACTGGATCAGCAGGGGGAAGCACAGTGTTTCTGAGCGAACAGACATTATACGATGGTGTAAAGCAAGCATTTCCGGCAAAGTTGCAGCAGCATATTTAATCAGTCTTTGCAATTACATTTACAATGGATCACCAGTGCGCCCTGTGGCTCCCTGGTTAAAAACCAGAAGATAAATCAAAGTAATAATTATTTCAATTTTTGTATATCACGAGTTTATAGTACCATTTTCTGACTAACCTTCGCAGGAAATACCAGGTCCCATAGAACAGTCTTATAAACAGAAACGACCTTCCGGTGGTATGCAGGATGATGGCCGCAGACTCATGATTTCCCTCCATGATTTCGTGTTTCAGTAAAGTTTTCCAGAGTTCTTTGCCGGCATTTATCTTTCTGAGATGACCGACCATAATTTCGCCAAGGGTATTTTTTTCTCCAGGCACCAGATGTTGCAGTCGCTGACCGTCCTGCTTGTTGTGTATGCGGGTATTTACACTTCTGTTTTCGGTAAAAAGGAAGCTGCAGTCGTTGAGCATAAAGCGTATCCAGCACTCAACATCCTGCATGGTTTTCAGGTCTCTAAAATTGCCGTACAAACTGAATAAATCATGTGGTATGAGCATATTGCAGCCTCCGAAGCGTAGTCCTTTTAAAAACTTCAGAAACACCTCCCTACCGCTGAAAAGCCCGCTTACCAACTTCCTTACCGGCCTGTAAATGAGCTTACCGGCTGCATCTATCAGTTCGAGATCGCACACAACGATGGTGCGAAGCGGGTCGGGCACTGTTTGCAACGCTTCCACAGCATGGGCCACCTTATCAGGCGTATACAAATCGTCGTGACTCAACCAGGAGAAATATTCGCCCCGCATCATTTCTATTCCTTTATTAAGTGCTGATGCTACTCCCCCGTTTTCCTTTGCAAAATAGCGGATGCGATGGCCATACTG
>CAYGJI010000104.1:0-6564 GCA_964350125.1 uncultured Paludibacter sp. | reverse complement strand
TTAAATCTTTCGCCAAAGGCGGATCCCCCACTCGGGATAATTTTTAAAAAAATGAAACAATCATTGCGCGACATATTTATGAGCCGGAAAGGACTATTCGTTTCATTCTGGATCATTGCAATTATCATGGTCTCGGACCTGATTTCTCGACTGATTTTCTGCATTACAGAGCAGTTTATCTGTACGACCATTACGGAATAGAACTTTACGGCAGGCCAAACGATCAGTTAACCGACATCGAAAGGGGCGCTGTTAAAGTCAGGGTCATTGAAGATTTCCGCAAACAAACAGCATTGCTTGAGGAAACAACGGTTTATACCAATGCCGCTGAAGTAGCTATGGAATCAGGCTATTTCACAGCTCGTTTGCGCGAAACAGTCGACACGCTCAAAGGATGGATGTGGGCCCGCACTGTTCCTGATGGTATGATGATTATCGGTGGTTTAATCATCTTCTGGGATTTAATTCAGAAAACATTTCTGTCCAAAAGGAAATCCTGATTAATCTGAAGTATGTGAATCATGTCGCAGCTAAGAAAATCTGCAACATGATTCACATTCATAATTTAAACAAAAAATTTATTTTTGCGCCTCAAATAAATTCTCAATGCCTCGCTTTTTTATAAAATATCACCGTTGGTCAGGACTTATCCTTGCCCTGTTGCTCATTCTTTTTTCTATTTCAGGGATCATATTGAATCACCGCCAGACATTCTCATCGCTGAGTATCGATCGCCGGTTTTTGCCTGATGAATACACTTATCGGGACTGGAATCTGGCGGCTGTAAGATCAACTGAACTGATAGGCAAAGATAGCATCCTGATGTATGGAAATATTGGCATCTGGCTCACCGACAGCACTTTCAGCAGTTTTCAGGATTTCAATCAGGGCTTCCCTAAAGGTATTGATCAACGCAAAACATTTAAGGTAAGCTACACGAAAGATGGCCGAATACTGGCCGGAACATTGTTCGGACTATATGAGTATCAGAAATACAGCGGCATTTGGAAATCGGTATTGATGCCTGTGCATGAAAAAAATGTGGTCGATATGCTGGTGAAGGGCGACAGCGTTTTCGTCATGACCCGCTCTCACCTTTTGCTTACAACCGACTTAAAACATTATCAGGTGATTGATCTGCCCGCACCTGATGGTTATGAAAACAAAGTTGGGCTATTCAAAACACTTTGGGTAATACACAGCGGAGAAATTTATGGTCAGGTCGGCAAACTGCTCGTCGATATGGTAGCAATTGTATTCATTTTCTTAGCCATCGGAGGAGCCTGGATGTATATAAGCAGGAAAAAACTGAAACACAAAAAACTGCAAACGAAAGAAAGGCAGCAAATAAAAACACATTTTCAGTGGCATTTCAGATGGCATAAGAAGATTGGCTGGATTGTGGCCGGACTTCTACTGATAACAACCATCACCGGAATGTTTCTGCGGCCACCTTTGCTCATTCCCATTGCTCATTTGAAAACAGGAAAAATACCCCATACCGAACTCGACACACCAAATCCATGGTACGATATATTACGCCGCATTATCTGGTTACCGGAACACAAGCGCTATGTAATATCAGCATCAGACTATTTCTACTATTCAGATGATGAGTTTAAGTCGATGAAAAGATTTGATTCTCAGCCACCTGCCAGTGTGATGGGCGTTACTGTTCTCGATAATATGGGTAACAACACGCTTTGTGTGGGATCGTTCAATGGATTATTTGCATGGAACTACGAATCAGGCGATGTTTGGGACTTGATTGAAAAAAAGCCCTGGTTTATGCCCGCCAAAGCCGGTTCACCTGTGGGAGATCACAAGATTTCAGGATTTACATTGCATTTCGGTAAATATCCACTGATTTTCGATTACGATAAAGGTACCGGCAGTCCGTTTAACCGCGAAAAGTTTCCGCCCATGCCGGTCGAAATTCTTGAAAAATCGCCCATGTCGCTATGGAATGTATCGCAGGAAATTCACACAGGAAGGATTTATCAACCATTGATTGGCCCCTTCTACATCCTGATAGTTCCTCTCACAGGTTTATCGGGCGTGGCACTGCTCATTACGGGTATTGTTTTGTGGTGGCGCCACCGTAAAAGGAGGACTAAACCAACTTCCAAAACGTAACTTCACACCTGCGTAACAGCATTTTACGTGAATTAAAGCGCTCATAACGAATCAGTTCATGGCTGTCACCTACCCTTTCAAACTTTTTGCGGAGTAAATTGCTTATACCCTGCTGTGAACTAACAGGCTCGCCATCGGCCTTAAAGCCTCCGGGCCGACAATAGGGTGCAACCTGTTGTGCCTCCCAATCGTAATCGGACGCAATCACCAGATAACCACCCGGATTGAGTCGGCTGTGAATTTCAAGCAACAATTTCTTGGGACAAGCAACTTCTTCCAACACATTAGGCAGAATAATCAAATCGTATCCTGTGAAAATGGGCTTTAAATTGTTGGCATTGTCCTGCATAAATTTAATTCTGTCGATACCGGCACCCAGCCCAAGCTCTTTCAATTCCACATCACGGTACAACAACAGTTCGTTCTCATCCTGCACTATGTATCGCATGAATCCTCTTTCGATTAACTGATCGGGCATACGAATAAAACGGGCTGAAAAATCGAGAGCCATCAGTTCATTTATTTCAGGAGCAAGTTCAAAAGCCAAACGACCGGTATCAGCATTTAAATCAAGCACCTTCATCCGGTTCAACTCATTTCCCAACTGAGATTTGATGAGTATAGCAAGCTCCACATGATAATTTGATGGCGTAGCATTGCCCCACTGATTTTCACATGAGCGTGTAACTTCCGGATCGGTTTCGTAAACATCTGTTTTAATTTCGAGCGGGATATCCGATTGTACCAACCTGAAACCCGCGTGCTGATAAAAATGTCGGCGAAAAGCATACCGCGAATGGAACGTTGCCTCGTTTCCGGTTGAAATCCATGAACCTCCCTTGATCAGATTATGCTTACCATCGAAAGTGGGCGTCGAGAAATCGTCGTACATCGGATGCACTTTAAATCCCGGAAAACCTGTAATTGGTGTTTCTGTCCATTGCCATACATTGCCAAGCAAATCGTAAAAATCGCCTTGTTTGAACATATCAACAGGACAGGGTGAATCAAAATACTCAAGATTTATATTGCCTGGAGCTTTATTCCATTCAGGCTGATCCCCGGTCCCGGTCAGACTTAATCCGGCAAGCACATACCATTCTTCTTCAGTAGGCAAACGGTAAATTTTGTTAGTTTGCTCACTTTTCCAGTTGCAAAAAGCTTTGGCCTCAAGGTAATTGACCTCTACAGGCCAGTTCAGGGGCATGTCAATTTCTTCGGCTACCAAACGCAAACGGTAACCCTGTTCATCTTTTCTCCAGAAAAGAGGCATCCCCTGATTGCGGTAGGTATTCCAGCTCCAACCCTCTTCGGTCCAGTACTTTTCCTGTTTGTATCCACCTGCTTCCACAAACTCAAGATATTCACCATTCGAGATGAGCATTTGTGACGCTTTAAATCCCGGCACTTTAACCTCAGTTGAACCATACTCATTGTCCCAGCCATAATACGGATGGTCCCAGGGTTTACCCTGTTTAAGTTCCATGGGCTCAACTTCAACCAGATTGTTTTCGGGGGCATCACCCCTGACACTGCATATCGTTCCAAAACGACCGGCCACCACCTCATCGAGTGGTAGCTGGCGAATAAGTACCGATGATGTTTCGAGATGGATTCGTTCGTGTTCAATCCCCATCATCACCAGCCAGAAAGGATTTTCCCAACCGATGGGTAAGGTCAGGGGAGTTTCATCTATCACCTTCAGTATCACTTCTCTGG
This sequence comes from uncultured Paludibacter sp., assembly GCA_964350125.1. Taxonomy (GTDB): domain Bacteria; phylum Bacteroidota; class Bacteroidia; order Bacteroidales; family Paludibacteraceae; genus Paludibacter. Next base: position 2,709 of record CAYGJI010000104.1, on the reverse strand, counting down.
CTTTATTGCGGTATTCGCGAACTGCTGATACGGCTGGCCAGTCGTAGTGATTGTTATTCAAATCGTCCCAGCTCATTTCATCCACCCCTACTGCAAAAACCGATTCCATAAAAGGATTAATCCGCTCTCTGACGATACCGGCCAGAAAAAATTTATTGATGTAAAAAACAGCAGTATGTCCGAGATAAAAAAGCAAAATATGCCTCAAAGGATCACCCCGGTGATAAAATATGTCGTCAGATTTCAGTTGGGTATAGAGTAACTCATCCACTTCCCATGTTTTCAGAAAATAATTTCTGATTTCTGCTCTTTTTGCTTCAGGATTTCCCTGACTTAAATCGATGGTCTTAGTAACCAAATGCTGAAGATTCGTCATAATTGCTTATGTAAATACACTTTTCTCATTTCTAATGTGCCAATTCCGTCGGGTAACTTCTTATGCTGCACTATTTCTGCTACAGTCTTAAAACCTGCATTCAGATATAGTTGAAGGGCTTTTTGATTGCGTTCCCACACACGAATAAAAACGTCTGAAAAGGCTTTTTGTTTTAACATATCGACACTTTTTTCGAGAATGATTTTTCCAAAGCCGCGACCTCTGAATCCATCATCGACCATCAGTTCGGAAATATAGGGTGTTATTTCGGGCTTAAAATTGCGCTGGACGACTTCAGGACAATAATTATCAAACTTTAGTGGTACAACAAAAAGAGCTGCCACCGGTTTTCCCGACAACAGCCCGACAATCATAAAACCCGATTGGTAAGTGTTGGTTAATGACTCTTCCAGTATATTCGAATCAATCCATTGTGCATTCTCACCATTCGAAAATGTATTTACATACAACTGCCGGATATCATCCCTGTATTTTTGATTAAAATCTGTTATTACTTCTATCATCAGTGAAACGCTTTATTTTCACTGAGAACAAAAAGAGATTTTATAAAGTTCATCACTTGCTTTATCAACCCAATGTCTGAAGTTCAGACTTTGTGCTTTATCAATCATTGGAGCAGGCAGAAAAGGAGCAATTACCACATATATTTCATCATCCTTCAATGCCTTAAGATCTGAAAGCACTTGATTTACAGGATGCTCACCGGCATTGAGCATTTCACGGATATCATTGTACTTAACTACTTTCGTCTCCGAGAACCAAGCCGGCTTCGTTGTCACATAATTACTATCGTTCTCAGCAACCTCCTGCTCCTGCCCCACCTCTCTACGCAATTTGTTAATCAGCTCTTCTGCCTTCAGGTTTCCAATGGCTGCTGCCTGTTGAAGGGTGGCAATCTTAGCTACTGTTTTTCGTAACACCGGATTCTTCAGCTTTTTGAACTCAGGCACCATGTTTATGAGCACTTCTTCCAGTTGCGGATAAGCCTCAATCAGCTGTAACACTTTTGTTTTGGGACTTATCATCAGTTTTGTTTCCATTGTATTTTTGTTGATTATTATTTTGAATAGGAAAGAATTCTTTGCTCACCTTCGAGCTCTCTGTAAACAGTCACATCCTGAGAAACTTCGAGCGTACCAAGATATTCACCCTGCCCGCTCCGAAGTGCAAAGTATTCTATATGAATCATTTTGCCCCGCATATTAATCCAGAAGGGCGCTCTGGATGCTTTACCGGTTTTGAAATCGTCGATAATCTTATCAACAATGTGTGCACTTGCGGGAGGATGACAGTGACGCACATCCCGGTTTAGAATGGCTCTGTTTCTTTGAAAAATTCGTTCAGTACCCTGAGTAAAGTACTTCACCTTGTCGTCTTTATCCACGAAAGTCATGTCGAAAGGAACAGTATTCAGGATTGCCATCAATTCCTCCACCGAAAAACCTCCTGATGGCAACTGCACATGTTCCCCCGATTTATTCATCTCCGAAAGCATGCTATCCACTGCCCATACGGGTCGCCACTCCACCTTGGGATCATATAAACAATAACCAATTTCAAGCGATTGCTTTTTGATTTCGTACCATTCGGCCTCAGTAAGCTTATCCATGGCCATGGGAAGAAGAATTTCCGACTCCTTCTGTCCCATCTCAACGACCTGACGAACGGCGGGTTTAAGTACTATTTCGGCAGCTGCAAGCAAATCATCCCTGCTAATGTCAGACACCTGCAGCAACTCGATACTACCTTTTATCAGTTCCCGGATTTCATCATGTTTACCCCACATCACTTTAGGTGGTCCTGTAATTCCTTCTTTTTCGAGGTATGGAAAAAGCAGATATTCCTTGCGTTGATAGAGTTTGTCGACATCCATCAGCAGGTTATATAAAGCTCTGAGACGAAGCAACAAAGAGTCAAAATCAGCATTTGCATCTTGCTCCAGCTCCGACAATACCCCATAAACCTGATTGGCAACCACAGCCAACTCTTTGTTTTCATGCATGATGATATCCACCGGATGACCTTCGGGTATTGCCGCCTGAGCCGACAAATTGACATGACCGTTCAACACTGCCGAGTGCGCATCGCAAAGCTGCAATATTTCCTCTTCGGGCAAGCCCTCGCTAATCAGTTCCTGTTCAACTTCAACCACCTCACCATAGGGTATCTGACTCAGACTAACCAGTAACTCGTGGCGCACCTGCTCTTCCGATTCTCCCTCGTGAAGTTTCAGGATTAATTCTTTCAGTTTTCTCTTCCTTTCGAAGGAATTATTGATTATCTCACTCATGTTGTTTGTTGTATTAATTAGT
>CAYGJI010000103.1:0-6716 GCA_964350125.1 uncultured Paludibacter sp. | reverse complement strand
CTTTGCAGAATACTTCATTATTTTAATATCATCCAACATGAAACACTCATTTATTGAAAATATTGAGTCGGCATCAAAGAATGCTTTATTAAAAATCAATATTCTGCGTCACTTAATTAATAATGGAGAGAAAACTCTTTCAGAAATAGGAAAGGAGTTAAATGTAAGTGTACCAACAGCTACCAAGTTAGTAAGCGAGCTCATATCAGATGGTTTTGTAATTGATTTCGGGAAAGTTGAAACAACCGGTGGCAGAAGGCCCAATTTATATGGTATAAATCCGGAGTCAGGCTATTTTCTTGGTGTTGATATCAAAAGATTGAGAATAAATATAGCAATCATTAATTTTAACGGCGACCTCATAAAATCAAAGATTAACATTCCCTTTTCATATAAAAATACTGAAGAGAGTTTTGATAATTTATGTCTGATTATTGATGAATTTATTAGCACCATCAACATACCAAAATCCAAAATTCTGAATACCGGAATTAACATTGCAGGTAGAGTTAATACAGTAACCGGCGAAAGCTTTAGCTTGTATTATTATCAGGACAGGCCATTAACTGAATTATTCAAAGAAAGATTAGGCCTGAACATAACAGTAGATAATGATTCGAGAGCAATGGTTTATGGTGAGTTAATGAAAGGACAAGTTACAACCGAGAAAAATATTCTATTCGTAAATATTAACTGGGGAATTGGCCTTGGTATAATTGCAGATGGGAAATTATATTATGGGAAATCGGGATTTGCAGGAGAGTTTGGACATTTAAGCGTATTCGACAATGAAATTATTTGTAGATGCGGAAAGAAGGGGTGTCTCGAAACAGAAGCATCCGGATCATACATTTACAAACGATTTATGCAACAAGTTGCTGAAGGAAACACAACTGTACTTGAGAAAAACATCCAAAATGGCGAAAACATAACGCTGGATGATATTATTACTGCAGCCACTCAAGAGGATATGCTGGCTATAGAGCTTGTTGAGGAAGTTGGATCAAAACTCGGGAAACAACTTGCAGGGCTCATCAACCTATTCAACCCTGAATTAGTAGTCATTGGTGGAGCTGTTGCCCGTGCTGAAGATTTTTTGCTATTACCAGTAAAAAGTGCTATTAAAAAATACTCCCTCAACCTGGTTAGCCGCGACACTAAAATCAAAATATCAAAACTTGGAGAACATACCGAGATAATCGGTGCATGCATGCTGGCGCGCGGAAAAATGCTCGGCATAGTATAAGCAAATCGTCAAATTGTGATTTTGCTTACCGGAAGTTCTATCTCTCCGAACTCTATCATGGCATTGAAAATACTAATTTTTTCATAGCTTCCTAAAGTATCAGATTTAATTTCGGCTAAACAAATCTTTTCCTGTTCAAGCAACATCGCTCTGTTTGTTCCTGGAATTAAGGGCTTTGCGGGCGTAAGCCACTGATGTCCATCAAAAAAGGCCACATTGGCATATGAGCTGTCGGCCATGAGTCCATGGGTTGAAATCAGCACATCATCGCAATTATTCCGAAGCTGAAAAGCACGCTGATAAGCACTCCTGTCGGCTGATTTAAAGGGTGTTTTTTCGATGTCCAGTTCTATGAGTTTCAACGATTCGATTTTCCTTCTTTCATATACCTCGTAACTGATGTTGTAACCTTCAGTACCATACAAAAATCGGCACTTAAATAAGCCTGTTGCCGGAAAATCGGAATCCTTAAGTAACTTTTCAATGTCAAATTCGGGCAAGTTAACTCCCATAGCTCTGACATTGTTCATGCGCTGCCGGTGATATTTCAGTCTGAAAAACTCACCATTCAATAATTTAATTGTCTCAAGATATGGGTACATAAACTTTTTGTATCAATTCATGATATTCCTTCACCGGATCGCTGGAAGCTGTAATTCCTCCCCCGCTTTTGAAAACCAGGCCGTTTGGTGTTTGTTCCACAAAGCGAATCATAACAGCCGAATCGAGATTTTCACCATCAAAAAAACCACAAACACCCGTGTAATAAGCTCTTTCATAACCCTCGGCCTTTTCAATGATTTTGAGAGTGCTTGGCTTCGGTGCTCCACATATCGACCCTGCAGGAAGTAATGCAAACATGACATCACCGGGTTTAGTACTGAATTCAGGCAATAAAGTTCCTGTTATTTCAGAACTAACCTGTAACAATTTACCCTGATGTGTCTGAATTTCATCCAGATAACGGTAACGACTTAAATGCACATCATTGGCAACCATGCTCAAATCATTGCGGAGCAAATCGACTATGGTAGCGTGTTCAGCCATCTCCTTGTTGTCGTTAAGTATCTTGTCGGCAGCATTGGGCAAACCGGCATCGATGGTTCCCTTCATCGGAAAGGTAGTAATGTGGTTATTCCTGATTTGCACAAAAGTTTCAGGCGAAAGAACAACAAATCTGTCTTTCATCCAAAGTTTGTAAGGCGCTGAACTACATTCATATATCTGTTCAAGATTGAGATTTGTTTCCAGTGCCGTAGGTTGTGTTAGATTTGTAAGAAATGAATTGCCCAGACCGATTTGTTGCTTCACATAACTGAACTTTTCATAATACTGAGCATAATCAACCGGCCTGATTTCCCATCGTATTTTATCAGCAAAATCACTTTTTTTAGTTTGCTGGTGAAAACTAAAGCGAATATATCGCTCGTCGAGTTCATCTTCAGAAACAACAAAACCCTCGTTTGCACGATAGTTCAGCACAAACAGAAAAGGAATACTTCGGGCAGCAAAACTGTTCATCATCATTTTCAGTTCTGATGCGCCCAATGGTCTATATGGAAAAGTTTCTGTATTCATGCTTTACTTATGGCCTGCAAAAATAAAGCAAATCGTACAATTCACATCATACCTTCATTTTTTTTATCTTTAGCGTTTAGTGTATTAAGAAATTAAATCGTAATTTTGCCGCACTTTTCACTGTTTAAACAAACGCATTATCAATGAGCACCAGCGAACAAATTGCCGTAGCAGCACAACATATCAGGGAAGGAAAATTAGTGGCATTTCCGACCGAAACTGTTTACGGATTGGGTGCCAACGCCCTCGACGCAAGTGCTGTTGCACGGATTTTCGAATTGAAAGAACGACCTGCTTTTGATCCGCTGATAGTGCATATTGCTGATATTATTGACATTGAGAGATTAACAAGCGAAAAAGACGAAAGGGTATATAAACTTGCCGAAAAATTCTGGCCTGGACCGCTGACCATCATTTTGCCGAAAAGCAATCTGGTACCCGATATTGTTACTTCAGGACTCGAAACTGTGGGCATACGTATGCCAAACCATCCTATAGCCCTGGAACTAATTCGTTTGGCAGGTTGTCCTATTGCAGCTCCAAGCGCCAATAAATTCGGACAACTCAGCCCTACCAAGGCCCGGCATGTGAGCAAGCAACTGCCCGATGTCGATTTTTTGCTCGATGGCGGACAGGCAAAGGTTGGCATTGAATCAACCATCATTCGCCTGAACGAGCATGGGTTTGAAATACTGAGACACGGATTTATCACACGGGAAGAAATAGAGACCATCATTCCCTACCATAAACTTCTGCAGGAAAAACAAAATAATATTGTGAGTCCCGGAATGCTCAAATCGCATTATAGTCCCGAAAAGCCAATTTATCTTGCTGGCGACATAGATTTAAATTCTATTGATAAATCGAAAGCAGCACATTTGTCGCTAAACGGCAATAATGCTAAGGGCTTTAAAATAATTGAAATTCTGGCTCCTGATGGAAACCTGAGTACTGCAGCAGTCAATCTGTTTGCAGCCATCCATCGCCTCGAAGAATCGGATGTTGACTTCATTGTAGCTGAATCAGTTCCTGAAACCGGAATTGGTATTGCCATCATGGACAAACTCAGGAAGGCTGCATACCGCTATCAAAATTCGGACTAATCGATTCATAACAGACCATTTTCTGTTACACAATTCTTCATTGACTTATGAAAAAAAGTTGTTTCATTTACATTATTCTGCTTTTTTGCATGCAAAACATACAGTCGAAACATCATATTTATCTCATTCATGGCTACGCCGGACTTGGTCTGGAGATGAAGAAAATTCATCATGCATTAAACAAAGCGGGCTACAGTTCCGAGATCATCTCATACCCAAGTTTGGTACAGGATGTGGACACAGTAGCACATGCAATTTATCAAAAAATAATCACTGATAAACCTGATACTGTATCATTCGTTACGCATTCGATGGGAGCTCTGGTTGCACGCTCTATTTATCATTACATCAAACCCGGAGACCAATTTCCATTTATTGATAAAATGGTAATGATAGCCCCTCCAAATAAAGGTACGCCGGTTGCCGACTTTTTCATTCAATCCATGCTGATAAAGTCGCTCGCAGGACCCAATATTGTCAACCTAACCACCAATCAGGAAACCGGTGCCTCCAAATATCCGATCCCAAAATGTGATACTGGAGTCATTCTCGGCATAGCGGAAAATCGCAGAGGTTATAACCTCTTCCTCGAAGAAAACAACGATGGGCTTATTCTTCCCAAGTATGCTATACTTGGGATTGAAAAGGATATCGCATTTGTGAAAGCAAGTCATGCCGGTATTTTATTGCGCTCAAAAACCAGCAAACTGGTAATCAGCTTTCTGAAAAACGGCAGTTTCCTGATTAATTAAAAACCCTTATTCCTGCGAATAGGTATGAACGCTGTTTTTGCCTGTGGGTAAGTAATTTACGCCTTTCCAGGTGATCATCAGAAAAACAAAGGAAATGACCAAAACCCAAAGAGTTAGTCGCGATGGTTTATTTTCTCTTAGCCGCATGTGAATATACAACAAATATCCTGCGGCAGTAACAAATGCCCAGGTTTCTTTGGGGTCCCAGCTCCAGTAATGCCCCCAGGCCTCTTTTGCCCAAACTGCCCCAATAAGCAGCCCTGTCATCAGCAAACCAAATCCTACATAAACCAGATTATCGGTAAAAGCATAAAGCTGATGGCCAGTTTCAGTTTTCTTATATTTAACCAACAAAATTATGGCCGAAATAGTAGCTGCGCTCAAAAAAGAGTACGAAAGTATGTAAGCGGTTACATGGGGTACAAACCAAATGCTCTGCAAAGCCGGGATGAGATTTTTTGAATGAATCTCAGGCTTAAGCAGATTAATCAGTATGAAAACTGAAGCTACAACCAGACTGAAAATCATAATCCATCTGTATTTCCATCTTTTGTACATCAACCATCCCACTGCTGAAAGGAAGAAACTGTACCACAAACGCGTTTCACCCATGGTTCGCATGGGCGGGCGCTCCAGACTTATCCAAAAAAGGATGATGAAAAGTGCAAAAACCATCACTCCGGTGATCGTGAATATATTGCTCATATTGTTGTACTTGCTGAACAAAAACACAATGGCTGCTGCCCATAACATCAATGATGTTATGGCAAAATATATAAAACTATCCCAGGTGATCATCTTTCTTAAATTTTACTTTTTTATTACCCTCCCAGATTAGCAAAACTGAACCAATTATAAAAAGGATTAAACCAGCATAAACGCCGGTAATCCAGGGATCGTAAACCAGTTCGAAACTACTGTATGATGACGCCTTTCCTCTTTCCGAATCGAAACTATACTGATAAATAGTCCAGTAACCTACCTTCAGTGGTTTATTTACTTCCAGATGATGTTCAGTTACTTCGCCTGATTTACTGTAAGCAATAATATCCGATCGGTACAATTTAGGCTCGGGACTCGTCATTACCATTAATAACGTATCATTCAAAGGTAGTGTCATATAAAGCTGTGCAAAATTGCCACAGCTAATCCAACCTTCCAACTGATTGCCGGTCGGAGTGTGTGTGACCATAACCTTAGCTGCAGGACAGGAACCAGGCATCTGCACCCTTCGAAACCCCGAATCGTTCATGCGGATGGCGTCATGAATATATTCTTCAAGCTTAATCGACCAATGCGCAATTCGACCTGACTTACGCAAAGTGTCAATTTGCCAGATTTCGGTTTTTGCAGAAGGGTAAAAATCACCGGTACGGCGGTCGATGATGGCCAGCTTTGGGACGTACTCTTCCATATAGAAATCGTTCAGCTTTATAGCAATTGGAAGCTCAAGCACTTCATTATTAGCACTATAAACCCGCCACTCTGTTTCTCCTTCCTGCACATGCATTACAAACCGACGCAAATCTGTTGCTCCCAAACCTGCTGCAAAAAGCATCAGCAATAAACCAATATGATTGAAATAGAATGCGTAATCTCTCCAATTGAAGTTGAGCATTCGTCGGGTGGTTACACAACTGAGATTAATCAAAGTGAATAAATAAATCAGCACAAAAGGCCACGAACGTGTGATGGCATCGATACCAAGCAATGAGTGACCATCCTGACTGGCAGGTGCCTGCGGTACAAATCCCATGAAAATACTGTAAAGTAACAAACCTGCAATATTGGCAACGCTTAAAGGCACGCCGGAAAGCCACTGAAACAGGGCTGATTTATATTTGAAAGTCAACACTGCAACAACTACGAGTATGACAAGCAAAAGGTAAAAATTCACCGGAAACGCTATCAACTCATACGGAAAGTACCCTGCAAACCACTGCAAAAGATTTCCGACAACAAGAAGTCCTGCTACTACAACAAAACTTTCTTTGTAACCCCAGGGCTTCTGCCACCAGGGTTTTTTATTTACAAAAT
>CAYGJI010000102.1:0-6809 GCA_964350125.1 uncultured Paludibacter sp. | reverse complement strand
AGTAACAGGAAGAAAATAATGTCATATTTTAAACGCATTTAAAAACAACATAAATTATTAATTGATGCTCTTTTGGACGTCTTTTGTGCTTTCATTCGGTTGTTTAGCCCGCTAAACGCCCTCACTCAAGTCCAAAATCCATTTCAAAATAGCTATCAAAAATTACGACATTTTTTTCTTCCTATTACTTATATCAGGCGCTGAAATATCTTTCGGGTATTAACAATCAAAAGCAAAACCGCCCAAATCCTGTTGGTTATATCACAAATTCCGAGAAAAAGTGAAAAAATTTTATTCATTTGTTGTTTTTCCCGAAATTTGCTCTATCTTTGCACACGCAACAAATTAATGTGCAGATGAACAATCAGTTTCTACATAATCTACTCCCTGGCATAATAATTCTTTTACAGAAGCAGTAAGAGTGAGTTTGGTATGTAGGCAATAATAAAATATATTGAAAACCTTTCTCGCTCAATGTGGGGAAGGTTTTTTCATTCAAAAACAGACGATTATGGACAAACTTTTTATTTTCGACACAACACTTCGCGATGGCGAACAGGTACCCGGATGTCAGTTGAACACCATTGAAAAGATTCAGGTTGCCAAAGCACTTGAACAATTAGGTGTTGATGTGATTGAGGCAGGTTTTCCTGTTTCGAGCCCCGGCGATTTTAATTCGGTAGTTGAAATTTCGAAGGCGGTTACCTGGCCAACCATTTGTGCCCTTACCCGTGGGGTTGCCAAAGACATCGAAGTAGCTGCCGAAGCACTAAAATATGCCAAAAAGAAACGAATTCACACCGGCATAGGCACCTCCGATTATCACATTCGTTATAAATTCAACTCGAATCAGGAGGAGATTCTCGAAAGGGCTGTAGCTGCGGTAAAACATGCCAAAAAATTTGTGGAAGATGTGGAGTTTTATTGTGAGGACGCCGGTCGTACCGACAATGTATATCTTGCCCGCGTGGTGGAAGCTGTAATCAAAGCCGGTGCAACGGTTGTTAATATTCCCGATACTACCGGTTATTGTTTACCATGGGTATACGGCGAAAAAATCAAATTCCTGATGGAGAACGTAAAGGGCGTACACAATGCTGTTATTTCAACGCATTGTCACAACGATCTTGGCATGGCTACAGCCAATACCATCTCCGGAGTAATGAATGGAGCCCGTCAGGTGGAAGTTACCATTAACGGAATTGGTGAAAGAGCCGGAAATACCTCGCTGGAAGAAATAGCCATGATATTGAAGTGCCACAAAGATTTGGCAATCGAAACCAACATCAATACCCAGAAGATATATGCTACCAGTCGCCTCGTTTCGAACCTGATGAACATGCCGGTACAATCTAACAAAGCTGTTGTAGGTCGCAATGCCTTCGCTCATTCGTCGGGCATCCACCAGGATGGGGTACTTAAAAACCGCGAAAGCTACGAAATCATGGACCCTACTGATGTGGGAATCGATAAAAATTCGATTGTGTTAACCGCCCGAAGTGGTCGCGCAGCGTTGAAACACCGTTTAAGTGTTCTTGGTGTAGAGTTAGAAAGCGAAAAATTAGATAATCTTTATCAGGAATTTTTGTTACTTGCCGATAAGAAAAAAGATATCAATGACGATGATGTACTGATGCTGGCAGGCAAAGAACGTGCTTCGACAGAAAGAATCAGGCTCGACTACCTGCAGGTTACTTCAGGTGTTGGTCTGAAACCAGTTGCAAGCATCGGACTTGAAATAGCTGGAGAGAAATTTGAAGCAGCTGCTTCGGGCAATGGTCCTGTTGATGCTTCCATCAATGCACTGAAGAAAATCATCAACCGCAAAATGACTTTGCAGGAATTCACGATCCAGGCTATCAACCGAGGAAGCGATGATGTGGGCAAAGTACACATGCAGGTGGAACACGATGGAGTGGTTTATTATGGCTTCAGCGCCAATACCGACATTGTAGCCGCATCGGTAGAGGCTTATATCAACGCTATTAATCAGTTTGTAAAATAATAATTAACCTGATTAGAAACATAAGAAATAGTTGAATATTTGAACATTTGAGTTAACATACTCGTTCCTTACACAATCTTATGTGACTAATGTGACTAATGTGTCTAATGTGGTAAATAATAATAAAATGAGTAAAACGCTTTTCGACAAAATCTGGGATGCCCACGTAGTTTCAGCCGTGGAAAATGGTCCCACACAATTGTACATCGACCGGCATTTCTGTCATGAAGTTACCAGTCCGCAGGCTTTCAATGGCTTACGCGCACGTGGTTTAAAAGTTTTCCGTCCGGAACTCACCACCATGACCGCCGACCACAACACGCCAACCATCGATCAGGATCAACCGGTAAAAGATCCGATATCCCGACATCAGCTCGACACATTTGCAAAAAATGCAGCTGAGTTTAATATGCCTTTGTATTTCCCGCTCGGGCACAACAAAAATGGAGTAGTTCATATCATTGGCCCCGAGAATGGCTTTACCCAACCGGGCATGACCATTGTTTGCGGCGATAGTCACACTTCAACGCATGGTGCTTTTGGCACCATCGCTTTTGGTATCGGAACTTCGGAGGTGGAAATGGTGCTTGCAACACAGTGTGTTCTGCAAACACGTCCGAAAACCATGCGTATCACTTACAACAGCAAATTGGGCGAAGGAGTTTGTTCGAAAGACCTGGCACTGTACACCATTGCAAAACTGACAACCGGCGGGGCTACAGGCTATTTTGTGGAATATGCCGGAGAAGCTATCCGCAACATGACCATGGAAGAGCGCATGACTGTATGTAATCTTTCCATCGAAATGGGTGCCCGTGGTGGCATGATTGCCCCCGACGAAACTACATTCGAATACGTAAAAGGTCGTGAGTTTGCTCCCAAAGGTGAGGAATGGGATAAAAAACTGGCGTACTGGAAAACTTTAAAATCAGATGATGATGCTGTGTTCGATATGGAACTTACATTTGATGCAGCTGAAATTCAGCCTATGATTACCTACGGAACAAATCCCGGTATGGGAATGGGCATTCATGAGGCAATCCCAACCCTTGATCAGATTGATGAAGCAGGTCGTATCTCATTCCAGAAATCGATGGATTATATGGGCTTCAAACCAGGAGAGAAATTGCTTGGCAAATCCATCGACTATGTTTTCCTGGGTAGCTGCACCAACGGACGAATTGAGGATTTCCGCTTGTTTGCCGACTACGTACAAGGTAAAAAATTAGCCGACAATGTAGTTGCCTGGCTCGTTCCGGGTAGCTGGGGCGTAGAAAAACAAATCCGTGAAGAAGGCTTACTCGACATTTTGACTGAAGCAGGTTTCAAACTTCGTCAACCCGGCTGTTCGGCTTGTTTGGCTATGAACGATGATAAAGTGCCTGCAGGGAAATATGCGGTATCCACATCGAACCGCAACTTCGAAGGTCGTCAGGGCCCCGGTGCACGCACCATCCTTGCCGGTCCCCTCGTTGCAGCAGCGGCTGCAATCACAGGCAAAATCACAGATCCAAGAAAGTAATTAATGTGCCAATGTGATTATGTGCTAATGTGATTATGTGACAAACAATAACTTTTTAACCTAAAAAATATGAGGAATTTACCTATAACTGGTAATAGAATTGTAGATTTGTCTTTTGAGTTTGCACTAAATATTATTTCTTTTTCCGAAAAACTCCGGGAAACAAATAAGTATGTTATTGCAAATCAAATAATCAGAAGCGGAACTTCAATCAGGGCTGGTGTAAGAGAGGCACAAAATTGCGAAAGTAAAGCTGATTTCATTCATAAATAAAAGATATCAGCAAAAGAAGCAGAAGAAACTGAATACTGGCTTTTATTATGTCAATATTCAAAAGATTATCATTTTGAAGAAAATTTATTATTTCAGGTTAAAGAAATTCAAAAGATATTAAATAGCATTATTAACTCATCAAAAAAGAATGCTCAAATGAATAAATACCCAATGTAAACTATCTTTACAAACAGGAAAAACTTCCGCTTAATTAAATTGGCACATTGGCATATTATCACATTGGCATATTAAAAAATTCGTATGGAAAAATTTGAAAAACTAACATCAACCGTGGTTCCACTTCCGATTGAGAATGTGGATACTGACCAGATTATACCTGCACGTTTCCTGAAAGCAACCGACAAAAATGGTTTTGGCGATAATCTTTTTGCCGACTGGAGATATAATAAAGATGGCAGTCCGAAAGCTGATTTCGTACTTAACAATACGATTTATTCCGGAAACATATTGGTTGCCGGAAAGAACTTTGGTTCGGGTTCCAGTCGCGAACATGCAGCCTGGGCCATCGACGGTTATGGCTTTAAAGTGGTTGTTTCAAGCTTTTTTGCGGATATCTTCAAAAACAATGCTCTGAACAATGGTGTTTTACCTGTTGTTGTGAGTACAGCATTTCTTGCTGAAATATTCGAATCGGTTGATGAAAATCCCTCAACAACATTGACCGTAGACTTGGAATCACAGACCATTTCGTTGGACTCGACAGGAAAAACAGAATCTTTCGAAATCAATCCTTATAAGAAAGAATGTCTGATGAAGGGTCTCGACGATATCGATTATTTGCTGAGTAAAAGAGATTTAACTGAGCAATACGAAGCATCAAGAAATTTCTGATTTTCAATAAATTATATCCAAAGCAATAAAACAAGGAAGTGATGATAGAGATAATGGACACCACCCTGCGCGACGGGGAACAGACTTCGGGAGTATCGTTTGCGACTCCTGAAAAGCTGAGCATTGCCAAGTTGCTTCTCGAAGAACTTCAGGTTGACAGAATCGAAATTGCTTCGGCCAGGGTTTCGGAAGGTGAATATGCTTCTGTTAAAAAGGTAGCTCAGTGGGCTAAAGAGAACGGTCACATCGACAGGATAGAAGTGCTTGGATTTGTTGATGGCACAACATCGCTCGAATGGATTAAGAATGCGGGCTGCAGGGTTTTAAATCTGCTTTGCAAAGGTTCCGAAAATCATTGCCTTCATCAACTCAGAAAAACTCCTGTAGAACATGTAACTGATATCAAAGCTGTATTGGCCCATGCCCGCAATATGAATATCGATGTCAATATTTATCTTGAGGACTGGTCGAACGGGATGCGAAATTCTGAAGATTATGTGTATTTTATGGTTGATAATCTTAAAGATGAGTCGATAAAACGATTTATGTTGCCCGACACACTCGGTATTTTAAACCCGACGGAAACACTTCATTTCTGTCAGAAAATGATTTCCCGTTATCCCGGTATTCATTTCGATTTTCATGCCCACAACGATTACGATTTTGCTGTTGCTAATGTGTATGAAGCTGTTAAAGCAGGTGTTAGCGGTATTCATGTAACGGTGAATGGATTGGGTGAAAGAGCAGGAAACGCACCACTTTCGAGTACAATTGCGGTAATTCACGACCAAAACAAACGTAAAACCAATGTTTGTGAGGAAAACATCAACAGAGTCAGCCGTTTGGTCGAATCCTATTCGGGAGTAAGGATACCTTCCAACAAACCGGTTATCGGCGAAAATGTATTTACACAGGTAGCCGGTATTCATGCCGATGGCGACAACAAAAAGAACCTGTATTACAACGATTTACTTCCGGAACGTTTTGGTCGCGAACGAATTTACGCCCTGGGCAAAACATCCGGCAAAGCCAATATTGTCAAAAACCTACAGCAACTGGGCATCGTAATGGATGAAGATATGATGGCCTTGGTAACCAAAAGGGTTATCGAACTGGGCGATCAAAAAGAAATCATCACCATGGATGAGCTTCCCTACATTATTTCGGATGTAGTTAAAAGTGCCACGGATAAACATCTCATCAAAATTCTTAACTACAGTTTATCGCTTACCAACGGTTTGCGTCCGATGGCCAGTGTGAAGTTGGAAATCCGTGGCGAGGTTTATGAGCAATCGGCAGCCGGCGACGGACAGTACAATGCCATTTCGAAAGCGCTGTATAAAATCTATAAAAAGCTCGACAAACCAACACCCGAACTTCTTAATTATGAGGTAGTTATACCTCCAGGAGGAAGAACCGACGCCATTGTGCAAACCATCATGACCTGGCAGTTTGAAGGCAAAATATTTAAAACCCGCGGGCTCGATGGCGATCAGACTGTTTCGGCTATTAAAGCCACTGAGAAAATGATGAATATCATTGAAAGTGGTGATATACCGGTAAAGAACTGTTGAATATTAACAATTAAAACCACTCTTTCTAAAGTGACTAATGTGGTAAATTTTAAAGCATGAATAAAGTATTAAACATTGCGGTATTAGCGGGCGATGGTATTGGCCCCGAGATTGTAAAACAGGCTTTGGATGTAACCAAAGCTGTGTGTGAGAAATTTGGTCATACCCTGAAATATGAAGAGGGTATCACCGGTGCAGCTGCTATCGATGCAGTAGGCGACCCCTACCCGCCCGAAACCCACGAGTTATGCATGCGTTCGGATGCTGTACTTTTCGGTGCTATTGGTCATCCGCGTTTCGACAACGACCCATCGGCCAAGGTACGCCCCGAGCAGGGATTGCTTCGCATGCGCAAAATGCTTGGTTTGTATGCCAATATTCGTCCGGTAAGCACTTTCCCTTCGCTGATACATAAATCACCCCTGCGTGCCGATTTGGTGGAAGGTGCTGATTTCATGTGTATTCGTGAACTGACAGGAGGCATGTATTTCGGAAGACCACAGGGTCGTTCCGAAGATGGAAACACTGCCTACGACACCTGCGTTTATACCCGCGAAGAAGTGGAACGCATCATGCATCTGGC
>CAYGJI010000101.1:0-6832 GCA_964350125.1 uncultured Paludibacter sp. | reverse complement strand
AGGCTTTGCAGAGAGTTTTTCAATCAATATTAAATTTAATCGGATAATAGTGAAAAGAAATAAAGAAATCTATCATTTATAGGTTCAGTCGTTTGAATTGTAAAAGTTCCATCTGACGACCAAAAATCAACATCACTCCAAACTACTTCACCGACACTTCCCGTATTAATTCTATATTTTGAGTTTCTGACATAATTATCTTTATTTGTAACTACTCAGCACCCGTAACCTAATTTCAGAACTCCAGACCTGCTATTTATAAATCAGCATGTTAGGCTGATTTGTTCGTAAATGAGAAAGTCGTATATTTGCATAAAAAGACATAAGGTATGCAAATGCAACTTCCAATTTTCCCGCAAACAACAAAACTAATAAATTCGAATATTGGTATTTTTGAGAAAGACAGTATTGTTTTAATTATATTTGCAACGGCAAAGTAGCAGAAGGCAGTAAGCAACAGCTTTCGTTTATTCCGAGTGTCTGTTAACACACACTATCATGAAAAAATCACTAATAATTCTCGGCATCATGTCATTACAATTCAGCATTGTGCATGCAACAACAGGCATTATTCCCAATCCTGTAAGCATTAAAGAAAATCAGGGTCAGCTACAATTCACATCCCTGGAAGTCAAAACATCGGGTTTTGCAAAAGCACCCCTGCAACTCATTGATTTAGCCAACGCTATAGCCCCTGTATCCAAAAAAACATTCAAAGGTGATGTGATTCTGGCTCTCGCCCTGAATGAAAAACTCCGTATGCACCCTGAAGGTTACAAACTGAACATCGATACTGATAAGTTAACGATTGAGGCTGCAACTGAAAAAGGAGTTTTCTACGGCTTGCAATCGCTCATGCAAATGGTCAACAAACACCGCAAAGCGTCAATTGTTGTTTTGCCTTGTTTTGCAATCGAAGATTTTCCACGTTTTGGATACAGGGGCATGTCACTCGATGTAGGTCGTCATCTCTTTCCGGTATCTTTTATAAAACAATACATCGACTTAATGAGCCAGTATAAGCTGAATACATTCCACTGGCATCTGACTGAAGATCAGGGCTGGCGGATCGAAATTAAAAAATACCCTAAACTGAGCGAAATCAGCGCATTCCGAGCGCAAACCATCATTGGGCGCACACGCGACAAAGTACATCAGTACGACAATACTCCCTATGGTGGCTTCTACACCCAGGATGAAATACGCGAAGTGGTGGCTTATGCAACCTCTAAACACATCACAGTGATTCCTGAAATTGAAATGCCCGGACACTCACTGGCTGCACTGGCTGCATATCCGGAGTTGGCTTGTGGCGATAATCCAGGCCCTTTTAAAACAGCAGAACGCTGGGGCATATTTGATGATGTGTATTGTGCCGGAAAAGAGCACACATTCAAATTTCTACAGGATGTTTTAGATGAGGTAATGGATTTGTTTCCGAGCGAATATATTCATATTGGTGGCGACGAATGTCCTAAAGGCAAATGGAAAACCTGTACACATTGTCAGGCCCGAATAAAAAAACAGAAGCTCAAAGACGAACACGAATTGCAATCGTATTTCATCAAAAGAATTGAAAAGTACCTGAATAAAAAAGGTCGTCAGATTATTGGTTGGGACGAAATTCTGGAGGGCGGACTGGCTCCCAATGCTACTGTAATGAGTTGGCGGGGTGTGCAGGGAGGTGTTGAGGCAGCAAAACAAAATCATAGCGTAATCATGACCCCTAACACTTTTCTTTACTTCGATTACCGCCAAAGCAAATCGACCGAGGAGCCGCTTAATATCGGGGGATATCTACCCCTCAAAACCGTTTACAGCTATGAACCTCTGAGCAAAGAATTAACTCCCGATCAGCATCAGTACATCCGGGGTGTGCAGGCCAACATTTGGACTGAATTCATGAAAACGCCCGAAAAAGTACTTTATATGATTCTACCAAGATTATTCGCGCTTTCAGAAATTGCCTGGAGCCAGCCCACCTGTAAAAACTGGTTGGAGTTTTCCGAAAAAAGGGTACCTACGCATCTTGGGTGGTTCGATCAACAGGGATTTATGTACCGTGTGCCCGAGCCCATTGGTTCCATCGACACTACACTCGTTACGGAAAGCTATGTGGTCGACCTTAAAGTTCCGGTAATAGGTGCCAACATTTATTATACCCTCGATGGTTTCACGCCACGGGAATTTGATATTCTATACAACGGCAAATTCAGCATAACCGTTCCCGCCGGCGAAGAAAGAACCCTCAAAACTGTGGTTATAACGCCGGCAAGGAGGCGGAGTGTGGTGGTGACCACGGTGTTGAAAAATCAGTAAAACCCAAAAATCAACCCGGCAGAAATTCTCAGTTGTTCATCTGATATTCTGTGGGGTTTAGAATTATTAATTTCCAACGGAATTATCCGTATATGATGTTGCCTTTTTCGTCTTTAAATTCGTCGAAACTTTTAATATACTGCTCCATGGCTCGGTAGCTCATACCCATGCTTGAATATCCGCCATCGTGGAAGAGGTTCTGCATCGTAACTTTTTTGGTAAGGTCACTGAACATCACCACACAATAGTCGGCACATTCGTCGGCAGTAGCATTGCCCAGTGGCGACATACGTTCCGAGAAATCAACCAGGCTGTCGAAGCCCTTGATACCACTACCGGCAGTTGTCACGGTTGGCGACTGGGAGATCGTGTTGATGCGAACATTCTTTTCGCGACCGTAAATATAACCGAAACTACGTGCTACCGATTCGAGCATTGCTTTTGCATCAGCCATATCGTTGTAACCATACATCGTTCGTTGAGCTGCCCCGTAAGATAAAGCAATAACAGAACCCCACTCGTTCAAAGCATCCAGTTTTTTGGCAACCTGCAACATCTTATGGAACGAAATTGCTGAAATGTCAAGCGTTTGACTCAGCATATGATAGTCGAGATCGTCGTAAGTGCGTTTTTTGCGCACATTGGGCGACATGCCAATGGAGTGCAGGAAGAAATCGACTTTACCTCCCAATGCTTCCATCGATTGCTTGAAAACTTCTTCCAAATCCTCTAAACTGGTGGCATCTGCAGGGATCAGTCTGGCATTCAGTTTTTCCGCCAGATCGGCTGTAGTTCCCATGCGAATGGCCAGGGGTGTATTCGACAATGTGATTGTTGCACCTTCCTCCACACAACGTTCTGCCACTTTCCAGGCGATGGACATATCATTCAATGCCCCGAAAATAATACCTTTTTTACCTTGTAATAAGTTGTTACCCATCTATATTTTGTTTTGTTCAACTTTTAAAACCTATTTCCTCCGAAAAAGGTTCACCTATTCATTAAATTAAATCTGCACAAAAGTAATACATTTGTGCAGATTTCGCAAATTAAGCCTTCATTATTTCCATTTGATGACGCACCGACTCTTCATGGATTGCTACCAATACAGACTTCATAAACTCAGGATGCATGCCCATTTGCTGTGCCTGCGAGATGCGATTTTGCAGAATTTCTTCATACCTGTTTTCCTGTAATATGGGCATGTTATGCTCCTTCTTATACTGACCGATTTCTTCGGATACCCGCATACGTTTAGCCAGCAATTCAAGCAAGTTGTTATCCAACTCATCGATCTGACGACGTAGTGCAGAAAGATTCTCGGTGGTCTGATGGGCATCGCGAATCACCAGGGTGCTGAGGATAAAGTCGAGCACGTCGGGCGTAACTTGCTGGGTGGCATCGCTCCATGCCTTTTCAGGATTGATGTGCGTTTCCACAATGAGTCCGTCGAAATTGAGGTCCATGGCCTGTTGGCAAAGCGGTGCTACCAACTCTCTTTTACCTCCGATATGGCTCGGGTCGCATAAAATGGGCAGTTCAGGCATTTGGCGATGCAACTCTATAGGAATATGCCATTGCGGAAGATTGCGGTATATTTTCTTATCGTAACTGCTGAAACCGCGATGAATTGCAGCAATTTTGCGTACACCGGCATTGTAAATGCGTTCGATGGCACCAATCCACAAGTCGAGGTCGGGATTTACCGGATTCTTTACCAGCACGGGGATATCTGTACCTTCCAATGCATCGGCAATTTCCTGTACAGCAAAAGGGTTGGCAGTAGTACGCGCACCCACCCAGATAATATCCACATCGGCTGCCAGTGCCTCACGAACATGTTTGGCAGTTGCCACTTCGGTGGCCACATACATGCCAAACTCACTTTTAACACGTTTCAGCCAGGGTAATCCTTCGGCGCCTATACCTTCGAAACCACCTGGTTTGGTGCGGGGTTTCCAGATACCTGCTCTGAAAATTTTTATCCCCAGTGAATGAAGCTGACGGGCTGTAGCCATTACCTGCTCTTCCGTTTCGGCCGAACATGGACCGGCAATTACCAAAGGTCGTTTGCCGTCGATGCCGGGAAGTAAAATTGATTGTAATTCCATTTTTTTTATTTTTGTGATTCAGAAGAAATTCTCTCAAGTGCCTCAAACAATATATCAGCGGGCGAGCATAACGAAATACGTACATACCGTTTTCCTTTATCTCCGAAGATAAAACCGGGAGTAATGAACACATTTTTTTGGCAAAGTACTTCATCGGCGAGCTGTCCCGAATCTTCATAGTTATCAGGGATACGTGCCCACACAAACATACCAACCTGGCCTGCATCGTAGCTGCAATCCAGTGCATCCATAATTCTAAAAGCAAGTTTGCGTCTTTCAGCATAAACATCATTTATCTGCCTGTGCCATTCCTGACTATTAAGAAGCGCTCTGGCAGCTGCCACCATCAGCGGACGGAACATCCCGGAATCTATATTTGATTTTACCTTTAGCACCCACTGAATGAATTGAGCGTTGGAGGCCAGCATAGCTACACGCCATCCGGCCATATTGTGCGATTTACTCATGGAGTTCAGTTCGATGCAAATATCTTTAGCACCCGGAACCGAAAGGATACTCAACTTTTCATCATTCAAAATGAAACTGTAAGGATTGTCGTTGCAAATCACAATATTATGCTTCTTACCAAAAGCCACAAGCTTTTCCAGTAATTCGGGGGTTGCATTGGCTCCGGTGGGCATGTTGGGATAATTCACCCACATCAGTTTTACACGACCCAGATCCATGGCTTCGAGCGCTTCGAAATCGGGCTTCCATCCATCATTTTCATCCAAATCGTATGCTATTATCTCAGCTCCGCAAATGCGGCTTGCAGAGGTATAAGTCGGATATCCGGGATTTGGCACTAACACCTGCTCGCCAGGGTTTACAAACGCCAGGGTGATATGCAGAATTCCTTCCTTGGACCCTATCAACGGCTGAATTTCTGTTGCAGGATTCAGTTCAACGCCGTACCACCGATGATACCAGGCAGCAAACCCTTCGCGTAACTCAGGAATACCTGCATAGCTTTGATACCCGTGCGCATTCGGTTTGTGGGCTTCTTCACATAAAGTCTGAATAGTTTCTTCGGATGGCGGCAGGTCCGGATTACCGATACCCAAATTGAGCACCTGTTTTCCTGATGCATTCATTTCAGCTACTTCCCGCAACTTCATCGAGAAATAGTACTCCGAAACACTATTTAGCCTATTGGCTGGCTGAATATTCATATGATAGTTCAATAACGTCCCTAACTTTGTTTGCTCCCTTAACTTTCCTATCCAACATCCTCTTCCTACTGTAAACTCTCCTGAGGCGTACCCGCTTCCCTGTATTCTCCCAACACCTGAAAATCCTTCAACAATGGGCGAACAGCGTCCAGTGACTGTTTGTACCTTTCATAATTATCGAATGTCAGACTGATATAAAACTGATATTCCCACTCGCGACCAACGATTGGCAATGATTGAATTTTGGTGAGGTTGACGCGGTAAAATGACAAGATGGAAAGTACTTTCGCCAAACTACCTTCTTCGTGAGGAAGAGTGAAAACCAACGAAGCTTTATTTAGTTTGACACCCTGGATTAACTCAGCTGCCAGTTCCGGTTGAGCTACAATCAGGAAACGGGTAAAATTCCTTTTATTGGTCTCTATTTCGTTAGCAAGAATTTCGAGTCCGTACATTTCAGCAGCATGTGAGCTGCATACCGCAGCCCTGTGCATAATTCTGTTCTCTGCTATTTCCATTGCCGCAAGGGCCGTATCATCACTCTCCACAACACGCACTCCGGCGAGTGTATCTAAAAAATCCTCGCATTGCATCAGGGCAATCGGGTGCGAATGCACTTCAGCTATGTCGCTGAGTACCTGACCGGGCAATGCCGATAAAGTATGTGAAATTCGCAACTTGTGCTCACCTACAATTACACATCCACTCTGACGCAACAAATTATAATTCTGAAGCAAACTGCCGGCAATGGTGTTTTCGATAGCTACAATGCCCAACATGGAGGAATCAAATTTTAGACGTTCGAAAAGTTCACGAAATGTAACACAAGGAACAATTTCAATTTCTTCGCCACTAAAATATTGTCGGGCTGCAATTTCATGAAATGCTCCGCTGAAACCCTGAATAGCTACCTGCTTCATATTTGCTGCTTATTATTAAAAAATCCTGCCCAGTGTGCTTGAGCAGGATTGATGTTTACAGTTTTTAATATCTTCATGTTACATACCATTCTCCTGCCCTTACCGCATAAAGTAAAAGTAAAAATAAAAGTATGTAAAAAATCGTGTCATTGTTCTATTGATAGTTCGGCACAAAAGTAATGCTTTTTCAGTAAAAAACAATTTTTTTTCAAAATTTTCATCCAATTCATGTATTTAATTCTACTTTGACAGATTAAATTCAGACCTCCACGACCTCTCCCTGATAATCAGTGGATAATGAGCTATTGGT
>CAYGJI010000100.1:1395-6940 GCA_964350125.1 uncultured Paludibacter sp. | reverse complement strand
TTCGAACCCCCGGAACCTTGCAGTTCAACGGTTTTCAAGACCGCCGCAATCGACCACTCTGCCATCTCTCCTATACTTTTATTTAAAAGCGGTGCAAAGATACGGTATTTTCTGATATTTCAAAATATTTTTTAGCACTTTATTAAGAATTGCTACATTAGTATTTTGCCTTTTGGTTAATCATGAGGATTCCAGATTGTTAACTAAGAAAGTGAAACTGCTCAATTTTTTGATAAAAATACGTCCAAAAGGATTAAAGTGGTTAGTATTTAAATGATTTTAAGGTAGTTAGCCACATTTTCCTCAATGCGGGCAGTAATATTACTCACTTCAGCCCTGTTGAATTTTTCTCCGCTGATATTTTCATATAGCTCAATATATCTTTCACTTATCCCTTGAACTATCTCATCGGTCATTTCAGGAATGGTTTGACCTTCTTTGCCCTGAAATCCATTATCCAAGAGCCATTCGCGTACAAACTCCTTGGAGAGTTGTTTCTGGGCCTGGCCTTGTTCAAATCTTTCCTGATAAACATCTGCATAAAAATAACGGGAAGAGTCGGGTGTGTGAATTTCGTCGATCAGATAGATTTTACCAGCCCTTTTCCCAAATTCGTATTTGGTGTCCACAAGAATTAATCCCCTTTGTGCAGCAATTTCGGTGCCTCTCTCGAAAAGTGCCATCGTGTATTGTTCGAGCAATGCATAATCTTCGTCACTAACCAATCCCTGTTTCAGAATTTCCTCCCTTGAAATGTCAACATCATGCATGCCATATTCGGCCTTGGTTGTAGGAGTAATGATTGGTGTTTCGAAACGCTGATTCTCTTTCATACCTTCAGGAATCTTAATGCCACAAATCTCCCGCAGGCCATTTTTATATGCTCTCCATGCACTGCCGCAAAGGTAACCACGTACAATCATTTCGACCGGAAAGCCCTCGCAACGCAATCCTACAGTGACCATGGGGTCAGGGGTGCCCATTTTCCAGTTGGGCACTATGTCGGCTGTAGCATCCAGAAAGCTTGCAGCTATTTGGTTTAGCATCTGGCCTTTGTAGGGAATTCCTTTGGGTAGGACCACATCGAATGCGGAGATCCGGTCGGTAGCTATCATCACCAGTAAATCGTTTTTAACAGTGTAAACATCACGTACTTTACCATGATACAGGTTTTTCTGACCTTCAAACTGAAAATGGGTGTTTGTAAGAGCTTTCATCTATAATCATTATTGATTATTATTCGTATTAATTGCTGATATTAAGTAGCTTAATGGATGTTCAGGCTTCAACAAATGCTTGATTTCAGGATACAGTAAACATATTTCGGCACCTTGCATGTAATAAACCGGTGCAATTTCGTAAGGGTTGAAAAGATAGCAGATTCCCTCATCATTGATATAGAAATTCCCATTCGGCTTAATTGCTTCCAGAATATATTCGGTGTCTTTAAAGCTGTCAATTTCAGGAATTTCTGCTTCTGTCTTACTCAACTCAATAATCTTTTGTCTGATCAGTTTGGTGAGTTCCTGTTCGTAACCTTCGATGAAAATATCGTTTTCTGTGATAATATTGCCGTTTTTCAGATTGAAATTGAAATAGAAAATTGTTTTGGCGGGATAAATACCACCCAAATCAATTTCCCTCGAGATCCCATATGCATAAATATGCTCATCACTCAGTAATGAAAAGCCTTCGATAATTACAAAATTGTCGAAGGCCACCTTATTTCCCGGTTTAATTTTGCTTACAAACTCGCGGTTATAGTCGAGATACTCAGCTTTTAATTCTGCAACATACATTTTGAGAAGTGAATCAGGAGTTATATTTTCAGCTTTTTTGCCAAATAAATTAACAAAAATATGATTGCTGATTTTTTGAAGTACTTCTTCATTTTGATAAGAAAGCGGAAATTCAATGCTGATATCGATGCTGATAGCTCCCCGGGTTGTGTCGGCTGTTAAATACTGCTTGTCGGTGATTGATATTAACTCTGTTTGAACCGTTTTGGATTCGCGTGGACGAAATATCAAAATGGCTGAGAATATCACCACAGCTAATATGCTGATTGTCAGAAAAAAGAATTTTTTATTCATATGTAACTCGTAATTGTAAATGTTTTGCGCAAATTTACAACTAAAAAGCATATTAAAGTTTAAAATTTTAAAAATCAGAAGTATATTTTCGTATTTTGTTGCAAATGCTGTTTATATTTGCTGTGATAATCAAAGATGCAGATTTTTCACTACATATCAACATTGTTTTTTGCTGGCTATTTTGTGTTGGCAGGCACTGGATATAATGTAATTAACTACTGCTGCAATTATTGCGAGAAAGCAGGTATTGAATACGTGGTTCATCATTCATGTCAGGAAGTTCATTACGATGATGCTTCCTGTTGCGATCATGGTGATGCGCATGCTGAAGATCAAAGGGAAGCCAAAAATGGTTTTCAATTTCCAAACCTTCCGGTTACCGGAGAAGGTTGTTTTGATGACAAACATTGTGAAATTCAACGCGTAAATCTGAGTGAATTTGTTACATTCTCCGGAAGCTTAACCACATCAGTTCCTGAAGTAGCCCTGATAAAGGTGTTCTTTGTATCTTCATATCTTAAAGATATTCCGAACAAACATTTAGTCAGACAATTTTTCCCACCTCCTGAAATACTAGCTTCCACTGGTCGTGATATTCTGACGACCAAACAAGTACTCATTATTTGATTTTGAAAAAAATTATATCCTGTTTTAACTAATACAGGAGAATTTTTAATATACGCAAAATCAATTAATTAAAGTATTTAAATCTTTTATGAATAAACAATGGATAGGGACCCTGTCATTGCTTTGCATGGTTTTCAATATTTCCGCCTCTGTTAAAGGAAGGGTTGTAGATCAGTCAGGAAAGGCAGTCCCCGGAATACATATTTACTGGGATAAAACCAATCATGGTACAATATCCAATGCGCGTGGCGAGTTCAGGATAGAAAATGAGCTCTCTACTAACAAGCTGATAATTAGCGGAGTTTCGTATCAAACTGATACTCTGGTTATACATCAAACTCAGGAACCTTTGCTGATTAAACTTCGTGAAACCATTGAATTACGGGAGCTTTCTGTTGTTCAACAGGGACCGGGAGTTTTAAAGCCACGCTTCGTACTTTTACAAACCGAGAAGATTACAGCCCATGAGCTTACCAAGGCTGCATGTTGTAATTTATCGGAAAGTTTTGAAACCAATCCTTCGGTGGATGTTTCATATACTGATGCTGCAACAGGTGCCAAGCAGCTTAAATTGCTGGGCTTATCGGGTACTTATGTGCAAATGCTGACTGAGAATATTCCCAACCTCCGCGGACTCTCATCGGCTTATGGTATGGCTTACATACCCGGACCCTGGATAGAAAGTATCAACCTTTCGAAAGGAACGGGTTCTGTAGTTAATGGATATGAGGCATTTACAGGGCAAATCAACGTGGAGTACAAGAAGCCACAGACATCCGAAATAGTTGCAGCCAATATGTTTGCCAGCGATGCAGGTAGGATTGAAGCCAATGTCAATGCGGGCATCAGACTCACCGAAGAGTTATCAACCGGCCTGATGTTGCATGCATCTGATGAGTTCAGAATGCTGGATCAAAATGAAGATGGATACATGGATATGCCTGAAATCAGACAATATAATTTTCTGAACCGATGGTATTTCAGAAACAAGAATTATGTGTCGCAGGCATTTGTTAAAGCCTTGAACGAAAGGCGAATGGGTGGTACTATGGATCAGAGTTACAAGATTGATATCAACACCAACCGATACGAGTTCTTTTTAAAAAACGGGTATGTTTTCAACCCTGAAAGCGAAACAAGTCTTGGCTTAATTTTAAGTGGATCACATCACGATCAACAAGCGCATTACGGAATGAAAATGTATTCAGGCTTACATCAGAACCTGTATATGAACTTGATATTTGTATCGAATCTGGCCGAAAATCATAAAATATCGACAGGGTTAAGTTTTAATTATGACGCTTTCGATGAGACTGTTATTCAGAAAATGGCTATGGGAGGCAGCATGCAACACCCTGATAATTTTATCAGTAAGGAGTATGTGCCGGGTATTTTTGCAGAATACGGATTACATCTTCATCAAGAGTTCCAGTTGTTGGCAGGTATCCGTTTCGATTACCATAATAAATGGGGGCTTTTTGCCACACCGCGCTTACATTTGAAATATAATCCAACCGAAACCCTTTTCCTGCGTGCTACCACCGGAATGGGCTATCGTTCGCCGAAGATGCTGGCAGAGAATAATTTTTATCTGGCAAGTAACAGGATGTTGAAACTCGACAATGATTTGCGAATGGAGTCGGCCTGGAACACCGGAGTGAGTATTCAGCAATTCATTAAACTGTTTAACCGTGAACTATCGATCACTGGAGAATGGTACTATACCCGATTTCTGAATCAGGTGGTAATTGATACCGATACTGATGCACATGCAGTTCATTTTTACAATCTAAATGGCAAATCGTATGCACATAGTCTTCAGATAGAAGCCAATATGGAAGTTGTTCGTGGTCTTTCAGTTACTTTAGCCCACAGAATGAACGATGTAAAAACAACCATAGGTGGTGTGTTACGCGATAAGCCATTGACAAACAGATATAAAGGCTTGGCAACGGCATCTTATACCACGCCGCTAAAAAAGTGGCAGTTCGATTTCACAGCTCAATTCAACGGAGGAGGGCGCTTACCCGATCCTGACACAATAAACCCTTTGTGGAATGCTGAATTCGACTCGTTCACAATTATGAATGCGCAGATTACGCATTATTTCAGAACCTGGTCCTTGTATCTTGGTTCTGAAAATATCACCGGTTTCGTCCAGAAAAATCCGATTATTGACGTTGCCAATCCCTTCGGATCCCATTTCGACGCAACAAATATCTGGGGACCAACCCATGGAAGAAAGATTTATATCGGCTTCAGATGGGGAATTGATAGATAATTTAGTTAAATTATCTATGAAAATGAACTTTTTACGTTAGTTATTTATTAAATTGCAAAACAAAACAAAGAAACAATGAAAACAAATCAATTCTTAGTAATTTTATTAGCTGTGTTCGTAACAGCAACTTTCGGCACCCATGCTCAGGCTAAAAAAGCCAACGATGAACAAGTGAAGTATAATGTAAACATGACTTGTCAGAGCTGCGTAAACAAAATTGAAAAAAATATTGCATTTGAAAGGGGTGTAAAGAGAATGAATGTGGATCTTGCTACCAAGACAGTAACTCTCACTTACGATCCGAAACGCACCGATGTCAAGAAGTTGCAATCTGGTTTCAGTAAAATTGGTTTTGTAGCTACTGTTTCTTCGGAAAAAGCTGATAAAGCTTGTTGTTCAACGAAAACAGTTGCAGCACCTGCCACTTGTACTGACAAGAAAAAAGCAAGTGCCTGCAAAGTCACAGCAGACAAAAAATCATGTGGCGACAAAAAAGAAGGATGTTGCTCAGCAAAAAAAGATAAGGCTGACTGTGGCGACAAAA
>CAYGJI010000100.1:0-1295 GCA_964350125.1 uncultured Paludibacter sp. | reverse complement strand
AAGATGGATGTTGCTCAGCAAAAAAAGATAAGGTTGCTTGTGGCGACAAAAAAGATGGATGTTGCTCAGCAAAAAAAGATAAGGTTGCCTGTGGCGACAAAAAAGATGGATGTTGCTCAGCAAAAAAAGATAAGGTTGCTTGTGGCGACAAAAAAGAAGGATGTTGTTCAGCAAAAGTGAAAGTATAATTAAGTTTTAGTTGCTCAAAGTTAAATTGATTGTCCGGTACCAAAATACCGGACAATTTTTTTATTTTTGCGAAACATCATTCAAACCAACCAATCCATTGAACACATTCAGAACACATGTTGATATACCCAAAACGAAAAGGAGAATTTGTCATGAGCACAATATCCTCAGTTTAGGTTCCTGTTTTGCTCAAAATATGGGTGAGAAAATGCAGCGTTACTGCTTTGATGCCGTTGTCAACCCCTTTGGAGTGCAATATAATCCTGCCAGTATTGCCAAAGGGTTGCAAAGACTGATTTCAGAAAAAGAGTTTGAAGAAACAGAATTTTTTCAACACGGATCAATGTGGAATTCATTCATGCACAGCAATTTGTTTTCGGAATCACGATTGTCAGATATCCGAAAAAATGCAAATCACCGGTTTTCGATGGCTATTCATAAATTGAAAGTAGCTGATTATATATTGATTACTCCTGGTACAGCTTGGGTTTATGAATTAGCAGAAACGAACGAAATTGTATCCAATTGTCACAAATTACCACCATCTGATTTTAAGAGAAGAAGACTGCGTGTTGAAGAAATTGTTGAATCGTATTGTTCAATCTTCGAAACACTATTCAGTCTCAACAAAAAATTATGTGTTGTTTTTACCGTTAGCCCAATACGTCACTTGAAAGATGGAGCACATGAAAATAATGTGAGTAAGGCTATATTGCATCTGGCTATTACAGAATTAATCAGCCGTTACCCTGAGCAAACTGAATATTTCCCTGCTTATGAAATCATGATAGATGAATTGCGTGACTATCGTTTTTATGCCGATGATATGATTCATCCTACTACTGTAGCTGTGGATTATATTTGGGAAAGTTTTAGCAATCTGTATTTTGACAATGAAACAAAATCTATGATGAAAGAACTTGAAACCTTAAGAAGGATGTCAGTGCACAGGCCAATTCATGTTGATTCAACAGAAACAGTCAACATGAAAATCAGTTTAGAAATGAAGAGAAATGCGTTGGTTTCGAAATATCCTGTTTTGAGAGGAAGATTGTAACCTGCATTCCCGAAACGCCCCACAGAGCAAGCATAAAACGAATTATATT
>CAYGJI010000099.1:1606-7017 GCA_964350125.1 uncultured Paludibacter sp. | reverse complement strand
GATGATGGGCTTTATTTTACTAAGAAAGGAAATTTAATCGCCGACAATCCTGAAACAATGGAAAAGCTTTTTGCCAATTGCAAATCCATCATTGCTATCCATTCCGAAAAAGAGCAAATAGTTGAAGAAAATGAGCAACTTTACAGAGAAAAATACGGGGACAATGTGCCTGTTGAATTTCATCCAATCATTAGAAGCGAAAAGGCTTGTTATGAAGCAACTAAAAGAGCCATAGAAATAGCCAACAAACACAAGGCGCGACTTCACATTTTACACTTGACCACAGAAGCAGAAACGCATTTGTTCCGTAATGATATTCCATTAGAAGAAAAAAACATCACTACCGAAGTATCTGTTCATCATTTGTGGTTTTCTGACACTGACTATCAGCGTTTGGGAACTTTAATAAAATGGAATCCTGCTATCAAAACAGAAAAAGACAGAAAAGGACTTTTGAAAGCTTTGTTGGACGGTAGAATTGACATCATAACAACCGATCACGCTCCGCACACATTAGACGAAAAGCTGAAACCTTATTTTCAGGCAATGTCGGGAGCCCCAATTGTGCAACATTCTTTGAACATTATGCTTGAGTTTTACAAGCAGGGACTAATATCGTTAGAGAAAATTGTGGAAAAAATGTGTCATAATCCGGCTACACTTTATCGTATAGAAAAAAGAGGATTCATAAGAGAGAACTATGTTGCCGACCTCACTATTGTTGACTTAAATAATAGCTGGACCGTTGATAAAAACAATATTTTATCCAAATGTGGTTGGTCTCCATTAGAAGGAACTACATTTAAAACAACCGTAACGCATACATTTGTTAATGGAAATTTGGTTTATGACAACGGGAAGTTTAACGAAACTTACAGAGGTTGTGCATTAACAACCACCAATAGGTAATTGAAGGTTAAGGCAATGTTTCAAAACAGAAAACTCCTCATAGCAACTAAGCACCAAAAAGAAAGCGTGATTGCACCAATTCTGGAAAAAGAGTTAGGTGTTCATTGTTTTGTTGATGAAACTTTTGATACCGATGAATTAGGTACTTTCACAGGTGAAATAGAAAGAAAACTTGACCCAATTGCAACTGCCAGAGAAAAATGCCTGCAAGCAATGAAAAAAAGTAATTGCGATTTAGGAGTTGCAAGCGAGGGTTCATTTGGTCCGCATCCAACTATGTTTTTCGTAAATGCCGATGATGAGTTTTTGATTTTTCTTGACACAAAAAACAACATAGAAGTTATTGTGAGAGAATTAAGCACTTCAACTAATTTTAACGGCAAGCAAATAAGAAGTGAAGAAGAGCTTTTAGCGTTTGCTTACCAGGTCAGCTTTCCTACTCACGGATTAATTCTCCGCAAATCAAAAGAGGAGAATACAGATATTTACAAAGGGATAACAGATATTGAAATATTAAAGCAATCATTTAACAGCTTATATTCAAAATACAACACTGTATATGTGGAAACAGATATGAGAGCTATGTATAACCCATCCCGAATGAATGTGATTCAAATGGCTACAGAGAAATTGGTTCAAAAAATTAAATCTACCTGCCCTCAATGTCATATGCCTGGTTTTGGAATTACAGATGCCAAAAAAGGACTTAAGTGCAGTTCGTGCGGTTTACCTACAAAATCAACACTCTGTTATATTTATATATGCCAGCATTGTGAGTTTACAAAGGAAGAAATGTTTCCAAACAAGAAGACTACTGAAGATCCCATGTATTGCGATTACTGTAATCCTTAGAAAATATTCAACTGATAGACATATTAATATATTAAAGAGGCGAAAATGGTTGGAAAGTAACAGGCATATAAAACTCAGACATCTGATTAGCTGGCATTTCCTAGCAATGAGCCAATCATTTTGCCCTACTCTTACGCAACTTAACTTTTTCACACAGTAGACCAAAAAAATGACAATTCTTTACGAAGACAACCATCTCATAGCCGTCAGCAAAACCACTTCGGAAATTGTGCAGGGCGATAAAACAGGCGACGAACCCTTATCGGAGGCTGTAAAAAGATATATTAAAAAGCAATATAATAAACCAGGAGATGTGTTTCTGGGTGTAACGCACCGCCTCGACCGACCTGTGAGCGGTGTGGTGTTGTTTGCTCGCACCAGCAAAGCGCTGACACGTTTGAATGAGATGTTTCGAACGCAGCAAATCCGAAAAACCTATTGGGCGATAGTGAAAAACAAACCAACTTTTAAAGAGGGCAGGTTGCAGCATTATATAATTAAAAACGAAAAACAGAACAAATCATACGCATTTGAGAAAGAAGTGCCTGATTCCAAAAAGGCAGTGTTAACATACAGGCTTATAGGTAGTTCTGAACAATATTATCTGCTCGAAATTATTCTGGAAACGGGTAGGCATCACCAGATTCGGTGTCAGTTGTCAAAAATGGCTTGCCCCATCAAAGGGGATCTGAAATACGGGTTTCCGCGTTCCAATGAAAATGGCGGTATCAGTTTACATGCCCGGCATATCGAATTTGCTCATCCAGTCAGCAAAGCAATTCTTTCCATTACTGCCCCTGTTCCGGAGGATGATATGCTATGGAAGGTGATGGAAGGCACGCAAACTTAATCAGTGATTCCGGCAGTGACAACCTGTAAGATGATCGTTGACCATGCCGGCTGCCTGCATCATTGAATAGCAAATTACAGAACCAACAAACTTAAATCCCCTTTGATTCAAATCCCGACTTATGTGATCGGATAATTCTGTTCTGGCAGGGATTTCCTTTGTTTCGTTGAATTTATTATCAATGGTACTACGGTCAGTAAACTGCCAGATATATTGGTCGAAGCTCCCGAATTCCTGCTGTATCCTGATGAAAGCTGCCGCATTATTAACGGTTGCCCTTATTTTTGCCTGATTGCGGATAATCCCCGTATCCTGCATCAGTTCCTGAATTTTATGCTCATCGTATCCGGCAATTTTTACAACGTCGAAATGGTCGAATGCTATCCTGAAATTCTTCCTGCGATGTAGTATTGTTTTCCAGCTTAATCCAGCCTGAAAGGCATCGAGCACCATAAACTCGAACCATTTGCAGTCGTCGTGTACAGGAATTCCCCATTCTTCGTCGTGATATTGCTGCATCAAAGGGTCGTTGCCCGGCCAGGTGCAGGTGTTTTTGATTTTATCATCCATGACTGTATCATTTTATTGGCCACAAATATAAAATTTTTCTGTCATTACAGACCTTTATTTCCCAAAAACTTATTGTAATTGTACATTAGGATGCAGTTGAATCATCCTCCGGATAATTCCTTTTACTGACAGGAATTTATTCAACATTTACAGATAAATACTTATTGTAAATATCACAATATAATACGAAGACATATTGTAATTATTACAGTATTTAAAATGCTGATAATGTGTTTTATAACATCAATTAAGTCTTTTTTATTACTGCAAATTATTTTTATCTTTGCATATTGAAAAGCGACTATGGCACAAATGAAAGTAATTTATAACCCCCATGTTTCGGTCGATTGCGTTGTTTTCGGATTCGATGGTGAGCTATTGAAGGTGTTGCTCATCGAAAGATCGATAGCGGAGAATCATCAGTTGTACAATGATAAGAAGCTTCCTGGGAGCATAATCCTTGCTGATGAAGACCTGGATGATGCTGCATCGAGGGTGTTGAATGAACTAACCGGACTGAAAAATATCTATCTCAGTCAGTTCCGGAGCTTTGGCGGTCCC
This sequence comes from uncultured Paludibacter sp., assembly GCA_964350125.1. GTDB lineage: Bacteria > Bacteroidota > Bacteroidia > Bacteroidales > Paludibacteraceae > Paludibacter. Next base: position 3,275 of record CAYGJI010000099.1, on the reverse strand, counting down.
GGTCGTACCAAAAACCCGAGAGATATTTTGTGGCTTGAAAACACCATGCAAATGAAAATTGGCCGCATAGTGACTGTGGCTTATGTGGCATTGATTAAAATCGACCGAAAAATACAGATTACCCGTGATAATACCCGCGCCAACTGGGTTAATCTGGAAGAATTGCAGACCATGAATCTGGCTTTCGACCATAAGGAAATCATAGGCAGAGGATTGGAATATATCCGTCACCAGGTTGAGTTGGAGCCACATCTGTTGTTCGAATTATTGCCTAAGAAGTTTACGCTTACACAATTGCAGCTGCTGTATGATACTGTGCATCAGTTGAATTCGGATGTCCGGAATTTCAGAAAGAAAGTGGCACAGTGGCCCTGGGTTGTTCCTTTGGATGAAGTGGAAAAAGGCGTTGCACATCGGGCGGCGAGATTGTATAAGTTTGATAAAAAACAAAAATAATGTAACCACGTAACTCAAATTAGAAAATCGGAATTTGCAAAAAAACCAGAATTGGTCAGGTTCAATTTCAATTTTTAAATTGTGATTTCATTTCAGATTAACTAATGGGATTTATGTGACTAATGTGGTAAACAATGTATTTAATTGGTTTCGATTTAGGAAGCTCCTCGGTAAAGGCAAGCATGGTTGATGCGGCTACGGGTGAGTGTGTGGCAAGTGATTTCTTTCCGAAGAAGGAAATGGGTATGAAGTCGTTGCAGCCGGGATGGGCTGAGCAAAACCCTGAAATGTGGTGGGAGAATTTGAAGCTGGCAACTGCTTCGGTTTTGTCGGCCGCGAATGTGAATCCCGTCGATATCCGGGCTATCGGTATTTCGTATCAGATGCACGGACTGGTGCTGGTTGATGAACAGTTGCAGCCCCTTCGCGACGCGATCATTTGGTGCGACAGTCGTGCCGTACCTTACGGCCAACAAGCACTGAACGGGCTGGGAGAACAACAGTGTCTGGGGCATTTGCTCAATTCTCCGGGCAATTTTACCTTAGCCAAATTGGCCTGGGTGAAGGAGCATGAACCTGAAATTTTCGCAAAAGCACTTTATTACATGCTGCCCGGCGATTATGTGGCCATGCGCATGACCGGAAATCCGGCTACTACTGCATCAGGTCTTTCGGAAGGCATTGCCTGGGATTTTAAAGCCGAAGCACCCGCAGGTTTTCTCTTTGATTTTTTTGGTTTCGGTATGGAGATGATTCCGGAGATAGTGCCCACTTTTGGCGTACAGGGAGTCTTGAAAGCTGATATTGCTGCCGAACTCGGACTGGCAGCCGGCACTCCGGTGACCTATCGCGCCGGCGATCAACCCAATAATGCGCTGTCGCTCAACGTACTTAACCCGGGCGAAATTGCAGCTACAGCCGGCACTTCGGGAGTGGTTTACGGTGTCAATGGTAATGCACAGTACGATCCTCAATCACGCGTCAATTCCTTTGCGCATGTGAATCATAGCACCGAAACTTCGCGTGTGGGCGTGCTGTTGTGTATCAATGGAACAGCCATTCTCAACACCTGGATCAAAAACAATGTGGCGCCCGAAGGCATCAGTTATGCGGAAATGAACATGTTGGCCGAAAGCATTGTCATCGGTAGCGAAGGTTTGAGCATCATTCCTTTCGGCAACGGCGCTGAAAGGGTACTTGGAAACGAAAATCC
>CAYGJI010000099.1:0-1506 GCA_964350125.1 uncultured Paludibacter sp. | reverse complement strand
GGAGAAGCTTTTGCAACCTTGCGCAAAGTGCTGGTTGTTGAGCCTGTAACAGAGGACGTTGAGGCAACAGTTAAAGCATATAATTTGTGGAAAAAAAGAGTTTAAATCCATTTTCAGGTTTAATGTTTAGTAATCGGTTACTGTATTTTCTTTGCTAACCTTTGTGTTACAGCAAGCAGGTTATTTCACAGAGTTTCACAAAGAGATAAAAATCATATAATTTAAATTGTAAATAAAATCATTATGAGTACAAAAGTTTATTTTCCCGCGATTGAAAAAATCAAATTTGAAGGTAAGGAAAGCCGTAACCCGCTTGCTTTCCGTTATTATGATGCTGAAAAAGTAGTGTATGGCCGCAAGATGAAAGACTGGTTCAAGTTTTCGATGGCATACTGGCATACGCTCTGTGGCGAATCGGCCGATCCGTTTGGCGGTCCGACCAAAGATTTTGAATGGAACCAGGCAACAGATGCAGTTCAGGCTGCCAAAGACAAGCTCGATGCCGGTTTTGAATTCATGCAGAAAATGGGCATAGAATATTATTGTTTTCACGATATCGATTTGGTGGATGAGGGTACTTCCATCGAAGAATATGAAGCCAACCTGAAAGCGATTGTGGCTTATGCCAAACAGCGCATGACCGAAACAGGCATCAAACTGTTGTGGGGAACAGCCAATGTGTTCAGTCACAAGCGTTACATGAATGGCGCTGCTACCAATCCCAACTTCGACTCGGTTGCATATGCCGCAGTGCAAATTAAAAATGCCCTCGATGCTACCATCGAACTGGGTGGCGAAAACTATGTGTTCTGGGGTGGTCGCGAAGGCTATATGAGTCTGCTCAACACCGATATGAAACGCGAAAAGGAACATCTGGCTCAAATGCTGAAGGCTGCACGCGATTATGCACGCTCCAAAGGCTTCAAAGGAACTTTCTTCATCGAACCCAAGCCCATGGAACCCATGAAACATCAGTATGATGTGGATGCTGAGACTGTGATAGGTTTCCTCAAAGCACATGGCCTGGACAAAGATTTCAAACTGAATATCGAGGTGAACCACGCAACACTTGCCGGACATACTTTCGAGCACGACCTACAGTGTGCAGCCGATGCCGGAATGCTGGGCTCCATTGATGCAAACCGTGGTGATGCACAAAATGGCTGGGATACCGACCAGTTCCCGATTGATGTGTACGAACTGACGCAAGCGCTGCTGGTAATCCTGAAAGCTGGAGGATTGCAAGGTGGTGGCACAAATTTCGATGCCAAAACCCGTCGTAATTCCACCGATTTGGAAGATATTTTCATCGCACACATTGCAGGTATGGACGCCTTTGCACGTGCGCTCGAAGCCGCTGCAGCCATCCTCGAAGAATCGCCCTATCAGCAAATGTTGAAAGATCGTTACGCCTCGTTCGATGCAGGAAAAGGAAAAGAGTTTGAGGAAGGCAAACTTACCCTCGAAGATTTGTACAGTTATGCCAAAGCCAGAGGCGAAGAGCCT
>CAYGJI010000098.1:0-7231 GCA_964350125.1 uncultured Paludibacter sp. | reverse complement strand
AAATGCTTTAATTATCTGAAGGTGTTGGTAAAAGTAAGTTTAAAGCCCGAAAATTACGCAAAACCGCCATTCATGCCCCGATTGGCCGGAATATTTAAGCGGACTTAATCAATCAGTTAAAAAGTGATTCGGCCGTGCAAATGCAGATATCGGGAGTTTGAGTAAATTAACAATGAGAACATCGGCTTTTTGTAATTAAGGGCCATATTTTTATAATGACCGGATGGTTGTAACAGATTACTTTTGCATCATCAAACAATTTTAAAAAATAAACCCATGATGATTGATAGTTTAAAATGGCGCTATGCCACCAAGAAATTTGATAATACCCGCACCCTGGCTGCGGAAGATTTGAACGAGTTGAAAGAAGCTGTCGGTCTAACTGCTTCTTCTTATGGATTGCAACCTTATATAGTGATCGATGTGCAGAATCCGGAGTTGCGTGAAAAATTACGTGAAGCTTCCTGGGGTCAGTCGCAGATAACCGATGCATCAAACTTATTTGTGTTTTGTGCTGCCGGGGATATGACTGATACCGATATCGACAGTTTCATCGAATTGACAGCTACTACCAGAGGATTGACCACAGAGGCACTGAAAGGCTATGCCGATTTTATGAAAGGCGCAATTGGCAGTCGTACACAGGAGCAAAAGCACAACTGGAATGCCCGTCAGGCTTATATCGCACTGGGCAATCTGCTCACTGTTGCCGCATCGAAAAGAATTGATGCCTGTCCGATGGAAGGATTTGATCCTGCCCAATACAACGAAATTCTCGGTCTGAACGAAATTGGTTACAGTGCTGTAGTTGTAGCTGCTATTGGCTATCGTTCATCCGACGATGATGTGCAGCATTATGCCAAAGTGCGTAAGCCGTTGGACGTGCTGTTCAGGACTGTTTAAAATTAAAATGAATATAAACCACATTTGTCACATAAGAAACATAAGCTGTTTAACTTTTGGTAATACAGCATAGCTTTAATATTCTTATGTGACTAATGTGGTTAAAATTTTATTGTTTAAGTGGTATATTTTCGAGGGTTGCCACCAAATAATCCCAGAAACGGGCAACTGTATCAATTTTTACTTTTTCATCCGGCGAATGAGGATAGCGGATGGTTGGGCCAAAGGAAATCATGTCCATTTGCGGATAATGCATTCCGAGGATGCCGCATTCCAATCCGGCATGGATAATCATGATTTTGGGCGTTTTTCCGTATTTATCCTCATACACCCTGGTCATTTCTTTCAGGATGGGCGACTGCAGATCGGGTTTCCATCCGGGATAGCCACCGGTAAGTGCAACTTTGGCTCCTGCGAGCGAGAAAGTGCTCACCACCATCGAAGCCAGTTCTTCTTTGCGCGACTCTACTGAGCTGCGAATAAGACATTTGCATTCGATTTTGTTCCCTGATGATTTTACAATAGCCAAATTATTGGAGGTTTCCACTACCGAGGGAAGTTCAGGAATGACCCTGAATACACCATTCGGACAAGCAGTTACGGCATTAATCAGATCGTCCTGTATCTCTTCGGGAATTAATCCTGTGGGCAAATTCGTTTTTTCTGCCACCAAAGTGATATTATCTTCAACACCCCGATATTCTGTTACAAACAACTCCTGATATTCTTCAATAAGACCCATCAGATCATCCACTCCCTCTTCAGGGACAGTTACTACTGCAAATGCTTCTCGGGGGATGGCATTGCGCAAACTACCCCCGCTGATCAATGCCAAACGAGCTTCGTAATCAGCTACAGCTTCTTTCAGCAATCGGAACATCAGTTTGTTGGCATTGGCACGTTGCAGGTGAATGTCCACTCCCGAATGGCCCCCTTTCAAACCTGTCAGGCTCACTTTTACAGCAACATCTCCCTTAGGTACAGCCACTTCCGAATACTGATACTCCGCATTGGCGTCGATGCCACCTGCACAACCCACATACAATTCACCTTCATCTTCCGAATCGGTGTTAATGAGGATATCGCCCTGCAAAAAGTTGGGTTGCAATCCAAAAGCCCCGTGCATACCCGTTTCTTCATCAACTGTAATAAACATTTCGATGGCAGGATGCGCAATATCTTTCGATTCGAGCACAGCCATAGCAGCAGCCACACCAATGCCATTGTCGGCCCCCAAAGTTGTGTCGCGGGCAGTCACCCATTCGCCATCGATGTATGCCTCAATCGGGTCGGTTTCAAAATTGTGGGCAACTCCGGTATTTTTTTGTGGAACCATATCCATATGTGCCTGAAGCACCACGCCCTTGCGGTTTTCCATGCCCGGAGTAGCCGGTTTACGTACCAACACATTGCCTGCGGCATCGCGGAGCGTTTCCAAACCAAGTGATTTACCGAAATCAGCCAAAAAGGTGCCGACAGGTTCAATTTTTCCGGATGGACGGGGGATGCGGGTAAGACTGTAAAAATGTTTCCAGAGCGATGTTGGTTCGAGATTGAATATTTCCATCTTGTTGGGATTTTTAATTGATATACTGGCACGAAGGTAGGATTTTTTTTTAATCCAAAAAAGGTTCGGATATTTGTCAGGCAAAAGTGGCAAGATTTAAGATTTGAAAATGATGCTTCTAATCGAAGTTTATCCGCAAATATTGCTCGCAATGTTCGAAAAACAGAAATGGTTGTAAGAAATTTATTCTACCTTTGATGCTAAAAAGCTTAAAAGTAGTATGATCATAAACTTTTTTGGGATTCATCAAATCATGAAACCTTGTTTTGGTTTCATGATTTGATAATATGCTGTTTGGTGTTTGGTTAATTATTGATTGACCTGGCTTCAGTTTTAAAGGAGGGATCAGTTGGGGACTGTAGAGTAAAATTTAGTAATAACAATTAACTGTTAGATAGTTAGCCCCGACAATGCAAGTAAGCCAAATTATGTCGGAACTTAGTGGGAAAAGTAATACAATGAAGAAAGGAAATTTTAAGTCTGTTATCACAGATCTGAGTGTTCAGATACTTATAGCTATGACAGTCGGCGTAATTGTTGGTAGATTGATGGGTGCTGAGGCTGTAATGTTCGCACCCCTTGGTACCTTGTTTATTCAACTTATCAGAATGTTGGTGGTGCCGCTCGTCTTTATCTCAATCGTTTCGGGTTCTGCATCGCTGGGAGCTACCCGTTCGGCCGGTGTCATCGGGCTTAAAACCCTATCATACATATTCATCACAACCATTTTGGCTATCCTGCTCGCCATGCTGCTCAGTGCCTGGTTTAAGCCGGGAGCCGGTATTTCGGTCGATGCCGTGCGTTCGTTTCTCCCCGAAGGCAGCTATAATGCTGAACCTCAAGCTATGGAATTCTGGCCAATGATTTTCGAACTGATTCCAGTCAATCCAATCAAGTCGCTCACCGATGGTAATATACTTCAAATCATTTTCTTCGGATTATTTTTCGGTTTTGGAATCAGTGCGCTTCCCGAAGCTAAGAAGGCACCGCTCCTCCGTGGCCTCAATACCGTGCTCGATGCACTCATCTGGTGCATTGGCAAGGTAATGTGGGTAGCTCCTATAGGAGTTTTCGGACTCATGGCTGATGCCACCGGCACTTTCGGATTCAGCATGCTTTGGAGTGTGGGAAAACTCTTTTGGGTGAATGTGATTGCCGCACTGATAATACTGCTAATCGTTTACCCGCTTACCATCCGCCTGTTCTCTAAAGTTAGCGTTATTCATTTCTTTAAATCGATGATTCGCGCTCAGTTGGTGGCATTATCAACCTCTTCTTCGCTGGCTACACTACCTGTCACGCTCAAAACCACCGAAGAAAAACTCGGAGTTAGCAAGCAAACAGCCGGTTTTGTGGTGCCGCTTGGTGCCACTATCAACATGACCGGCAATGCGATTTACTACACACTTGTTGCACTGTTTTTTGCTCAACTTTACGGTATCGAACTGTCATTCGCTCAGTATTTGGCCATCCTCATCACTACCAGTGTTGGTTCGGTGGGTCAGGCTGGTGTTCCTGGCCCTACTTTGCTGGTTGTGGCTGTGCTCGTTTCGGCTGGTATCCCCATCGAAGGACTTCCATTGCTATATGCCCTTGACCGAATTTTTGATATGCTCCGCACTGTGCTTAACATCACCGGCGATGCTGCCTGTGCTGTAGTGGTGGACTCCCGTAAAAATATGTTGTAAAACATGATTTTACTTTATTGTGTGCGTAGATTATTACTGTACTTTTGCAGCACAGTTCAGCACAGTTTGTATGAAGGTCGATTTCAGTCATTCCCGTTCGAAAACTAAAGCTTTGGCCGATGCAGTCAGTGCAGCTATCATGCACTGTGAGCTGCAGGTGGGCGACAATCTGCTGTCGATCAACGAGGCAAGTGCTGAGTACGCAGTGTCGCGCGATACGGTTTTCAAAGCATACAAAGAGCTGAAACGGCGCGGACTGATTGACTCAAATCCGCAAAAAGGGTATTTCGTGCGGGGAGAGGTGCATCATGTATTGCTGCTACTCGATAATTATTCGCCTTTTAAACAGCATCTGTACAAGCGATTCAGATCGTATCTGCCTGATAGCTACAAAGTGGATCTGATTTTTCATCAGTATAACCAACATCTTTTCGAAACCATCATCCGCGAAAGTATGGGTCGCTACAGCAAGTACGCCGTGATGAATTTTTCGAATACACAGTTTTCGGAAGTACTGAAGATGATTCCCAATGAGAAATTACTGCTGCTTGATTTCGGAGGTTTTGAAAAATCGGAATATGCTTTTCTGTGTCAGAATTTCGATCAGGCGCTTTACGATAGTCTGAAATCGTTCCGGGATGCGTTGCAGAAATACAAAAAACTGGTGCTGGTTTTCCCTGAGGATAATTGCCATCCGGCGAGTGCCATCAACTTTTTTAAGCGATTTGCTCAGGATGAAGGTTTTGAATGTGAGATTGTGCGCAACCCGAAACAATGGAAGGGTGTGGAAAAGGGCGCTTTCTATCTTTGTATTGAAACTGATGATCTGGTGCGGACAATTCACGAAGCCGATCGTCATGGTTTTGAACTGGGTAAAGATATAGGGCTGATGGCATATAACGATGACCCGATTCTGGATGTGATTAAAAACGGCATTACCTCCATCAGTATTGATTTTGGGTTGCTCGGAGAAAAGGCTGCAGAATTTATACTGAATAAGCAATTTGTACAGGAATATTTGCCGACAACAATCAGACTGAGAAATTCGGTTTAAAGGGCAGATTATGATAATGTTTGAATTTAATTATCATCAAGATATAACGACAGGATTAACAGGATGCCTACTTTAACCTGTTAATCCTGAAAATCCTGTCAAAAATTAAACACAATGATGAATGTAACAAAAAGAATTTGTCAGACGCTTGAGCTGCAAAACGATCCGGCTCTGATTGAAGAGTACAAATACTGGCACCGACCCGAAAATCGCTGGCCCGAGATTCCTGCGGGTATCAAAGCCGTGGGTATCCTGGACATGGAAATATACATCCATGGAAATCAGCTCTTTATGATAGTGGAAGTGCCCGAAGATTTCAAGTGGGACGAGGCTTTTGGTCGCTTAGCCACGCTCGAAAGGCAAGCCGAATGGGAAGTTTTCATGGCTAAGTTTCAGCAATGCGATCCGGCTGCCGGCTCATCGGACAAATGGAAGAAAATGGAACTGATTTTTAAACTTTAAATCAATAAAACAACATGTCGAAATCAAACTTACCGCTGCTGAAAGGTGCCGATGGTCGCAATTATCTGGTGCCCTTCATTTTAGTTACATCCTTGTTTTTCTTTTGGGGGGTAGCCAACAACATGACCGATACGCTGCTTGCAGCATTTAAAAATATACTGGAGATGACCGACTTCCAGACCTCCTTTATTCAGCTTGCTTTTTATGGCTCTTATGCCGTTTTTGCCATTCCGGCCGCGCTGCTTATCCGCAAATATAATTTCAAGTCGGGAATTGTAGTGGGTTTGGCACTCTATGCCCTTGGAACATTTCTGTTTTATCCGGCCAGTCAGTTGAACTCCTATGGATTTTACCTTTTCGCCATTTATGTGATGGCTGGTGGTTGTTCGGTGCTCGAGACTACCGCCAATCCTTATATTCTCACCATGGGACGACCCGAAACCATGACACGCCGACTGAATTTTGCGCAGTCGTTCAATCCGCTTGGCTCCATCACCGGAATTTTGCTGAGTCAGGTGTTTATTCTTTCGCAACTCAGTGCCAACAAAGCTCAAATGAGTGATGCAGAATTGCTTATTGCCCAGCACAGGGAACTTAGCGCAGTTACGCTCACTTATATGGGTGTGGGCGTGGTGCTGTTGGTGGCGCTGGCCATCATTCTTTCTTATCGTAAAATGCCTGCCACCAAAGATGTATCGACCATGAGTTTCTGGAAAACGACGGGAAATCTCTTCAAAAGAAAACATTATTCGATGGGTGTGCTTACACAGTTTTTTTATGTAGGAGCGCAAATCGGTGTATGGTCCTACACCATCCGTTATGTAATGAAAACACTGCATCTGGTTGACCCCGTTACAGATCAGATCGTGACAGAAAATGTGACGGGTTTTATGCAAAAGTATGCCGGCTGGAGTTCTTTGTGGCAACTCGACGCTGCATCGACCGCCGAAAATATCGGGAATACTTTCTACCTCACTTCTATTTTACTTTTTTCGCTGTCGCGCTTCATTTTTACTGCGCTCATGCGTTACATCCGACCGGGTTTATTGCTGGCTATTGCGGCTATTGGTGCTTTGTCGGCTTCATTGGTGGCCATTTTTGCCCCTGGCATGACCGGCGTTGTTGGTATGGTGGCTATTTCATTCTTTATGTCGCTGATGTTTCCGACTATCTACGGTATTGCCCTCGAAGGACTTACACCCGGCGATGCTAAGATCGGGGGCTCGTACCTCGTGATGGCTATCCTCGGTGGAGCTTTGCTGACCTCCTTGCAGGGATTGATTTCAACCTCTTTAAACAGTGTGGCGCTATCGTATTTTGTGCCGCTCGCTTGCTTTGTGGTGATTACAGTGTATGGATTCTTTGCCAATAAGGAGGAGAAAGCGTTTAATTACGAATAAGGAGCTGAAGTGAAAAGATAAAACCACCTCACCCTAAATCCCTCTCCTTGAGGAGAGGGCCTTTGCTGACTGCAATCAAGAAATAGTCAAATAAATAATCTTATAAGTAATAGGAAGAAAATAATGTCGTAATTTTTGATAGCTATTTTGAAATGGA
>CAYGJI010000097.1:0-7351 GCA_964350125.1 uncultured Paludibacter sp. | reverse complement strand
TATTTTTCTGGTTTTTGCCTAACGGCGACGGGGACGTCGCCTGTCCCGAAAGGTTAAGGTCTTCTAATAAAAAATCCCGACTTCTGATTGGAAGCCGGGATTTTTTTATTTATTGCTGCAGAGTTTTATTCCGCAACTACAGCAGGTTCAAAACTTTGCTGGCTCATACGCTTGTACCAGTTGAAACGCCATTTGGCATTATCTTCGGCAGCCTTGAAAAGTTCTACTGCCTCTTGTGGAAACTGTTTCAGCAGTGAGGTGTAACGAACTTCGCTGCGGAGGAAGCCTTGAAAAAGATCCCACTGTGGCTCTTTTGAATCGAGCTGCATTGGGTTTTTGCCTTCGGCTTCGAGGCGTGGGTCGTAGCGGTACAGATGCCAGTATCCCGACTTGATAGCCATTTCCTGTTGTTCGTTGTTCGATTTTCCCATACCTCCTATCAATCCGTGACTGATACAAGGCGAGTATGCAATTACAATCGATGGTCCGTTGTAAGCCTCAGCTTCGCGAATGGCTTTCAGTGTTTGAGCCTGGTTAGCGCCAAGTGCTACCTGAGCTACATAAACATATCCGTAGGTAGCGGCAATCATACCGAGGTCTTTCTTGCGCACTTTTTTGCCCGAAGCAGCAAACTTAGCAACAGCACCAACGGGAGTCGATTTCGAAGCCTGACCGCCGGTGTTTGAGTAAACTTCTGTATCGAGTACGAGGATATTCACATTCTTGCCCGAAGCAATTACGTGATCGAGACCACCAAAACCGATGTCGTACGCCCAACCATCACCACCGATAATCCACTGCGATTGTTTTACCAAATAATGGCTCAATCCGTCGATGTCCTGGCAATAGCTGCATTTGCAACCCTTAATCAAAGGCTTGATCTGACGCGACAACACAAGTGTTTTCTCTCCATCATGCTTATTCTCAATCCATTCGGTGAAAAGGGCCTTCAGTTCATCAGAACAGCAGTTTTCGTCGATGGCCGACTTCATCAGTCGCTCGATGCGGTCGCGCAATTGCTCGTTGGCGAACAACATACCCAAGCCAAACTCGGCATTATCTTCGAAAAGGGAGTTTGCCCATGCGGGACCACGACCTTCTTCGGTGGTTGTATAAGGAGTTGATGGTGCTGAGGCAGAGTAAATAGAAGAACAACCTGTTGCGTTCGAAATCATCTGACGGTCGCCGAAAAGCTGAGTTACTAATTTCACATAAGGAGTTTCGCCGCAACCCGAGCATGCACCCGAGAATTCGAAAAGAGGAGTGGCCAGCTGTGAGTTCTTCACATTGGCTTTCACATCTACCAGATGTTGTTTCGATTTTACATTGTCAACACAAAAATCCCAGTTATCCTGATTTTCGTACTGTGTTTCGATGGGCACCATCTTCAAAGCTTTACCGTTTTTGTTGCCCGGACAAACCTCTGCACAGTTGTCGCAACCCATACAGTCGAGCACATCCACCTGTATGCGGTAAGTCATACCGGCAAACTGTTTTCCATTGGCTTTCAGCGATGCAAAAGGTGCTTTGGCCTGCTCGTTTTCGTCGAGTACAAACGGACGAATGGCAGCGTGAGGACACACATAAGCACACTGGTTACACTGAATACAGTTTTCCATTTCCCACACAGGAACAGTAGCAGCCACACCACGTTTTTCGTATTTGGTGGTACCCTGCATCCAGGTTCCGTCTTCACGACCCCTGAACATCGATACCGGCAGGTCGTCGCCCTTCTGCGCATTAACCGGAACAACGATATTCTTCACGAAATCAGGCATGTTGTTAGCTGCTTCGTCTTCATCAACCAGATTGGCCCAATCGGCAGGAATTTCTACTTTCAGATATTCTCCACCACGATCAACAGCAGCGTTGTTCATACTCACAATGTTTTCTCCTTTGTTGCCGTATGATTTTACGATGGCATATTTCATCTGTTGCACAGCCAGATCGTAAGGAATTACATTGGTGATTTTGAAGAAAGCCGATTGCAGGATGGTATTGGTGCGTTGACCCAAACCAATTTCATGAGCAATATTGGTAGCGTTGATAATATATAGTGTGATTTCGTTTTTAGCTAAAAAGCGCTTTACGTTTACCGGAAGGTTTGTTTGAACTTCTTCGGGAGTCCATACGGTATTAAGCAGGAAAGTTCCGCCTTTTTTCAAACCTTTGGTTACATCATACAAACGCAGGTAAGCCTGTACGTGACAAGCCACAAAGTCGGGCGTAGTTACCAGATAAGTCGAACGGATTGGTGTTTCGCCGAAACGAAGGTGCGAGCAGGTAAAACCACCCGACTTCTTGGAGTCGTACTGAAAATATGCCTGGGAGTACTTGTCGGTATTATCACCAATAATTTTGATTGAGTTTTTGTTGGCACCCACAGTACCATCGGCACCCAGACCATAGAATTTAGCCTCGTAAGTACCTGCTCCGCCCATCGGAATTTCTTCCTTCATTGGCAGCGAAGTGAAAGTAACATCATCCACAATACCCACAGTGAAACCATTGCGGGGCGAGGGGAGAGCTAAGTTTTCGAATACTGAAAGCACCTGAGCAGGGGTGAAGTCTTTCGACGACAATCCGTAACGGCCACCTACCACCAATGGTTGATTGGCAGTGCCATACAGCACATCTTTCACATCAAGATACAGCGGTTCGCCTCCGGCACCCGGTTCTTTGGTGCGGTCGAGTACGCAAATACGTTTGGCAGTAGCAGGAAGTACCGAAAGGAAATGTTTGGCCGAGAAAGGACGATAGAGGTGAACCGATATAAGGCCCACTTTCTGTCCCTGAGCACGCAGGTAGTCGATACCTTCGCGGATAGCTTCGGTCGCTGAGCCCATGGCAATCACCACGCGATCGGCTTCGGGATCGCCGTAATAGTCGAACAATCCATATTGGCGGCCGGTAATTTTAGCCAGTTCGTTGAGATAATTCTCCACAATACCGGGAACAGCATCGTAGAAAGGATTACATGCTTCGCGGGCCTGAAAATAAATGTCGGGATTCTGGGCGGTACCGCGAACCACAGGATTTTCGGAGTTAAGCGCGCGTTTGCGGAAATCAGCCAAAGCATCCTGATCAAGGAGTGCAGTAACGGCATCCTGATCAATCTCTTCGATTTTCTGAATTTCGTGCGAAGTACGGAAACCATCGAAGAAATGTACAAAAGGCACGCGCGATTTGATAGCAGCAAGGTGAGCCACAGCAGCGAGGTCCATCACTTCCTGAACCGAACCGGTGGCAAACATGGCGCAACCTGTCTGGCGAACGGCCATCACATCCTGGTGGTCGCCAAAAATTGACAAAGCGTGGGAAGCCAATGCACGTGCCGAAACATGATACACACCGGGCAATAATTCGCCGGCAACCTTGTACATGTTCGGAATCATAAGCAATAAACCCTGTGAAGCAGTGAAAGTAGTAGCAAGAGCACCGGCCTGCAGTGTTCCGTGCATGGCAGCAGCAGCTCCGCCTTCCGATTGCATTTCCTGAACCTGCACCGTTTCGCCGAACATATTCTTCCGGCCGGTAGCAGCCCATTCATCAACATACTCAGCCATCGTGGAGGATGGAGTGATGGGGTAAATAGCGGCTACTTCGCTGAACATATAGGCGATATGCGCAGCAGCCTGATTACCATCACAGGTTAAAAAATTCTTTCCTTTAGCCATTTTGTTAGTTTTTGTTAGTTTTACTTTCAATTTTTTAATACAAAAATCCGAAAAGCCAGAGCGGTACTTCCTGCTTGTGGGTTACGGTCGGACTATCGACTGCGTACCAGGTGCGTGTTCCGTGGCGCGGTTGCGATTTGGCATCGTATCGTATATTAATGCTACGGTCGATGCAAAAATCGAAGTGAAACTTACTCATATTTACCTTATGACAAGCGTGCAGGGCATTGTACAAAAAGGTTTTACGTTCGGCTTCGCGCTCAACGGTACTCGGAAAAACCGCATGCAACAAATTGCTGTTGTGAGCGTACAACTGTTTGGGTTTCTTCGGATAATCTTCACCCTCAGCATACAGCGTGTTCAGCAAACGGGCATCTTTCAGGTATTTTATATAATTCATCACGGTGGCACGTGAAGTGTGAATTTCTTCGGCAAGATGACTGATATTCGAAGGTCCGGGAGCCTGTCGGAGAATCATAAACAGCAACCGGCGTATCTTCGACAAATATTTCAGGTCCATCTGTTTAATCAGGAGGATATCCACCTCCATCATCATGTTGATGGTTTTCAGCAGGTTCTCGGAGAAATTCCTTCTTTCGAGAAAGAAAGGATAATATCCAAACTGCAGATAATCCTGAAAAAACTCCATGGGATTCACTTCCTGACGTATGGCAGTGCTGATAGCTTCGTGGTTTTTCAACAGCTCATCCACAGTACATGGCTGCAGGTTTTTTCCGGTTTTCAGATTGATATACTCACGGAACGAAAAGCCCCGCAGGTTATACACCGATACAATTTCGCTGATATCCGTATTATCCTCAATAAGCCGCATTACCGATGAGCCTGAAAAGATAATTTGCAAACCCGGATATTGGTCGTAGCACTGCCTCAACTCAGCCGACCAGTTTTCGTACTTAAAAGTTTGATCGACAAGCAGTGTTTTACCACCACGGGCATAAAATTCACCCGCAAAATCGAACAGGCTATGCTCTGCAAAATACAGGTTGTTGAAGTTGATATACAAGCACTTACGATCGTTGCCAAAGCGCTCTTTGGCATACTGCAGCAAAAAAGTTGTTTTACCTACACCACGGCTCCCTTTGATGCCGATAAGGCGGTGATTCCAGTCAATTTCATCCATCAGCAAACGCCTCACAGGCGACTGCACATGAGTTACCAAATCCTGATGTGTTCTGTAAAACGATTCCATGATATTATTCAGAATGCAAAGATATGACAATTTTGCAATTTTGCAATGTGCAGATTGCAATTTAACAACAGGGTGGCTGAAAATAATCGCAATGATTCCGTAGCAGCGAAAATCATTTTGCCCATTACAATGCAAATTATCAAAATTTTAACGCAAAAGGTAAAAAATGTCACGACAGACAGAGTTTCGATTTACAGTCATAGCAATAAAAAATAAATTTGCTGAATATCCAGATAATATGGACTCTTAACCCCCTGTATGAAATATGATTCCGGGATGTTTGTTTGTAATTTAACTTAAAAGTGAAATAAAATTTTCGTAATTCAATTAAAAGTGAATACATTTGCACTCGAAATATGGTATGATGAAGGTCATATTTGTACTTTTTATACTGTGATGTGGTTAGAAAGTGATGATGAAACAACATCAGAAACAGATATCTTTTTTGATAAGTATGCAGCTTCCGGTAATCCATATGAAGACAAGGCATTACAATTATTTAGATTAATAACTGATGTATTGGAAATAGGTATGGAGCAACGAATGATTTTTTTGATCGTGTTGAACGAATGGCGCATGCATTACCTCCAAAACCAAAGCTTTGGGTCGAAGAAATAAAAGATATAGGTATCAACTTTCCGCTACGTTTGTTTTGTTACAGAGTTAGTGAGCAAATTGTAATTCTTTTCAATGGTGGGATAAAAAATGCAGATACAGCACAGAATAGTAAACTCAGTATGAAATTTTACGAAGCACAGACTTTTGTAAAAAGGATAGAAGATGCCTTTCAATCAGGTTTACTTAAGATATCTGATGATGGAAGATATTTAGTAAACTTTCAGGGAACAAATGATATAATACTTTAGAATAATGAGAAGCAGAACAGTGGACAGATTGCTGAAAAGCACGCCAAAAGATGTAGAGATATTTGTTGATTGGTATGCGGATCTTGTGGTTCGTATCAATCAGCTTTTACGTAAAAACGACTTAAACAAAAAAGAATTAGCTGAAAAGCTTGGAAAGAAGCCATCCGAAATATCCAAATGGCTGGGTGGGGATCATAATTTTACTTTACGTTCGCTGGCGAAGTTGTCGGCAGAACTTGGCGAGCCACTTTTAGAAGTGCCTAAAAAAGCCTCCCATAAAGAATTTGTTGAAAATGGTTTTATTTGCAGAGTACACACATTTGTAAGTTACAACAGAATCGAAAATAGTTCAACCAATCGGGTATGGCAACATGCAGTACAATCCGAACCGATAAATGAAATGTGCAATGCAGGATAGGAATAGTTTTAATCCGGAGAAAATATCGATACTTGACTTTAAGATGATTAAAAGTCAGATCGATACCCCTGAAACTTTTGATTTTAATAAAGTTAAGGGTCATCAAATAGATAACTCCTTACAACTGGCATTTAATCTGGAAGAAAAACTGGCTAAAGCTGATTTTTTCATTAATATTAAAACCGAAAGTGACCACGAAAATGATATTGAGGCTAATGGGAGTTTTCATTTGATTTTTATAATAAAGATTGAGAATTTAGAGGAGCTTGCTGAATCAGGGAAGAATGGACAAGTAAACATAAAAGCAACATTAGCCAATGTGCTTTCAACTATTACCTATTCCACATCGAGGGGGATACTTTTAACGCGACTACAGGGAACAGCCTTGCAAAACTTCATATTGCCGGTGATAAATCCCAATACCTTGCTTTAGGGCGACTTTGCACGTACTTACCTCTACATGGCTACACGCTACGAAAATGTGATTTCGGGATGGTATGCCAACTCTGCACAGGCCGATGCCGTGTTGCAAAACAACAATTTTCCGGTTTTTGAACCGTGGTTCCTGCAAATGCCCGGCGAATGGCATTTGGCTGATTCCGTTTCGACTAAGGAAACCAATCGCAACAATGCGGTTTACAATATCCAGGGCAACCGCAATCCCTTCATCGATCATCCCGAATATGTTTATGCTGTGTGGGGAGTAGGGCAGCAGCCCGACAATGGACCTTCGAACTATCCGACCAATTTTTCGGCACACAATATCCGCCTGCAATGGACGAATGCCACGGGTGAGCAGGTCCCTGACCTTTACCTCATTCGCATAAGTAGTACCGGTTTCGGCGATATTCAAGCGCCTGTTGATGGAAATACCTAAAATCAGCAAATCAACAAATTAACGCATTTCGTAAGTTGTTGATACATAAATGTAATTTTGACACTTTGCTTAAAAATATTTATTTATATTTGCCGGGTTGAAATTGAAAATGACAAATTTGCGTAATAATGTAATTGTATTTTAATACTGAAAATATGAAGATAGCCTGATGGAAAGCCTATCTTTGCAACGATTATTAATATAAAAATTCAATTTAAATATAAACTTTATGAAAAAAATGAGACTTAAAATTTGGCTGCTGGCAGTAGTGATGCTGCTGGGAGTGGGGAGTGTTTGGGGGCA
>CAYGJI010000096.1:0-7399 GCA_964350125.1 uncultured Paludibacter sp. | reverse complement strand
ATGTTGTTTTTAAATACGTTTAAAATATGACATTATTTTCTTCCTGTTACTTAAATGAATGAAGGAGCTTTTTTGTTCGCTGAAATAATTAAATACAGCATAATTAATGTACTTTTGCAAATGATGTGAAAATCCATTCAATATACGTCATTTCATGAGATTTATTGCCATTGTTCTGATTGCCGGGTTGTTTTATTCGATTCAAACTGAAGCTCAAAACACCACATTTTCAGCAGATTTCCATTATTTTTTTGCTAATACCGAGTTTGCAGGTTCCTCATTTACCATTCCGCAAACCATGACCGGGATGCATCTCATTCCAACAGTGAACATGCGTTTGGATAGCAAGCAGCAGATTATTGCCGGGGTGGATATGCTTATGCTTGCGGGTTCATCAGAAAGAATCAGTGATGTGATGCCACTGGCTTACTACCGTTTCAGCGACAAAAAGCAACGTTTGCTGATAGGCTCTTTCCCACGCTCACAAAGTGTACAGCATTATTCCGAATTTCTGATTCAGGACTCAGTGCATTATTTTCGCCCCAATCTGCATGGCATTTTCTGGGAAATCGGGAATAAAAGGCGATTTGTAAACGTATGGCTTGATTGGACAGGCAATCAATCAGCAACAGTAAAGGAGTCCTTTTTTGTGGGTTTGTCTGGACGATACGATTTTGGGAAAGGTTTTTTTGCTGATTTACAGTCATATATGTTTCATTTGGCCAATACAAGTCCCAAAATACCTCTCCATCATGTGTGCGATAATATTCAGGGTATCGCTAATCTGGGTTATCAGGAAAAATATGGTTTTTGGAGAAGTACTCTGACAATCAAAGCAGGATTGTTTGCCGGATTTGAAAGAGAACGTGCAGCAGTGTACGAATCGTATTTGCCCCTTGCTTTTGTTTCACAGGCTTCGGTTGATTCAAAATGGGGAGGACTGGATGCTAAACTTTATCTGGGCGACACTCGGATGAAGTTTTATAATAAGTATTCCAACGCTTTATACTGGGGCAACCCTTTACTGCAGTCGGGTCAGTATTTTCAGGGCAGGGCCTATTGGCGTTTTTTAAACAACAGGTTTGTAAAGGGCACAATTAACTATAAACTGCATTTTTCTGAAGGTAAAATGTTTCATGAGCAGTCGTTGCTCCTCAGTGCATCACTCAACCGACATGCTAACAACGAGCGATAGTATGTGCAAAATGTAAAAATCGCGGAATTTGTCATTTTGCGTAATCCTTATACCCTGTATTTTTGTATTTTTGCAGGCTGTTGTTATGTGCTAAATGTTGTCTAATGAGAATTTAAAATATGGATTTTCTGAATGAATTGAATGAAAATCAGCGACGTGCAGTGGAGTACATCGATGGAGCTTCCTTAGTTATAGCCGGAGCCGGTTCGGGTAAGACGCGCGTGCTAACCTACAAAATAGCCTATTTGCTGAGACGCGGACTGGCACCCTCGTCGATTCTGGCGCTTACTTTTACCAATAAAGCAGCCCGGGAAATGAAAAGCCGTATTGCAGCTTTGGTTGGCGAGCGCACTGCGCGTTATCTTTGGATGGGCACTTTTCATTCTGTTTTTTCACGCATACTTCGCGCCGAAGCTGAACTGCTGGGCTATACCCGAAATTTTACAATTTACGACTCCTCCGATTCCTCCTCGCTGATAAAATCAATTATCAAAGCACTGAAGCTTGATGATAAGCTTTATAAGCCCGGCATGATTCATGGCCGCATTTCATCAGCCAAAAACAACTTGATAACCCCTGAAGCTTATGCGTCTGGTACTGAGATTCTTAAAGCTGATGCCAATGCGCGGATTCCACGTTTGCATGAGATTTATAAACTCTACAGTATCCGTTGCAAACAGGCAGATGCCATGGATTTTGACGATTTGCTGATGCAGACAAACATTCTTTTTAAGCAATTTCCGAATGTGCTGGAGAAATACCGCCAGCATTTTCAGTACATCCTTGTAGATGAATATCAGGATACAAATCATGCACAATATCTGATAGTTAAAAATCTCTCCGAACATCACGAAAGGGTTTGTGTTGTAGGCGATGATGCTCAGAGTATCTATTCATTCCGAGGTGCGAATATCGATAATATCCTTCAATTTGTAAATAATTATAAGTCTGCACAGGTCTTTAAGCTCGAACAAAACTACCGATCTACCCAAACCATCGTGAACGCAGCAAACAGTTTGATAGATAAGAATGCCGCGCAGATACCCAAAAAGGTTTATTCCGAAAAGGAGAAAGGTCAGAAAATTAAAGTGCTGCAGGTGTATTCCGATTTTGAGGAAGGTGTAGTGGTTTCGAACCATATCCGTGATTTGAGTGAATTTGATGATTGTCGTTATCAGGATATTGCTGTGCTTTATCGTACCAATGCTCAAAGTCGCGTACTCGAAGATCAAATGCGCAAAGCGTATATTCCCTATCGGATCTACGGTGGATTGTCGTTTTACCAGCGCAAAGAGGTGAAAGATGTGATTGCTTATTGCCGCCTTGTGATCAATCATGCGGATGAGGAAGCATTGAAGCGGATTATCAATGTGCCGGCTCGTGGTATAGGCGATACTACCGTTGGAAAACTGTTCGAATGTGCAGCAATGCATCAGGTTACTGCATGGGATGTAATGGGCGATGCGTTGAGGTATAATCTCCCGGTGAATGCCGGAACAGCAAGTAAGTTGCTTGCTTTCAGGAATATGATTCATGTTTTTTCAGAGCAGCGTGACGTGCTCAATGCCTGGCAATTGGCCGAACAGATAGTGCGAACCACAGGTATTATCAGCGATACATTCACCGATATGAGCCCTGAAAGCATGAGTCGTCGCGAAAACGTGCAGGAGTTGCTCAATGCATTTCGAGAATTCAGTGAAGCAAAACACGAGCAGGATGAACCTGCGTTGTTGACCGACTTTTTGGCTGAGGTATCGTTGCTGACCGACCAGGATACGGATAAAGATTCGGGCGATGACAGGGTGACGCTGATGACAGTTCATGCAGCCAAAGGTCTCGAATTTAAAGTGGTTTTTGTAGTGGGTTTGGAAGAGGAACTTTTCCCATCGGCTTTTGCCATGCAGTCGCTACGTGAACTCGAAGAAGAGCGCAGGCTTTTTTATGTGGCCATCACCAGGGCGGGGGAGCGTTGCTATATCAGTTATGCCAGATCGCGTTTTCGCAACGGTCAGGTCAATATGGCAACACCAAGCAGGTTTATTCGGGATATTGACCCTGCTTATCTTGATCAGCCTTCAGCACCTAAACAAAATAGTTTCAGGGAAAACAAAGAAGGTCTTTTTGAGGGAAATATGTTCGGAAGAAAAAAATTGCCTGAGACGAAAACATACTATCCAAAAAATGAACTACCTGCGAACCCAAAGCCGGAAAAAAAACTTCGTAAACTGGCAGGTTCAAACATTGTTCAAAGTACTGCGACGTCATCTTCTAATCCTGGCATTCCCATTGGTAAATTTGTAAAACACCAGATGTTCGGTATTGGTAAGGTGTTGAATGTCAGTTGTTCTGGTGCCGACGAAAAGGCGGAAATCGATTTTGGCGAGAAAGGGGTGAAATCGCTACTCCTCAAGTTTGCACGCCTCGAAGTGCTCGACTGAACTGAATTTTCAAGATATTTCAGCCATTCTGACTGATTAGTTCGAGTGTATTCTTGTTGAGAATTTCGATGGTTTTGCCCTGCATGCTGATTATACCATCTTTTTCGAGCTCCGACAACATCCTGCTAACACTTTCGCGACTTGTATCTATCAGATTACCGATTTCCGATTGCGATAATGGCAAACTAAATGTGTTGGAATTGTAAAGATTGTTTGCAAAATCGAGCAATACATCAGCCAAATTTCCCCTGGTAAGCTTTTGGGTACGATTAGCGCATCGTCGAAACGAATCAAGTTCGTAACGACACAAAGCCTGAATGATTTCACTTGAGAAATGCTCACTTTCCTTCAGCAGATTCTTAAAAACCCCGATATCAATAAAGCACACCTCGCAATCGTCCAACGCTGTAATTGAATACTGATTTATTTTTGCTCCGAAAGTAGTGGGCAACCCCAGATAAGTTGGCGGTTTGGATAGTTTTACAATTTGCTCGGCATAAGGTCCGGTAATGTGAATTTTAACCAATCCCTTTCGTAAAAAAATAATATTGGTTGAATAAGTACCCTGCTTGATGATGGAATCTCCTTTCCTGAAGCCAACCACAATATGATTATCGGATAATTGCTTCAACTGACAGTCATTCAGCTTCGATTCAGCAGCTGGAATATAGGGACATAACTTACAATCGGAACTCATACATTTATATTTGCTACAAATATATGAAATGTGATTCATGTCACAAAATATAAGTGGATTTACTTTAAATTCATCCAGTATTTTTCAGGGGAAAATATTATCTTTGCGAAGCCAAAATTACAAATATACCGATATGACAAATACCGATCATCAGTTCGATCAGGCAGCTGCAATTTGCAGGGACATTTTCAGCAAGAAAATGAAGGATTATGGTGTTTCGTGGAGGATTATGCGTACCCGTTCGGTTACCGATCAGATTTTCATCAAAGCAAACCGTATTCGAAGCATCGAAATAAAAGGAGTCTCCAAAGTCGATGAGGGTATCCGCTCCGAACTCATCGGAATAATCAATTACGGAATCATCGGTCTTATACAACTCGAATTAGGTGTTTCCGATGCCGATGATTTGTCGCCCGAGCAAACTATGAGCCTGTACAACAGGTACATGCAGGCAGCGAAAGATTTGATGAGTGCCAAAAATCACGATTACGATGAAGCATGGCGCTTGATGCGTATGGAGTCGTACACCGACCTGATATTAATGAAAATAAACCGGACCAGGCAAATAGAGGACAATGCCGGACAAACCCTTGTATCTGAAGGTATCGATGCTAACTATTTCGATATGATCAATTATGCCATGTTCGGTTTGATTAAAATGGAGGAAAATTCTTGAGAAGAAAATCTAAAAAAGGATATGCAACCCATACAGGGGGCTTGCTGGGTGTAAATGCTGTACTTCTTCATGCAGCACGGGTACTTCTCGCACTTGTTTTTTTGTTTTCAGGATTTGTTAAAGCAGTCGATCCACTCGGTACAGTTTATAAAATTGAAGATTATCTGACAGCTTTCGGAGGTTTCTGGTCTGGTTTTACTATCGCTGCATTCCCTGCCGCTTTTGTGCTGATTTTGTTTGAATTTCTTACGGGTATAGGGCTGCTTTTGCAGATACGAATGAAGCTATCAGCATGGGTTGCATTTGTTTTTATGCTGATAATGACACCGCTAACCCTTTATATCGCCATTTACAATCCTGTGACTGATTGTGGTTGTTTTGGTGATGCTTTAAAACTGACAAACTGGCAAACCTTCTCAAAAAATGTAGTTTTTATTATCATAGCATTCATTGTTTTATTGAAAAACTCAAACTTTAAAAAGATTTTTCTCCCTGTAGTCGAATGGGGAATGTTAGCTGTGAGTACTTTGATAGTGATTGGATTCATGCTATATAATCTGATGTTCCTGCCAGTGATTGATTTCAGACCCTTTAAAGTGGGTGTTAATATTCCAGAGGCAATGTCATTTCCCCAAGATGCACCAGTTGACGAATATGAGTATAAATTTATTTATCAGAAAGATGGCGTGCAAAAGGTGTTTGGACTCGATGCCCTGCCCGATTCTACCTGGCAGTTTGTGAGTCAGGAAAGCCGGTTGATAAAGAAGGGGTACGAACCTCCTATAAAAGAATTAACCATGTTGTCAGGCAATTATGATATTTCTGATCAGGTACTTTTGTACCCCGGAAAATCATATCTTTTTATACTTTGGAATTTGGAACAAAGCAATGAAAAGGGGATTGGCAAAATAAAAAACTATCTAAGCGCGAATCAGGATCAGGAGCTCAAAACGTATATACTCACAGCTTCATCCATAGAAGATATCAATGCTTTTGAGAAAAAACATCAACTCAACATCCCTTATTATCGGTCAGATGCAATCACACTGAAAACGATCATCAGAGCCAATCCCGGAGTTCTGGAACTCAGGAACGGAACCATCAAAGCAAAAATGAGCTGGAGAAAATTCAATTAATCAACATCAATATAAAAAACAAAATGAGAATAAACATTGTAGCAGGAAACTGGAAAATGAATAAAAACCTGCAGGAAGGGCTCGCTTTATCTGCCGAATTAAATGAGGTATTAAAAAATGCAAGCCCCGCTTGCGATGTGGTTATCGGTACTCCCTTTATCCATCTGGCATCAGTTGCTGCTGCGGTCGATACAACCAAAATTGCTGTTGCAGCACAAAACTGCTCCGATAAGGAATCAGGTGCTTATACAGGCGAAATTTCGGCAGCTATGGTTAAGTCTACCGGGGCCACTTATGTGATTCTTGGCCATTCTGAACGTCGCGCCTATTACGGCGAAACTGCCGCAACGCTGAAAGCCAAAGTTGAACTCGCGCTTAAGAACGAACTTACCCCCATTTTCTGCATTGGCGAGGTGCTTGCCGAAAGAGAATCGGATATTCATTTCGATGTAGTTAAATCTCAGATAGTAGATTCGTTGTTCGAATTGTCGTCGGATGATTTTGCTAAAATAGTACTTGCTTACGAACCTGTTTGGGCCATTGGTACCGGTAAAACAGCCTCGGCAGAACAAGCACAGGAAATGCATGCATTCATCCGCAGTATTCTGGTGGAAAAATACGGACAGGAAATCGCCGAAAATTGTTCTATCCTTTACGGAGGAAGCTGTAATGCAGGAAATGCCAGGGAACTCTTCTCGAATCCCGATGTGGATGGTGGTTTGATTGGTGGAGCTTCACTTAAAGTAGCTGATTTCAAAGCAATTATCGACGCTTTTTAATTTAAAAAGTGGCTAAAACCAGAACTGTTTACGTCTGCCAGCAATGCGGCAATGATTCTCCCAAATGGATCGGAAAATGTCCATCCTGTGGCGAGTGGAATACCTATGTGGAAGAGGTTATCGCAAAAGAAACCAGGCAGAGTATTCAGTTGGCCGGACTCGAAATAGTAAAGGAAAAGCCAGTGTTGATTTCAGAAGTTGAAACCACTCAGGAAATCAGAATTGATACCCGATCGAACGAGCTGAACAGGGTGCTGGGTGGTGGCCTGGTACCCGGTTCGCTGGTTCTCATTGGTGGGGAACCGGGTATCGGAAAATCAACCCTGGTGCTGCAGGTTGTGCTGAATATGCAAGACCTTAAAACCCTTTATATCTCAGGTGAAGAGAGTGTGAAACAAATAAAACTCAGGGCAGAAAGACTCAAATCGCAAAATGCCGAATGCCTGGTGCTCAGCGAAACATCCCTTGAACAAATGTT
>CAYGJI010000095.1:0-8112 GCA_964350125.1 uncultured Paludibacter sp. | reverse complement strand
TTAATTACATTTTTTGAAGTATAATTTTGTCCGGTTATTTAGGGGGCTAAAACACCATTTCAAAATAGCTATCCAAAATTACGACATTATTTTCTTCCTATTACTTATGTGACTAATGTGTTTAAAAATTGATTTAAATTTGTGAAGTTGAAAAAACTTCAGTTACTTTGTAATGTATGAAATCAAAAATAAAACTCCTGATTATCCTTGCACTGGTTTTAAATTCGTGCAGAAAACCTGTTCCTGATACAACAACTCAGGATGTGTTTGTGAATAACGATAGTGTTGAATTGCAATCGGGGGAGAATGGCTGGCTCGAATATTATAGTTCCTATCATGTGCACCGCGACTCATTCAAATCAATCAGCACTGATACACTTCCAGGTATTATAACATCATTTGTTGGAAGACCCTGGGCGCCCGAAATCAGCAATTTGTTGATTTATTCGCCAGATAGTACCCTGATATTAGACATTTACGGTTATAATTTTATTCTGTTCGAAAATGAACTTGGGCAAATGGAGTTTGGAACTGAAGCTGATACTGAGGTGTTGTTATATGATATGCCGCGAAAACAAAGTATCAGATTGATGTTCGTCGGTCCTTCAGTTACTGTGGAAGATGGATTCTGGCTCAATGATAATGAGATTCTGCTGACAGGTCTTTACCGTGAGTACCAGGATGATGGTTATCGGCCGGTTATGTGGAAAGTAACTGTAAATAAAAAGACAATACAATATTTAGAATATATGCGTATAATCCCTGATTTGCGTCCCGACTATGTGAAAGAAAAGAAGCTGGTTTTGCTGCAGAACCGGTTTTGAAGATACTTTGAAAAAATGACACTTTCTAATTTTTCTAACATTAAATCTATAGGCATTATGAAACTCATTGATGAATTCAAAACGTTTGCCATTCATGGCAATGTGGTCGATATGGCCATTGGTATTATTATCGGTGGTGCTTTCGGCAAAATCGTATCTTCTGTTGTAAACGATGTGATTATGCCTCCTATTGGCTTGCTGGTAGGTGGAGTCGATTTCAAGAATTTGGCTGTTACGTTGAAGGGTGCTGTTGGCGATGCTCCTGCAGTAACGCTTAATTATGGCAACTTTATTCAGGTTGTTTTCGATTTTGTCATTGTTGCATTTGCTGTATTTGTTATGATCAAGGCAATGAATTCTGCAAAGAAAAAGGAAGCTGAAGTTCCCGCCGTTCCTCCTGCTCCACCTGCACCCTCAAAAGAAGAGTTGCTGCTCACCGAAATCAGAGATTTGTTGAAGCAAAAATAGCATGGGAACAACAATATCAGCCATAATGACATGAATATTTTGCATGAAGTGTCAATGTGGCTGATTTATTTTTTGTTTTTGTTGTAGCACGCTGACTTGTAATCAGTTGTTATTCAATTAGATATGATTTAATTGTATTTATTTTAAAGGTAGCGGCATTCAATTTGTACAATCTCCGGCGAAATTATAAATTTAGATGTTTAACTTAAAGTAACAGGAGGTTTTATTATGTCACTCGTAAGATTTTCCCGCAATTATCCTTCGGTGTTCGATCGTTTTTTCGACAATGATTTATTCGATTGGTCGCGCAAGAATTTTTCGACAACCAACACCACACTGCCCTCAGTAAATATCAAAGAGAGCAATCAGGATTTTGTAGTTGAAGTAGCAGCACCCGGTTTGGAAAAAGGCGACTTCAAAATTGAACTGAACCGTGATTTACTCACTGTTTCATCAGAAAAGAAGGTAGAAAACGAAACAAAGGAAGGACAGCAGTTTACCTGTCGCGAATTTAGTTATCAGTCGTTCAGCCGTACATTTACTTTGCCCAACATTGCTGATGGTGATAAAATTGCTGCACGATATGAAAATGGCATCCTTGCGATAACCATTCCGAAAAAGGAAGAGATTATCAGCAAGTTGAATCGCCAGATTGAAATCCAGTAATTTGCATGGCTGATTAGAACCGTAATTCATGAATCAATACAATGAGTCGGAAATAAATCCGGCTCATTTTAATATTCCCGGGGTTGTTCCTGCCCACGAAGAACACGTAGGCTGGCAGTAGCCAATGCCCACATTTCATCTTCACCCGGATAAACCACGACCTTACACATTTTCTGAATCATTTTTGTGATATAGTTCACAATTAGCTCATTGAAGGCCATTCCGCCAGTCAGAATTACAGCATCTGCTTTTCCTTCCAATACTGCCAACATTGAACCGATTTCTTTACCAACACCATAGGCCATGGCTTCGAGAATGAGCCTCGCATGTAAATCGCCATTTTGGGCCAGTTTATATGCAGCTCTTAAATCGTTAGTACCCAGATGGGCCACCAGGCCTCCATGGCCGACAAGTAGTTTCTGCATTTCCTCCTGTTCGAATATGCCGGCATAACAGACTCTGATTAAAGCACCTGCATCCATTGTTCCTGCCCTTTGTGCCGAAAAAGGGCCAAAACCATCCAGTGCCTGATTGGTGTCTATTACCCTGCCACGTTTGTGCGCAGCCACTGAAATACCACCACCCAGATGAGCCACAACCAGATTTAATTTTTCGTAAGGTGTGCCAATGTCCCTGGCGTATTTTCGGGCTATTGCTTTATGATTCAGCGCATGAAAAGCTGAACGACGGGGAAACTGAGGCAGGCCGCTGATTCGTGCCACATCCTGCAGTTCGTCAACTACAACAGGGTCGGCAATATAAGCCCTGCAACCCGGAATACGACTTGCTATTTCGTGTGACAATACTGCCCCGAGATTGCTCGCATGTTCTCCATTCAGCGATTGTCGCAGGTCGTTGAGCATATTTTCATTTACTTCGTAAACTCCCGATTGTAAAGGGCGAAGAAAACCACCCCGACCAACCACTGCGGTAATTTCGTTCAAATTCAGTTTTACTTCTTGTAAATAATCCATCAGATGTTGTAACCGGAATTCAAACTGATCGATAATGCGTTTGAATTGTTGCAATTCCTGGGCCGAGTGTTTTACGTTGTGGGTGAGAATTTGATTCTCCTGCTCGAAAACAGCTACTTTGGTTGAAGTAGATCCAGGGTTGATTATGAGTAATTTAAACATGTTATGTAGATTTTTAAAGGTATTGCTATTTTGGAGCGATATAGTAAAGCCAGGCACCAACTCCCAGAAAAAGAAAGTTTGGTAACCATACTGCCATGAAAGGCGACATAGCCCCACTGACCGAAAATGAGGTTGACAGTGTCGAGAATATTATGTATAATGAGCTGAGAGCCAATCCAATGCCAAGATGTAGACCGATGCCACCACGTACTTTCCTCGACGACAGGGAAACACCCATCAAAGTCATGATAAATGCAGCTAAGGGCATGGCAAACCGCTTGTAATATTCATCCAGAAAGGCTCCGGTATTGCCTATCCCACGTTCTTGCAGTCTGTCGATATGTTCTCTCAGGCGTGTGTTGTTAAGTTGTGCGCTCTCACGCGCAGAAATGAAAAACTCAGCCGGTTGAACTTTTATAACTGTGTCAAGTTCGGTTCCCTGAATTATTTCTTCCCGCATTCCTTTAAAATTTCTCAGCAAGTAATCGTTGATGGTCCAGTTCCATGCCGAATCCCATCTTAGCGTTTCGGCAGTAAGCCTCGAAATCATGATTTTGCCATCAAATTTTTCGAGCGAAAACCTATATCCCCTGTTTTGATCCATTTCGAATCTTTCGATATAGAGAATAACCCCGGGCTCTACCTCCATTTGTACATTGCGGGCGTAATTGGTCTTGAACTTTTTAATGTACTGATTTTCAAAAGCCAGCAATTTTTCGGTAGAAGGTGGAATGATATAACCACCCAAAAAAAATGACATGACCGCAATGATGGTAGCCGAAATTAAATAAGGAAGCATCAGGCGTTTGAAACTCATGCCTCCGGCCAGCATAGCAATAATTTCGGAATTTCCTGCCAGTCGGGAAGTGAAAAAAATAACAGCAATGAACGTGAACAGCGGCGTGAACATGTTCAAATAGTAAGGAATGAAATTCAGATAATAATCGAAAACAATGGCTTTGAAAGGTGCATTATTGTCGAAGAAATTATCCAGTTTTTCGCTCAGATCGAAAATAATAGCAATGCTTAATATCAGAATTATAGAAAAAAAGAAAGTGCCCAGAAACTTACGAATGATGTAAATGTCCAGCGTTTTAAGTCCGGTTTTCTGATAATTCAGCATCTTGCTAATATCTTTATTGATAATGCTTTATACTGAAGAGTTTAATCTTCATCCGGCATGCGGTGAAATTTCTCAGGGAAACGGGCGTTGACTTGGTTATAATATCGGCGGATGTATTTCAAATCTTCTTTTTCATTGCCGGTAGGTTCAAACACTATTTTTACACCCATTTCTTTTTTCTTATAATCGATGTAGGCCAGTTCGATAGGTACGCCTGCTTTAACAGCAATGTGGTAGAATCCCATTTTCCATTTACTCACCAACCCCCGCGTTCCTTCGGGTGTGATTGCAAGATGAAATTCCTGTCGTTTTTTGAATTCATCGGCCATTTGTTGTGTCACAGAGCTGCGTTTGCCCCTATCCACAGGAACACCACCCATGGCGGTGAGCAAATTGCCTAAAGGAAAGAAAAACCAGGACTTTTTCATCAAAAATGAGGCTTGTCTGTTCAAAGCCCAATAGGACAATTTGCCTATGATAAAATCCCAGTTACTGGTGTGAGGAGCCACACAAACAATACTTTTCGGAGGTTCATTTTCCCCTATAACTATCTTCCATCCAGCTGTTTTCAATAGCCATTTACTCAATTTCTGCATATCGTGAATTTAAGGTCACAAAGCTACAATTTTTTTCTCAAAATCAAGAAGGAAATCAGGGTTTATAACGAACTAAGGTTATATCTTTTCTATCAACGGTGTGCGCACTGAAGTATCCGAGTATGGCACCCAGAAGGTTGGTGTATGGATTAGCCGGACTGGTTGCATTGCGCGGACCCATGGAGGAATTTCCCATGCTTTTGTAGTATTCATAAACTCTTTTGTCGATACATTGCATTTCTACCACTATTTTATCCCCGTCTTTCAACTCCGGATCGTAAACTACATGCAAATTTTCAACCTGATTACCATTGTTAAGTCTGTCGTCGTAAATATACAGTCGCGGAGATGCCTTTCCATTGATATACAGAATTATGCGGTAAAAATTTTGTTCAAAAGCAGGGTCAGTATATTTTACATATACTTCGAAGAAATCGGCTCTCTGACCCGGAAGGATGGGAGGTCCGCCACCGGGATATATCGAATTGACAGCATACACAGTATCAATGGGTACAGGTGCCGGAATAAGACTTTCAGAAGTTATGTGTTCATCTTTTGTGTGTATTGAAAGACTGTATTTGCGTCCGACTTTGCCGGTGAGATTGATGCTTTGATACAAGCCGGGTGAAGTCATGGTAAGTATTTCGCTGTTGCCTGCATCATCGCTGATTACAACAGTTGCATCGGTTACAGCAGGAACCAGCAAACTGTCGTAAAAATTGACCGAACGTGTGAGGATTACCATAGCAGTGGCATCCTGTGGCATTTTAGCTTCCACAACCAATTGCGCATCCGATGCATTGATACCTATGTCGATGATTTCGCTGCAGGAGCC
Organism: uncultured Paludibacter sp.; assembly: GCA_964350125.1. Taxonomy (GTDB): domain Bacteria; phylum Bacteroidota; class Bacteroidia; order Bacteroidales; family Paludibacteraceae; genus Paludibacter. The sequence continues at coordinate 2,464 of CAYGJI010000095.1, read as the reverse complement.
TGTAATCAGTACGAAAAGTGTTAAGAGTATGATGTATTTTGTTTTCATTTCAGAATTTAAAATTGTAGGTTATGGATGGAACATAAGTGAATAAGTAGGTTTTCACTGCATTTATTTTCGAAGGATCTTCCATATCCTGTTCAAAATCAATAGAAAATGCATTTTTCTGACCATAAGCGTTATACACAGAGAAATTAAGACTGCTTTCATACTTTTTGGTTTTCCGGAGTTGCCAGGTAGCTCCCAAATCAAGTCGATGATAAGCAGGCATTCTGTAGCCGTTTCTTTCGGTGTAATAATACTGCATATTCCCGTTTATCAGATATTTACCGCTCGGAAAGGTAACAGCATTTCCGGTATTGTAAACCCACGAAGCTGAGAGCGACCATTTTTTGTTGAGGTCGTAAATGGCAACAACCGATAGATCGTGTGTTATATCCTGTTTTGCTGGATACCATCTGCCATTATTGATGCCATCCATCTTCCTTTCGGTGCGCGACCAGGTGTAGCCTATCCAGCCGGTAAGGGCACCCTGTTTTTTGCGCACTAACAATTCCAAGCCATAGGCCCTTCCAATTCCAAACAACAATTCACCTTCGAGATGTTCATTGGCATTGATGTCGGCACCATTGCGCAAATCGATCTGATTTTGCATCCACCGGTAGTAAATTTCTGAACTAAACTGGTATTCATCATTTTTGAAATTAGCAAAGTATCCAAGCGATACCTGATCACCGATTTCAGGCTTTACATTATTGCCCGAGGATATCCAAACATCCGTTGGTAATGAGGCAGTGGAATTGGATATCAAATGCAGGTTCTGTGTTTTACGTGTGTAGCTGGCTTTCAGCGAATTGCGCGGATCGAAAATCAAGGCGATATTCAAGCGGGGCTCAATATTGTAATAGGATTTTACAATTTTCCCACGTTCATACCGGGTTGTGTCCATAATTTCACCATCGCGGTATGTGTAAAAATCGCCTGGACCAAAAAGATGATAGGCCGAAAATCGCAAGCCATAATTGATGTTCAACTTCGCATTGGGTTTCCATACATTGCTGATAAATATGCCATTATCCACCGCGTAACGTTCCTGCAATTTGGTGGGTACAAAGTCCGAATCATCGGTTGTTTCGAGCTGACCGGGAACCAGGGTGTGATAAATAGAATTAACTCCAAAAGTAATCGTGTTGCGGCTGTTGGGATAGTATTGAAACTCATGTTTCAAATTCCAGTTGTTGATGATGGACTTGAGACTGAAACCAGCATCCTGCAATATATTAACCTTATAATCATAGTTCGAATAAATCAGCGATGTGTTGCTGAAAAGCTTTTCAGTCCATAAATGATTCCAGCGCAAAGTGCCGGTAATATTGCCCCAGTCGATGCCGAAACGTTGCTGAAATTCAAAAACATCCCGGCCAAAATAACCTGAAAGGAAGAGGCGGTTACGATCGTTGATGCGGTAATTAAATTTCATATTCAAATCGTAAAAATAGAGTTGATTATTATTGACAAGTTCATCAGGCGATAATTTGAGAAACAGGTCGGCATAGGTTCTCCGGGCGGTTATCAAATAGGAACTGCGGTCTTTTACAATTGGTCCTTCAAGATTTAAACGGGAAGAAATGAGACCGATACCACCCCCCACATGATGCGACTGATTATTGCCGTCGTTCATTTTAATATCGAGAACTGATGAAATTCGCCCGCCATATTCGGCTGGTGCTGTTCCCTTAAACATTTGTACGTCTTTGATTGCATCGCTGTTGAAAGTTGAAAAAAATCCGAGCAGGTGATTGGCATTATACACGGTAGCTTCATCAAGCAGAATAAGATTTTGCGAGCTGTTGCCACCACGCACAAAAAAACCTCCTCCTGCATCGCCTACCGATTTGATACCCGGAGTTAATTGAAGTGTTTTCAATATATCAGCCTCTCCGAAAAATACAGGAATGCGATTGATTTCTTTCATTTGCAGTCGTTCAACGCCAATTTCTGTCGAAGTAATATTGTCGTTTTTTCTGCGAGCAGTAATTTCAACTTCTCCGAGCTCCCTGCTTTCTTCTGCAAGTTTGAAGTTAATGAGCTGATTGCTTTTGAGGTTGATCTTCATTTCAGTGACTTTGTAGCCAAGATAGGAAATGCGCAAAGTGTAAATTCCTTCGTTAAGTGTCAGAGAATAATAGCCATACGCATTGGTAATTAATCCGGTTCCGGGCAACTCCCTGACCGTTATGCTTGCTCCGGTAAGAGTTTCTCCGTTGTATTCATCAGTTACCGTGCCGCTGATGGTATAACGGGCTGACTGAGCGATTTGGAAAATGAATATCAGCAGGAAAATAATTAACAATTTCTTCATTGAAAAACAACAATTTACTTTATACCTTAAACTTGACTATTAAGTAGTAGGAAGAAAAAAATGTCGTAATTTTTGATAGCTATTTTGAAATGGATTTTGGAC
>CAYGJI010000094.1:0-8283 GCA_964350125.1 uncultured Paludibacter sp. | reverse complement strand
AAGGCTTTGCAGAGAGTTTTTCAATCAATATTAAATTTAATCGGATAATAGTGATTTTAAATGTATTTAAAAACAACATAAATAATTAATTGATGCTCTTTTGAACGTCTTTTGTGCTTTCATTCGGTTGTTTAGCCCGCTAAACGCCCTCACTCAAGTCCAAAATCCATTTCAAAATAGCTATCAAAAATTACGACATTTTTTTCTTCCTATTACTTAAGTCAATAATTGAGCGACCTGTTTGCGTTGGGCAGCATCTAATTCAGGAATAAAACCCGGAACCAACAATATGCGACTACGAACAACTCCCGCTATGTAGCGGTAGTTTTCCTTGATTCGAAAGTAACTCTCAGGCTTTTTCGTGAAAGGACAGGGACGTGCTGATAAGTCGAAATGCATCACGCAAAGGTCTGTATTTCAAATCAAACCACCAAAACCCCGGGGTACTACAGAATAATCTTCACAAAATCCATATGTTGATTTTCAGAACGTTATAATCTCACATGAATCAAAATGGCAGCAATTTCATATAAAACACGGGTGGGTTTAACTGATAACTAACTCTTTTGGGCAGAAGCGTGGAAAGTTGGGTTTATGTTATCATTTGCGTGTCGTACGGAAATATCGGTAATAGTAGTAGTCCCATGACTGCAAATATATGATTTTTTGAAAATATTTTTGCCGAAAACAGAGAGGAAAGAGAGTCAATGCCCCCTTTTCGCTCTGCCTTTTTTACTTGCTTCCTGTTTCTTTGAACTTCCTGCGAAACCGGGAGAAGTGAAGCGCTGAAAAAGCAGCCCCTTGTTATCAAAACTGTTACACCCCGTTACATCAACTTGTATCCTTGCAAAGGATTCCCTGCTGAATTGGCAAATAGCTGGCATCTCCGTTTGAAAGGCTGGAAAATGTGACCAATGAGGTTAAAAATTACTTCGACGGCACGCCAAACTCAGTTTGCTGCACTTCCACTTCTTTCAGCAGTTCGCGCTTTTTTTCATCCGATATTTGAATTACATGGGTGGATGCATCGGTGCTTTGTGCTTTTTGCTGCCTGCGTTCCTGTGGCAGGTGGCAAAATTCGAAGTCCGATGGGATGCTGTTGAACTCGATTTCGGCAGAAGTAGGAGCGTGGGTTCCTTCGAACACGACACGGGCCTTCACTTTGATGGTACCGGGTGTGGTTGTCGAACGGATGAGTACGGGTGCAGAACCGAATTCGACCTGACGCGGATTTGCAAAGATGCTTGCATCACCAATGATTTCGCCTTCGCCTTCGATGCTGAAGAGTACATTTTCCTTCGCCAACCGGCGCACATTGCCGTTATCGTCGGTCACTTCGGCTACCACAACCACAAAATCAGAACCATCGGCTACCAGATCTTTGTTGAGTTTGTCGATGTACAAGCGCAGTTTGGTGGAACGCCGCGAGGGCATTTTTTTCTGGCTACACACTACTTTGCCGCCGATAATGCCCTCGACCAGGAAACTCACCATTCCATGTTTTTTCTGAATGTAGGTAAAGTCGCGCATCTCCCAGAAATCGAATTGATTTTCGAAAACAACGGGTGCATAGGGAATTTTATTTTTGTCGCGGATAACCGGTTTGGTAACCACCCGTTTGCCATCATAGGCTGTGAGACGCACCGAATCGCAGTTGCTGAATACCACCACATCGGAATCGGAAAATGGTGACATTTCGTTGAGCACAAACACCATAGGACCGGTTTCCACATTTGCGATTTGCAGGTCGGGATGTTGCTGACTCTTAAACATGTAGTAAGCGTACTTGGGTTGACGGAAAGCATCGAAAATGCCTCCCCAATACGGGTCGGGATGGTAGCCGCGCTGATGATCGAAGGGATGCCACTGAGCACCTCCTATAAACTGTCCGGTCGATTGAAATAGTTCACCGTAAGACTTTGCCAGCGAAAGGGCTGCTACTTTCATTGGTTTTTCACCCCAGTGACGGGCAGCGCGGTTGTTGTTATTGTGCGCATACCAATCGTCCACATTCTCGCCAAACTCCCGGCAGAAAATCGGTTGCTCTACTTTTCCCTCATCTCTGGGCCATCCGTAAACCACCCCGTAATGCTCCGAAACCCCGGCCGAATGCATGTCGGCTGCAGCAGGAGGAGCCCCGGGATAGGGATATTCTTCTTTGGTGATAGCAAGCGCTTTAAGCGAGAATTCGAGCGGGAAACGGGTCTCGTTCAGGATGGGCTCCCACATGAGTACGCTCGGATGGTTGCGGTCGCGTCGAATCATGTTGCGGGTGTACTGGTATGATAATTCGGCAAAAGTGCTGTCGCGGTTCCAAAACTGCCATCCTGGCGTGGATACAATTACAAAGATACCCAGCTCATCGCAAGCATCCATGAAAGCAGGGTCCATGGGGTAGTGGGCAGTGCGAACAATGGTACTACCGGCATCGCGCAGGCGCTTGGCATCGCGCCACTGCTGAGAGTTGGGAACTGCATTACCCACATAAGCAAAATCCTGATGGCGGTTGCTCCCGATGAGTTGTCCGTAAGGTTTACCATTGAGGAAAAAACCCTCTTTTCCGCGAAAAACAGCTTCGCGGATACCGATACGTATCATGCCACCGTCGAGGTTCACATCGCCATCGCGTAGTTGGAAATGCAATTCGTATAAATAAGGATTTACCGGCGACCACAAATTGGGTTTCAGAAGGGTAGTTTGCTGCGTGATGCTGTGTTTTTGTCCGGGTAGCAGGCGGGTACGACTGTTGAATTTACGAATCACCTTGCCCGATTTGTCGATGAGCGTGGTTTCGAGCACCACCGATTGCCTTTCTCCGGTGTTGTTTTTCACTTCAGTGATGATGTTGATGTCGGCACTTTTATCAGAAATCTTATCATAATGAACGAAAACGCCTCCCCCGGCCACGGTGTTCGATTCAATGGCATCGGTGATGGCCACTTTGTTTTTAATAATCATCCAAACATCGCGGTAAATGCCTCCGTGATAAGCAAAGTCGAGCGTAAGTTGCGTTTTTCCCGGCGGGAAACTGCGGTCGTCGGAATTGTCGGCCTTCACAGCAATTACACAAGTGTCGCCGGCCTGCACTCCCGCCGAAGTAAGATTGATGGTAATGGGCTGATATCCTCCTAAATGTGTTTGAACAAGTTTTCCGTTCACATAAAACTGCTGTTTTCCCATGATGGCCTCGAAATGCAATGTCACATCCTTCCCTTCTGCAGATGTCGGCACCACGAATGTTTTGCGGTACCAGGCAATGCCCTGATAGTTTCGGTTACCACTTCCTTCGGCGGGCATCAGTTGTACGCTGTGCGGAACGGCCACCACTTCCCAACTTCGGTCGTCGAAGCTGCTTTTTTCGGCACCGGCCATATCGCCACGCAGAAAACGCCAGCCATTGTTAAAGTTAAGCACTTCTCGTCCGCTGTCGGGAGTCCGGAAAAATCCGGCTACGGATACATTCATCGATTTTAAAGACAGGGCTGAGATGCAACCCAGCATTAACAGCAAAAAAATTCTTTTAATCATATTGGTGCATTTGATTTTTTTCGATTTCAGGGTTCAAATATAGTAAGAATATGGCTTTGAGGCAATATATCATTTCCATTCTGGCAGTGCCACATCTTTTCTTCGCGACTCAGGCGTTACCGTCACCAAAGTGATCCGCCCGTTTATCAGAGAAGCTTCTACAACTGTTTGTTCTGGCGCATGTAGTTTGAAGTGTACATTCCACTCTCGCGGCCACGCAGCAAAAAGTGTGATTTTACCTTCTGCGGAGGTGTGCATGAGCATTTCCTGCATGCCAATCATGCCGCTGCCCCCGTGGTTCAGGTCGGGTGTCCAGTCGAAACCCGGACCAAAAAAAGCAGGAAAACGGTGAGGGCCATCCCCCATTTTGAGCAGAGCCAGCGCTTTGGCTTCTTCAGTCAAGCCGAGACAGGCAGCCCAGATGAGGTGCTGTTTCCATCCTACATGTGATTTGAATTTCTGCACATCCGGATCGTGCAGGTAGGTGTTTCGTGCTGTTTCAATACCTTCCTGTCCGACGCCATAAAAACGCCACGGAAAAACGGGGTACAATTGTGGTGATTCGGTATTGTTCACCCTTTCCCACCATTGGGCGGGCGAAATCATCTTTTTTCCATTCATCATCCTGTAAGGAAATTCCGGAATAAATTTCAACAGCGAATCGGGGTCGCCTATTGTTGTGAGTACCCTGCGCAGACCAGCTATTGTACTCACCGGGTTGTATGCCATTTTATATGTCTCGCAAGCTGAAGCAGGATATAATACCAGTTTGCCGTTGCCATCGAGATCGCGCCGGCCACGTTGAGATGCTCTGTAGCGGTAATGTTGTACGAAAAATCGCAACGAACTGCGGATGAGGGGGAGGTATTCGCTGATGTCGCTACCCTGATAGCTTTGTTTCTCAAGTATCATCTGGCAGAATTCCAGTATGGTTTCCCATCCGTATTCGAGCCACATATTGTATTCCACGCCTTTATCGAACCATTCTGGTCTTTTCCAACCGTATTCGGTGGGGTTGGGTAATCCGTAATTTTCGATTTGTTCGGTAAAACATGCACCCTCATGACCCCAATAGGTGCGACTACGCAGTTCGGCATTAGGCAGCATCTGTTGATAGAACCGGAACTGCGGTTCCATGAGGGCTGCATCGCCGTTTTTAAGCATGGGCCAGTATAGCAGTCGTTGATTTTGGGCTGTAAACGTGCCTCCGCCCCATTTGCGGTAGTCGGGTGTGAAAGCTTGTGTGCTATCGACCCACACAGGATCGAAAGTGAACAGTCCGCCGTTGAACTTCATCGGATAATTGCCCCGCGCATTGCAGGCAAGCATATAGCGCATAAGTCGGTAATTGTGTGCCAGATGTGCCGCTTCGCCGTTCATGCGGATAAAACTAAGGTCGTACAGGGAATTCCACCAGGCGAGGGTGCTTTTTCTGTCTTTTTGAGGGTTAACAGAAGTAGCGATTTCATTCAGATTGTTTTTCCACAACCCGATATCCTTGTATTGACCGTTGTGGAGTACGATGGAAAACTGCAGTTTCCTTGTTGGGGAAAGAGTACTGAAGTTCCACGCTTTAAAATCGGTGTTGCCATAAATACCATCAGATATACTGCTGAAAACAAGCTGTTTGCTGATTAATTTTCCTCCGGAGACCAGATTTTTCAGCGGATTGAACATTGCTTCCTTCAGGTGCCCCAAGCCCTGTTGTTCTGCGGTAACATCAAAAATAGTTCGTTCGCTGTTATGATGATAGAAGAGTACTTCATTGTTAGAAGCAAAGATGCTGTCGGCGGTCGTTTTCAGGCCAGCGGGAGGGGCCCATTTGTAGGAATTTTGCTGACCTTCGCCCCTGCGAATGTGCCGGTCGCGGTAACGCCAGCTTTCATAGCTTATTTCTGCTTCTATCCTACTTTTGCTGTTTACACTGCAATGAATCACCGGTTTAAACACATCGACCCAAATCAGGATGCTCACATCTCCTGAAGTGATTTCCATGTGTCCGTTGCGCAAGTGTAATGTTTGTTCAAAATTTTTCGCTGAAAAGGGATTGGGCTGAAACCTGACCCTGAATCTTCCTTGTTTGAGGAGGGTATTATTTTCGTCGAAGCTGCCCGAGCGTGCTACGTAAAACAACAAATCGCCGTTTTCCACCCAAACATTCATGCCGATATCGCCCCCGCCACAGGGCATGGATTGCGATGAATTGGATGATGGGGTGTTCCACGTATAAGTGGAAATATTTCCACCCATACCATTGAGGGCAATATCACCAGCACTTGTACGGGCGAAATTTTTTTCGCCCGACAAAAAAATTAAAACAACCCAAATGTTGTTTTGTAGAAAAATCAACAATGACCGTAAACACATCATGCGGATGAATTAAATTGCGGCCATTTAAACCGGCCTTTTATTTACTCCTGAATGACGAAACAGGGAGGCCTTCTGTACTGAATAAATCGCCTGTTACAAAGTTTTCGAAGGCATATTGTACAGATACCGGTTTTTTTACCGAGTCGCTTACAACCTGCACTCCTGTTCTGATAACCCTGGCACGGGCAGGATAGTATTTACCATCGGCACCGGCTACCTGAAAGAGTTTCGACTGGAAGTTGGGGGCAGCTAAGCCCAGCGGAGCATTGTCGAACTGCACCAAAACGGTATCGTTGCTGATGCTAATGCCTTTAAACTGAGGCGAAACAGCAGCAATGCCCATGATATCATAGGTTTTGTTGAGGGCGAGGAGTGCTAAGCGTTCGCCGGCTTCCCGTTTTTTGGCAGGATGGATATTTTCGGCTTCGCCGGCATCCATCAGTACAGCCATTCCCACATTGTTCACCATTTTCTCAGCTTTCATCTGGGCTTCGCGCAAAAAAGCAGAGTTTAGATTGCGGTAGTTTTGGTAGGGTGCAATCTGACAATAGTAGAAAGGAAAATCGTAGCCGAGATTCCAGTTTCTGCGCCAACCATCGACCATCGACTTAAACATGGCAGCATACGAATGTGGACGGGTTGTATTGCTTTCGCCCTGATACCAGATAACCCCTTTAATCGGCAATCCGAGCAGCGGATGAATCATGGCCTGATAGAGCATGGTTGGTTTTTGATTTAAATTGGTCAGGTTTTCGGCTGAGCGCGGAATCACTGCTTCGGGAAAGCGAATCAACATGGTTTCGTCCATCCAGGCTTCAATGCTCGATCCGCCCCATGAACTTACAACCAAACCTACTGGCACATCAAGTATTTCATTCAGCAGACGACCGAAATAGTAGGCCGTGGCACTGAAATCGCGTACAGTTTGTGGTGTGGCTTGCGACCAGTTGCCGGTCACATCTTCCTGCGGATGAATGTTTGCATTGCGTTTAACTGTAAACAGACGAATGTTGGGGTTGGTGCTTCTGAGTATATCCATGCCTGAACCCTCTACCGGTTGGTTGGAAAATCCTTTCATGGGCATTTCCATGTTGCTTTGTCCGGAGCAGAGCCAAACTTCGCCCAGTAAAATATTGTCGAGGGTCAAAACTTTACCGTCGGAAATGGAGATAATATGCGGCCCTCCGGCTTTGCCTGTAGTAAACGTCATTTTCCAGTTACCCTCTTTGTCGCTTTTGGTGCTGTATTCCATCAGATTCCAGCTTGTAAGCAGCGTAACACGCTTTTCGGGGTCAGCCTTGCCGCGGATTTTTACAGTGGCATTTTGTTGAAGCAACATTCCCGAACCATAAATCGCAGGGAGTTTTATTTCGGCTATCCCAGTCGCTGCAAAAACAATCAGGGCAGCGATCAGTAAGTTAAATCTGGTTTTCATAATGATTTGATATTAAAGTGATTAGTTCTTTTTTTTAACTTCTCCTTTTGTGAGCTTTTGTGTAATTATTTGTGTGTCCTGGTTTTATAACTTTACTATTCCACAATTCTGTTAGCCTGAAGTATGAAAAGAAAACCAAAAAATTCAAATTAATCAACACGCAAAGATACGATTTGTACTCATTATAAAGTGCAAGCAAAAGATAAAAAAGTGTGATATTGTACGATTTGCTGTTTTTTCAGGGTGCCAGTCTTCGAATCTCCCAAAGGCCATCGGCTTGTTTTTGGTAAAGCAAGCGGTCGTGAAGCCTGTCGGGCCGTCCCTGCCAGAATTCGAAGCTTTCAGGACGAATCAGATAGCCTCCCCAGTGCGGTGGACGGGGAATATTCTCGCCAAACTGCTGTTGAAAATGCAGAAACCGCTCATGAAGATGTTCTGCTGACGGGATAACTGCACTTTGTTCAGATGCCCAGGCCCCGAGACGACTATCAGCAGGACGGCAGTGGAAGTACTCATCAGATACCTTATCGGGTATTTTCCCGGCTTTGCCGGTAATGCGTACCTGACGTTCGAGACTTTCCCAGAAAAACAAGACAGCTACCCTGCAATTGTAACTGATTTCAATCGCCTTGTTGCTCCTGTAGTTGGTAAAAAAAACCAGGCCTTCGTCGAAACAATCTTTTAGTAAAACGACTCTTGAATGAGGTTGAAGCTCTTTATCAACTGTTGAGAGCACCATAGCTGTGGGTTCCGGCTCGGTACTATCGATAGCGGCTTTGAGCCAGATTTCAAACTGAACAAAAGGATATTTGCTGACTTCCTCTTCAGTCAGGGCCGAAAATGTATATTGTTTTCTGATGTCGCGTAACATATCTTGTTTTTTACTGCATATTTCGTGTAACAATTTTGGGTTTAATTAGTTTTGGAAATATGCTGAAACAATTGTGAAG
>CAYGJI010000093.1:0-8293 GCA_964350125.1 uncultured Paludibacter sp. | reverse complement strand
CGATAGTGAAGCGTGTTTTCGATTCGCAAGCTGTATATGCACTGATGATGTCGGGTGTGTTTTTGCTTATTGCTGCTGTAAGTGTGATGTTTGTGAAGGATGTGGCGGGGAAGGAAAATAAAACTATATGACTAAATAAATCAAAAATGATATGAAGAAGATTACTTTGATTTTTATGCTGATAGCCCTTACTCTCACAGGGCTTCGTTCGTCCGAAATTGTGGATAGGGTAGAGCCGCTTTTTTGGTGGACAGGCATGCAAAACCCCGAATTGCAACTGATGTTGTTTGGAGAGAATATCTCCAAAGCCAGAATTTCCATCAATTATAAAGATGTAAAAATTGCAAGAACCGAACTAACCGACAATCCTGATTTCGTGTTTCTGTATCTCAATATCGGCAAAAAAGCAAAGCCCGGCAAAATGAACATTGTTATCAGACAGGGTCGCAAAACCATCCGCTATCCTTATGAGTTGAAACAGCGCGAAGCAGGTGCTGCACAACGTCCCACTTTTACCGAAGCCGATGCTGTGTACCTGCTCATGCCCGACCGCTTTGCAAACGGTAACACAGCAAACGATTCAGTGCAGGGATATGTGCAGGGCGTCGATCGTTCCGATTTGGCCAAGCGGCATGGTGGCGACATTGAAGGCATCATTTCAAAACTGCCCTATATGGCCGATCTCGGCATTACTGCACTATGGACTACGCCTTTGTTCGACAATAATGATGTGCGCTTTTCCTATCATCATTATGGTTGTTCCGATTATTACAAAATTGATCCGCGTTTCGGGGCAAATGAAGATTATCGCCGGTTGGCAGATGAAGCACGCAAAAACGGTATCAAACTCATCATGGATATTGTGCCTAACCACTGCAGCTCAGCGCATTGGTGGATGAAGAATAAACCTGCCAAAAACTGGTTCAACGAATGGCCGCAGTTTACCAATTCAAACTACCGAATGATGGCCTGGACCGATCCTCACGCAGCGCAGTCGGATTTGAAAAGGCTTACCCACGGCTGGTTTGCGCCGAATATGCCCGATTTCAATCTCCAAAATAAATTGCTGTTCGATTATCTGACACAGGTTTATATTTTCTGGATTGAATATGCCGGAATCGCCGGATTGCGTGTCGATACCTATCCGTATAACGATATTAAAACAGCGGCATCCTTCATCCAAACCATACGTAAAGAATATCCCGCAATGAATATTGTGGGCGAATGCTGGATGAACACTTCGCAGGAAATAGCTTATTATCAGTCGGGTAACAACAATAAAGATGGTTTCGATTCGCGCATGCAAAGTGTGATGGATTTTCCGTTGGGAGTTGTTTTTCAACAGGCTTTTAATGAAAAGGAAGGATGGAACAGTGGCATGGCGCGTTTTTACATGCACTTTGCCCTCGATTTTGCATATCCGAATACCAATTTGCTGATGAATTTCCTCGATAATCACGATATCGACCGCTATTCGGAAGTGGTGGGGCGCAATGTGAAACGTTATAAAATGGCCCTGGCAATGCTGATGACCGTGCGCGGATATCCTCAGATATACTACGGAAGCGAAATCATGCTTGAAGGCATACGCGGTTCATTCGAAGGCCACCGGTTTACCATTCCCGGAGCCTGGCCGGGCGATAAGCGAAATGCTTTCACTGCTGCCGGACGCACTGCCGAAGAGAATGAAGTGTTCGATTACATGAAGTTTCTGTTGAATTACCGGAAAAATAACCCGGTATTGCATCAGGGTAAGATGAAGCATTTCATACCTAACGATGGAATTTATGTATATTTCAGATACAATGAGCAAAAAACAGTGATGGTGGTGGTAAATAATAATGATGAATCTAAACAGCTTGATCTCAGTCGTTTCGCCGAGATGTACGGAACCCGACTGACTGCTGCTGATATTCAGACGGCCGAAATTACACCGCTTAACAAGACAATGTCATTAGCTGCACGTACTGTTCGCATTTTTGAAATTCACTGAACAGGAATTTATCAATTGTGAATAACAAAAAAAACAATTACTCAAAACATCAAAAATACGATTTACTATAATTTTTTACGATATGAAGAACAGGATTTTACTTTTTGCGCAGGCTTTGCTGGCAATTATACTGATGTCGTGCCAGCCTTCAATCAACGTGCCTACCGAATCGCCCGACAACAAGAAACTTAATTCGCTGTTGACGCTCGAAATAGGACAAAACCTGATACATACTCAGGATTTTATTCTGGAACCATCGAATATCGATTCAGTTAGCTCATCATCAGTGCATGTTACTTTAATGCTGAATGACGATAAATCCATCCTTGAAGTGAAACCATCAGCCGATGTCGAAGCTTTTGTTGATATTCAGTTGTGGGTTGATGGCGTGCCCTATTCTGTTCCATGTCGCCGCAGCGACAAGCGGGAATTCGTATTTACCTACGATGCAAAAGGTAAAACATATCAGAATATACGTATTGCGGGTCAGATGAACGATTGGACACCCACAGCAACTCCAGCACTGCAACGAAATGATGCCGGTTTGTATGAGGTTAAACTGCAGCTAAGTCCGGGAACCTACCTCTATCAAATGAACCTTGACGGAGAGCAAGAGCACGACCCCAATAATCCCGATAAAGTGGATAATGGCTTTGGGAAGTACAACTCCATTTTGCGGATCCCCGGGGTTGCGGATTCATTGCCTACACTGATGACCGATTGCGATAAAAACCGCAAAATAACACTGAAAATCAATAACAAAGTTACAGGAGTGTTTGTGTATTGGCAAAACCATCGCCTGCCCGATTCATTCATTCGCATCGAAGAAGACAGAATTGTGTTTGATGTGCCAGCCGAAGCCTTGCTGCGCACCCGATCATATCTTCGGGTTTGGGCAATGAACGATTACGGCGTAAGCAATGATGTGCTTGTGCCACTGCATGAAGGCAAAGTGCTTAAAGACTCACGCAGATTAACAAGACACGACCATCACGCGCAAATCATCTATTTCATGCTGGTCGATCGTTTCAAAAATGGCAATCCCGATAATGATGCGCCACTCAATCTGCCCGATGTGAATCCCAAGGCCGACTTTCATGGTGGTGATCTTGCAGGATTGCAGATGAAAATAAGCGATGGCTATTTTAGTAATTTAGGCGTGAATACACTCTGGGTGTCACCACTTAGCCAGAACCCCGAAGGAGCCTACGGTTATTATGCTCCTGCAAAAACCCGATTCTCCGGATATCATGGTTACTGGCCTGTTTCATCATCTAAAGTCGATCATCGTTTTGGCAGCAACGACGAACTAAAGAAACTGGTAGGAGTTGCACATCAAAATCAAATGAATATTTTGCTCGATTATGTGGCCAATCACGTACACGAGCTGCATCCTCTGGTGCAGCGTAATCCCGACTTTGCCACTCCACTCTACCTGCCCGATGGTACCATGAATGTTGAGAAATGGGATGAACAAAGGCTCACAACCTGGTTCGACACTTTTCTCCCAACCCTCGATTTTTCGCAACCTGAACTCGTTGAACTGATGACCGACTCTGCACTTTTCTGGTTGAAAGAGTTTAATTTCGACGGATTCCGACACGATGCCTGCAAGCACATCGATGAGGCTTTCTGGAGAACACTCACCCTCAAAATCAGAAAATCTTTCCCCGACAAGCATCACTATCAGATAGGCGAAACGTATGGAAGTCCAAAACTCATTGCCAGCTACCTTACCAGCGGCATGCTCGACGGACAGTTCGATTTCAACGTGTTCGATATTGCCAATACTGCTTTTGCAGGGGTCAGTGGCGACCTTACCCGCGTCAATAGCGTTCTGCAGTCGAGTTTATACACTTATGGCAACCACAATCTGATGGGATATATATCCGGAAACCACGATAAACCCCGTTTTATGGCCTATGCGTCAGGCGATTTGCGTTTCGGCGAAGACACCAAGGCAGCCGGTTGGTTGCGCGAAATTGGCATTACTGATTCCACTGCGTATGATAAGTTGTTCCTTTTTCATGCTTTTAATATGACTATTCCCGGTGTGCCCGTAATATTTTATGGCGACGAAATTGGTATCACAGGGGGCGACGATCCAGATTGTCGCAAGATGATGCGTTTCAATGACTGGAATCCACGGGAAGCCAAACTACATTCACGCGTTACTGCATTGGCAAATCTGCGACGCAATCACCCAGTTTTGCTTTACGGAACTTTCGTGAACATTCAAAACACACCTGAAACCTGGGTGTATGGCCGGAAATATTTCGACGAAGAAGCACTGGTTATCATCAATAATAGTCCGCAAGCTAAAATCATTGAAACGGAATTGCCTGTCGGATTCAAAGTGAGTGCATTCAAATCGGCATTCGGACAAAAAATAAGCATAAAATCAGGAAAAATAGTAGCAGAAATGCAACCTTACAGCGCAGAAGTATTGTTACCCAAGAAAATTTTGTAAATTTGTGATGCTTTTGATTTCGAACCACATAAGTAACATGAGATAACATTAGTAAATTTTTTCACTCATGTTTTCTAATGTGACTCATGTGGTTTCATGTTTTTACGGTTTCATTGTAGGGGCAGGTTATGATTTATCGAATATTTACAGCATGAAAGTTTTCAACACAACACAGATTCGCGCCATCGATCGATATACCATCCAATACGAGCCAATCAGCTCAGTTGATTTGATGGAAAGGGCTGCCCGGGCCATTTTTGACGAATTGCGTACTTTATGGCCTGATACATCAACGCCCTTTTGTGTTTTTGCCGGCCCCGGAAACAATGGTGGCGATGCACTCGCTGTAGGTCGCCTGCTTTGCGATGCAGGTTATCTTGTCGAAGTGCATCTGTGTAATTCCGGTGAGCTTTCGGCCGACTGCAACGAAAACCGCATCCGTTTGCTGAAAACTTATCCCGAAGTATTGACTGCACATTTGCGCACATTTGTTCCTCCGCAGGTACATCCTCAGGCAGTAATCATCGATGGGCTTTTTGGATCCGGACTTTCACGGTCGCTAAGCGGTATGTATGCTGAAGTAACAACTTTTATCAACGAGCTTAGCAACCATGTTGTGGCCGTCGATATTCCTTCAGGTTTGCATGGCGACTCCTGGCATCAGTGGACCGACCCCACAGTAAAAGCTGATTTAACCCTCAGCCTGCAGTTCCCGAAAATAGCTTTTTTTCTTGCAGAAAATGAAAAATACATTGGCGATTGGAAAATACTGGATATTGGTTTGCATCCCAACGCCATTGCTTTAACCGAAACTAATTATCAGTTTACCGAAGCTGCAGATTTGTCGAATTTACTGATACAACGTTCGCGCTTTGCTCATAAAGGAACATTTGGACATTTAGCCATACTTGCTGGTTGCAAAGGCATGGCAGGAGCTTCGATTTTAGCCGCAAGGGCCGCCATGCGCAGCGGGGCAGGATTAGTCACTTTGCACGGACCGGAAGGAAATCGAAGCATCCTTCAAACCATTGTGCCAGAGGTGATTTACGATTCCGACAAGCACCCCGACTGTATCACCGAATTCTATCATGCCCGGCAATACCATGCCATTGCCGTTGGTTCAGGTATAGGCACCCGTACACTCACCGTGGAAATGCTCAAATTATTACTGCAACAAGTGAAAGTGCCACTTGTGCTCGATGCCGATGCACTCAACATCATCGCATCACAAAAGAAAATGTTGGCAATGATTCCACCCGGAAGTATTCTTACACCACATCCCAAAGAGTTCGACCGGCTCGCCGGACCTGTTTCCAATTCTTTTTACAGGATGGAAAGTGCCCTTGAGATGGCCGCGCGATACAATCTATATATAGTACTGAAGGGTGCATACAGCAAAATATTGACCCCCGAAGGCAAAGTGTTTTTCAACAGCACCGGCAATCCGGGAATGGCAACTGCCGGTTCGGGTGATGTGCTAACCGGCATCATCGGAGCGTTGCTGGCACAAGATTATAGTGCTGAAGCTGCTGCGCGACTTGGTGTTTACCTGCACGGATTATCCGCCGATCTCGCCCTCGAAGAACAATCAGAAGAATCGCTCATAGCAGGCGATATCATTACCGGATTGGGTAAAGCATTCAAATTGCTGAGAGGAAAAAGTTGAAAAAAATAAAAAAAACGCTTTATATGTAACAAGATTGTAATAAACTTGCTACTTTTGTCATATTAAACTCTGGTCTGATAATATTAGCCTGACCGGATGAACAGTTTGTCTCATGAAAAATAAAAATGGAATCGATTTTCATACCCTGATTGTAATCTCTAAAGACCGTGAACGCACCAATTTGCTCCGTAATATTGAACAGCACCTGATTGCCTGGCTTGTTGAACGCATACCTGCCTGGATAAGCTCCGATATGCTAACAGCAATTGGGTACTTTGGCAATGTGGTGGTTTTTCTTTCTTTTCTGATGGCCAGCTATTGGCACCCTGCATTGTTGCTTGTTTCGCTGCCGGGGTTTTTTATCAACTGGTTTGGCGATTCGCTCGATGGCCGAATAGCATATTACCGCGGAAAGCCAAGAAAATGGTACGGTTTTGCACTCGATCTCACAGTCGATTGGCTGGGAATTATACTCATTGGTTGTGGTTATATTATTTATGCCCGCACCGATTGGTGGTATCTTTTCGGATTTGGTTTTGTGGTGCTTTATGGCTGGGAGATGCTTACCGCACTGTTGCGTTACAAAATCAGCGGTAAGTACAGCATCGATTCAGGTTGGCTTAGTCCCACCGAAGTACGCATTGTTATTTCGTTCATACTCATCCTCGAAGTAATCCTGCCAGGTTCCGTGTACATATCTTCTGTTATTGCTTGTATATTGCTGTTTGTCAGTAATTTTGTTGAGACTTTCAAACTTTTGAAAATAGCCAATCAAAAAGATAGTGAAGAAAGAGATAAAACTGAAAGCCTTTGATCGGATTCTGATGTTTGTCAAAGCACAAGTATCGGCCTTCGCCGGTGGTGTGACCGATTTTCTGGTGATGATACTCATAACCGAAGCTTTCAATGTGCATTATACCATCTCAATTGCCATCGGTGGAGTGATAGGTGCCATTGTCAATTTCAGTATCAACAAAGGTTGGTCATTCTACTCCAGAGAGTTGCCATATAAAAATGCATTTATTAAGCAGCTTTTTCGTTTTAGCCTGGTTGTGGCCAACAGCATAATCCTTAAAGCTTCGGGCACATTTGTAATCAGTTCCACCTGGTTGCTCGACTATAAACTGAGCCGGCTAATAGCCGATCTCGTTGTTTCAATAGTTTTCAATTATACACTTCAGCAATTTTGGGTGTTTCAGCGTCAAAAAACATCTTGTTGAAATCGGATTTCAGTTTCGATGATCTGTGAATTTTGTGAGAAAGATAAACTTCAGTGGGGCTTTCAGGTGAATATCCACAAAATGTAAACAAATATTTGTTTTTGTTGAAATTTGTTTTATTTTTGACCCTGTAATTGATGTCAGTTTGAATGCATGTAACATAAAAAGTTGCCAACCATAAGTAAGCCGGGGATAACACGAATACGAGTTTCAATTAATGTGTTAAACTATTGAAAACTACGTATTAAGAAATTGTTTTCCGTGACTGACATAGCTTTGCATGCTATCTCCTGAATCTGTTAGAAATACATTCCTGTTTATTAACAATTTATCTTTGTTTACAATGAAAGTCAGAAAAATTACCGTTGGCGATGTAAGTCGCATTGCCCTTTATTTCCCTTATGAGACCGAGCTCGTAACCAAAGCAAAAGCACTTCCCGACATATGCTGGGATAAATCGCTGAAATGTTGGCATATGCCGGCCGACAAGCAACACTGGACTGAGTTCGTTCGTCATTTTCCCGATTACAAGATTATCACCGAAGAACCTGTCAGAACAGGAATTCACATGGAAGTTTACGCAAAGCAAATTTTGCTGAAGATACCCAAAAACGACACCGACATTCAGTTTGTCAGGAGTTTTAAGTATGTTCGCTGGGACAGGGATCGATATTGCTGGATTATCCCCAATTATCACAAGAATGTAGATTTGCTGAAAAATTACTTCGATAAGCGTATTGAGACAATGAAAATTCACGAAGTAGTATCAAACGAAGTTGAGAAGCAAAGTATTATCGATACATATGAGGTTTCAGGTGACGAGTTGCTGATAATAAACTATGCATCAAGGGTGTTTAGATTATATTTCAGATATGATAGATTATTGGCTCAACAAATAAAGAAATTACCATGTTCCCGATGGAATAATGAAAGACAATGTTGGG
>CAYGJI010000092.1:0-8652 GCA_964350125.1 uncultured Paludibacter sp. | reverse complement strand
GTGGAGCTGGAGGGAGTCGAACCCTCGTCCAAACAAGGAAAAAATAAGCTTTCTACATGTTTATCTTCGCTTAGGTTTTCGTGTGCAAGTAAGACCGAAGCCACCAATTTGCACCTTATCCCCTTTATTTTCGTATTGGCAACAGGGCCTGCCAAAACTATCCCCGATTTAGCTGCACCCTCTGATCGTCGGCCTCGGAGCGACGGCCTTCGGAGGATGTCTCGTCCCAATACCTTGTACCGGGATTAAGCCGATCTACTATGATTCGATCAGGCAGCAAGAGCGTAGTTGTTTTCGCCAGTTATTGTTTTGTGAACCGTGATTTACGAGCCGTTTTCACCCCGCTCGACATGCTTACATATCCTTTCTGCCTGCTGTCAAATCCAAACAGCCCCCGGTTTTCTCCAAAACTCAGGTTTGTAGCCAAAAGTTGAGGCTTAAACTGAAATAAAACAACGGATTAAGTTTCTTTTGTTTAAACCGTTGCAAAGATACAACAATTTATTTCAGCAACAAATTGATCTGATTTTTTTTTTGATGTTACCCGCAGAAATCAGCACTGCACCTCTGTTATAGAAGTGCAGCACTTAGGTTGTGTAAATGTCAGATAAAAAAATCACATAAGAAATTCCTTATTGTTCGCTAACTTAGACTCCGCATAGCAGGAGTGTACCTGAATTTGAAATCGATCGATTGTGTTCCTGTGAAAACCTTGAATCCTGATTTTGCGTAAAAACCCTTGCGATGATTTTCATAAATACTTTTCTATTTATTCGTTTCCTCAATTTGACAAATTGCGGCTTTTATCGCTCGTTCAAAGTCTCGTTTACCCGACGATTTGAGGACATGTCCTATGGCTCCCGACTGAATGATCTCCGCATTATTCACATACTCGCTCATCATGGTCAAAAGCAATATTTTCAGTTTAGGATACAATCTCAAAGCGTTTTTTGTAGCTTCAATGCCATTCATGTATGGCATATCGATATCCATAATAACCAGGTCGGGCTTATGTAATTTCAATAGGTTCAGAAATTCCAGTCCATGCGCAGCCTCGGCAACCACCTCTCCTATACCTTCTTTCTCAATCAGTAGTTTGATGCTTTCACGAAAAAGCAAATGGTCGTCTACTACGATTATTTTATGTATTTCAGCCATCTCCGTTTCTCAGCTTTGTTGTTTACAAAAATACTATCGGATAGCTGAAATGGTGATATGTTTTTCCCTGAAAATGAACTGGGGTAAACCCTGTTTTTCTTTAGGGGTTTCACCCCGAAGAACAGAAGCAGCATCATGAATTCCCTTTTTTGTTAAAATATATGATGTTTGTGTCGCAGGTTGATGATAAAGTTGAAAAGTATTCCGTGTTGTGTGTTTTACATACTGAAGTTTTTCTTAATTTTGTACCGCTTAATTAATTTTAAATAAGTGAGAATCTGTAATTTATTAATTTTCAGGAATATGGCGTGGTTCAAAATGAAATCCGGTGCTTTAAAATCCAGTGATTTGAAAGATGATTTGAAGGAACAGGTTGCAGCTGATTACACAAACTCCTTGGAACGTATTGCAGCACTCGAAAATCAGAATAAACAACTGTTAAACGACGAGGCTGAATTTCATAATGAACGCGAATATTATAGAGATATATTCAATAATCAACCTGCAGGTTTGTACCGTCTGCGGGTATTTGCCAATAGAAAGTTGAATGTCGAAAACTGGAATAGTAATCAAAACATACCTTTTGTGCTTGAATTTGCCACTGACAAATTTTATCAAATTCTCTCCTGCACAAAAGCATATATCGACAACAACCCTGCATTTTATGTCGGCTTGCTTTCCGCATCCGATTTAGAATCTTTTATTGATGCAAATAAAATTGCTAACCGAAAGCTTATCCCTTTTCGATGGGAAGGGAAAATAACAACTCAGTCTGACTTTAAATGGGTGCGTTTTGAGTCGGTGCCACGTAAACTTGAGAATAATGATGTGATTTGGACTGGGATCCTGTACGACATCAGCGAACGCAAAAATGCCGAAGAAGAGCTTCAAAAAAGCAGGTTGCAGCTTGAAGATGTACTTGTTGGAGCGAATGTGGGCACATTGGAGTGGAATGTACAAACAGGGAAAGTGCGTTTCAATGAGATTTGGGCAAAGAATCTCGGATACACACTGCAGGAAGTTAATATCGGGCTCGTTTTATTTGGGTCCAAAGGTTGGAAATTTCTCACACACCCCGACGATATTCCATATGCCGAAGAGATGCTTCAAAAGCATTTTTCGGGAGAATTACCCTATCATCAGGTAGAAGTTCGCATGCGTCACAAAAACGGAAAGTGGCTTTGGATCAGGCAGGAGGGAAAGGTGAAAACATGGACAAAAGATGGAAAGCCAGAACTCATGTATGGTACCCATACCGATATATCAGCCCGAAAAGAAGCCGAACTTACTTTGAGCAGAATCAATGAAGAACTTGAAGAAAGGGTTGCCAAGAGAACCGAACAACTCGAAGCATTAAACGCCGAACTAAAACTGACCGAACATAAATTCCGTACTGTAGCCGATTTTTCATATACCTGGGAGTATTGGCGGGGTACCGACGGAAATATCATTTTCATGTCACCGTCGGTTCGTCAAATTACAGGTTACGAAGTGGTTGAGTTTGAAAACGACCCCAATCTCTTGAACAAGATTGTGTATGGTCCAGACCAATCCATTTGGCAAAAACATAAAGACGAACGAAGGGATTGTTTGTTAACAGATCAAAGCATGGAAGTTACTTTCAGGATTGTTGCAAAGACCGGTGATATCAAATGGATTGGTCATCTTTGTCGGTGCATCATAGTGAATGACAAAAATCTCGGTGTACGTGTGTCAAACCGTGATATCACCGAACATGTGGCTGCCAACAACGCCCTGCTCGATATAACAGTTAAGGTGGAGGAGCGTGAAAGAAACCGTTTTTCACGGGAACTTCACGATGGGCTTGGTCCCCTTTTATCTACAGTTAAACTCTATTTCGACTGGTTGGCCGATACCGACGATGAGGAAAAACGTAAGATGATTATACAAAAGGGTGGTTATTGCATTGAAACTGCCATTGAAACAGCACGCGAACTGGCGAGGGGCATGGGGTCGCAAATGCTTGTTGAGCTCGGATATGTAGCAGCTATAAGGCAATTTGTCGAAAGGATAAACGAAGCCGGCAAAATGAATATTGTTTTTAGTTGTAATACCAAAAACCGTTTTAACGATTTCATTGAAACTACCCTTTATCGTATTAGTACCGAGCTTATTAAAAATACACTCACCTATGGAAAAGCCACCAGTATTGATATCGATTTCTGCTATGTTGAGCAGAGTAACGAGATTCAATTTGATTATCGCGACAATGGCATAGGTTTTGACTTGGACAAAACCCTCATCAATGGAGTAGGTTTAGGCATATTGAATATTAAGCAAAGGGTAAAAATTTTAAGAGGTTGCCTTGAAATGACCTCACAACCCGGTGCCGGTGCAAGAACTTATATTCGAATTCCTGTAGAAAACTAATAAAAGGCATTTATTTAAAGAAGATGAATAAAATAATAGTTGTTGACGATCATTCTTTGTTTCGCGAGGGGATTAAACTGCTTATTGAAAACGAAAAACTTGGCTGTGTTATAGCCGAAGCCGGGAATGGTAGTGCTTTTCTGGATTTGTTGGATAACCACGATCCCGATCTGGTTATTATGGACATAGAAATGCCTGTAATGAGTGGCCCGGAGACCATTCGTAAAGCTTTATTGCGTAAGCCGGATTTGAAATTTCTGGTACTCACCATGCTCAATGAAAAGGCCGGCTACAACGATATTGTTTATGCCGGTGCCATGGGATTTGTACTCAAAACTGCCGGAAAGAAGGAATTCGAACGTGCAATTAATGCTATCATTTCAGGTGAAAGTTATTTTTCACCTGAAATGTTGCGACAAATGCTACTCAGTGCTCAAAAAAACGGCAGTGAAGAGTTAAGTATAAAGAAAACTGCTTTCAGTGATCGTGAACTGGAAGTGCTCAGGCACCTCTGCAACGGATTGTCGGTGTCGGAAATAGCGGAAAAAATATTCCTGAGCGTTAAAACCGTCGAAACACATCGCTCATCTCTTTTACGCAAAACCAATACACGAAATACTATCAATCTGGTACTGTATGCATTAAAAAATAAGATTGTTGAGGTTTGAAAGCCGTTTTCAACTTTTTTCTTCGCAATTGATGATCTATTGAACTCCGTTGTGTACAGCAAAAAAGCAAAATTGTTATTTTGCGTAGCTTACTGCCCTGGTTTCTCTGATTACTGTAATCTTCACCTGCCCGGGATAAGTCATCTCATCCTGAATCTTTTTGGCGATATCGAACGAAAGTAGTTCGGTTTCCTTATCATCGATTTTATCAGCACCTACAATTACACGCAATTCGCGGCCAGCTTGTATGGCATAGGCTTTCATGACACCGGGATAGGATGCAGCGAGATGTTCGAGGTCGTTGAGGCGCTTGATGTATGCTTCAACAATTTCGCGGCGAGCACCCGGGCGTGCACCCGAAATGGCGTCGCAAACCTGAACGATGGGAGCAATCAGCGTTTCCATTTCTACCTCATCGTGGTGAGAACCAATGGCATTGCACACCTGAGGTTTCTCTTTATATTTCTCAGCCAGACGCATACCGAGGATGGCATGAGGCAGTTCGGGCTCATCATCGGGCACTTTCCCTATATCATGTAGCAGTCCGGCACGCTTAGCGACTTTTGGATTCAACCCGAGTTCTGACGCCATGGTTGCACACAAATTGGCTACTTCACGTGAGTGTTGCAGCAGGTTTTGTCCGTACGACGAGCGATATTTCATTTTACCAACCAGTCTGATCAGTTCCGGATGTAAACCGTGCACGCCAAGGTCGATGGTGGTGCGTTTACCGATTTCCACAATTTCTTCTTCCACCTGCTTTTGTACTTTATTAACCACCTCCTCGATGCGTGCAGGGTGAATGCGCCCATCGGTTACCAGTTGGTGCAGTGAAAGCCGTGCTATTTCGCGACGTACAGGATCGAAAGCAGAGAGAACGATGGCTTCGGGGGTGTCATCTACAATAATTTCGACGCCGGTGGCAGCTTCGAGGGCGCGTATGTTGCGGCCTTCACGACCAATGATCCGGCCTTTAATTTCATCGGAATCAATATGGAATACTGTTACTGAGTTTTCGATGGCCGCCTCAGTGGCTACGCGTTGGATAGTGTTAATAATGACACGTTTAGCTTCTTTGTTGGCAGACATTTTGGCTTCCTCCATGATGTCGTTGATGTACGACATGGCATTGGTTTTAGCTTCATCCTTCAGGGCCTCAACCAGTTTTTCCTTTGCTTGTTCGGCCGAAAGTCCCGAAATGGTTTCGAGCTGTTCCTGGGCCTGACGGGTCAGATGTTCGAGCTCGGTTTTTTTCTTCTCTAACAGGGCTATTTGCTGTTCGTGTGTTTCACGAAGAACTTCCACCTCATTGGTTTTGCGTTGAAGCTCGCCCTGTTTGTGGTTCAGTTGCAATTCGCGCTGTTGCAGTCTTACTTCCTTCTCTTGCACTTTTGCATTTCTCTGATGAACCTGCTGTTCGTGCTCTGTCTTTAGCGATATGAATTTTTCTTTTACTTCGATCAGTTGATTTTTCTTAAGAAGTTCCAACTCTCTGAGAGCTTCTTCTTTGGTTCGCTTTTGTATGCTGGTCAGAATCAGATATACTGTTCCTGCTCCCAACAACAGAGCGACCACTCCGGTTATGATGTATAGCATTGTCGTATTTTTTTAGTTAATATATTGATTATTTGTTCTTTATTACATAAAAAAAGCATACCCCTCATGATACATTTCATGATGATATGCGGAAACAAATGATCAATAGTACGATAATTTACTCTTCCCCAAGAACCTTGTCGAGTTCCTGCTCCCAGGCCTTAATCCGATCGGTTACAGGGGTTATGTCCTGTTCCAGTGTTTCACCAGCAATATGCACTGCCAACTGTAACGCAATCAGTTTAAGAATGTCTTCATAACGGTGCTGCTTGTACTTATCCAGGTATTTTTCCAGATAGTAAGTCACCATTTTCTCTGCGTTCCGGTACTTTTCCTCGTCGCTACGAGGAATATTCAGCGGAATCCGGAAACCCCCGATATTGACATGGATTTTGAATATATCGTCCATCATCGCTCTATTCGTCTAAAAGAGCCAAACATTGATCAATTTCCCGCACCATCCTGTCGATTTGCTTTTTAGCTTCAGCACGCCCTTCGGTAGAGCCGCCAAACTGGCTTGCGAATGTGAGGTGGTCATTTCTTTTTCTGAGTTCCAGAATTTCACTGTGGGCTTTCATCAGATTCTCGTGTTCTTTATCGAAATCAGCCTTCAGTTTTTCGTTTCTGGCTTTCAGCGAATGATACTCCGAAATTAATTTTCGCAGTTTAATGTCAAATGCGTTTATAAGTTCTTCGTGTCGGTTCGTCATTTTGCAAAAAAAATTCACACAAAAATATAGAAATGATTCGATAATATCAAATTTTGTTTACATTTTTATGACGTTTAAGTATTTATATTGCTTTTAGCAGGGATTCACCGATGTTCCCGCAGATGTTTTCGGTTCTGAATGCATTTTTTGTGAGGCGTTGCACAGGAAGGAATCAGGAAGGAAAATGTTTATTTGAATTAAATCAAATTTCATTTCAGTAAGATGTTATTTTAATCAAATATATTTGTATTTTTGCACGAATTTGATCAATTTTCAGAATAAGAACTCTATCAGGAAGATGACAACCCCATTCAATTATTCAAGAAGAACTTCAGATAAAATCAGGATAGGAAAAGTGTGGCTCGGAGGCGATGAGCCGGTACGTGTACAGTCGATGGCCAACACCGACACCAACGATACGCAGGCTTCGGTTGAACAATGCATCCGCATTGTTGAGGCCGGTGGGGAGTTGGTGCGTTTCACAGCTCAGGGAGTAAAGGAAGCCGAGAATTTGAAAAATATCAGGTTGGCTTTGAACAATGCAGGTTTTGATGTTCCGCTGGTGGCCGATATTCATTTCAATGCCAATGCTGCCGACGTGGCTGCCAAATATGTTGAAAAGGTGCGTGTGAACCCCGGAAATTTCATTGGAGTTTTCCGAACCGATGGCTCCGATTTTACAGAAGAAGCTTATCGGGCAGAATATGAGAAAATTAAGGTCCGCTTTACACAACTGCTGAATATTTGCAGGGAAAATGGAACGGCAGTTCGCATTGGAGTGAATCATGGCTCACTCAGCGAACGTATGATGAACCGCTGGGGCGATACCCCGCGCGGTATGGTCGAGTCCTGTCTCGAATTTCTGGAAGTTTGCCGCACCGTAGATTTTCACCATGTGGTTATATCGATGAAAGCCTCGAATACCCTTTCGATGGTACATGCCGTACGTTTGCTGATACTCGAGATGGATAAGCGCAATATGCATTATCCGCTACACCTCGGAGTTACCGAAGCTGGTGATGGTGAAGATGGACGTATCAAGTCGGCAGTCGGGATTGGTACCCTGCTTCACGATGGTATTGGCGACACAATTCGTGTTTCGCTGAGCGAAGAGCCTGAATTTGAGATTCCTGTGGGTCGTGCTTTGGTCGATCATATCCGTGCTAAAGCCGGACATCAGCCGGTGATTGCTCAGGTTGCACATCAGTTCAATCCTTTTGAATATAACCGCAGAAAGACCATAGCGGTCAAAAATATTGGCGGAGAGCAGGTGCCGGTTGTTATACTTAATAACGAAGGCAGTTTTACAACCATCCCCGACATGTTGCTGAGAGGTAATGTGGTAAGCAGTCTGGATGGCGGACAATATCCCGTATTTAGCGCAAACAAGTTACACGAAATGAAGAGCGACGCTTCGGAAATGCAGTTTTTACGACTTTCTTATCCGGAGCTGAATGATGAAGTCATAAGCTTTTTAAAAGAAAATGAAAAAATTGTTATTTTGTTAAGTTCTGAACATCAGAATTATGTGGGTGAAGCCCGGGCTTTTTTTCACACTTTATTAAACAAAAATGTGTTAACACCTGTTGTAATATGCAAACGTGTTGATGCGCGTGATTTGCAGGACTTCCAAATCCGGTCGGCTGCCGATGCCGGAGCTTTACTGCTCGACGGTTTTGGTGATGGTATTCTCCTTGAAAGTTCTACTTCAGTTCCCGGCATCGAACAAGTGTGTTCGGTGTCATTTGGGATTCTACAGGCCACCCGTGTACGTGTAACTAAAACTGAGTTTATCTCTTGTCCAAGTTGCGGCCGTACCATGTTTAACCTGCAGACGGTCATTGCCAGGGTAAAAGCCAGAACATCGCACCTGAAGGGATTGAAAATTGCCATCATGGGTTGCATCGTTAACGGTCCGGGCGAAATGGCCGATGCCGATTACGGATATGTGGGTGCCGGGCGTGGCAAGGTAAGTCTTTACAAAAAGAAGGAATTGCTCGAACGTAATATTAATGAAGAAGATGCCGTTGAAAAACTCATTGAGTTGATTAAAGTAAACGGCGATTGGCATGATTGATTTTAAATTTCCCGATAAAAACTTAATTATTAATTATTTTAAATTATTGCAT
>CAYGJI010000091.1:0-9379 GCA_964350125.1 uncultured Paludibacter sp. | reverse complement strand
TAATTAGTAAACCGCTGAACAGACAAAACCGCAGCAGAGATAATTTACTCCGCTGGGATGCGCGTGATGAATTATCGAATCCTCCGGTTGATTCACCTGACAGTTTGTGGACAGCTTTTATTCGGGATAATAATCTGCATATCAGATCGAAATCTGAACGTAAAGTGTATCAGTTGAGTTTTGATGGAAGTGCCGGAGAGCCCTATTCCAGTTTTCTTCAATGGTCGCCCGATTCCCGAAAAATTGTAACTAACAAGGTGCGACTCAACACAAAACGCTTTGTAAATATGGTTGAATCGTCGCCATCGACTCAGCTTCAGCCCATCCTGCATACCATGGAATATTTGAAACCAGGCGATGCTTTACCCATTTTTCAGCCAGCTCTGTTCGATGTTAGCTCAATGAAAAAGATAGATTTTGACGTAACACCTTTTCTGCATCAGTATAGTTTGAGCAATTTCCGCTGGAGAAAAGACAGTCGCAGTTTTACTTTTGAGTTCAATCAGCGTGGACATCAGGAATATAAAGTAGTGGAAGTTAACTCAGAAACTGCTGAAGTAAAAACCCTGATTCACGAGAAATATCCTACATTTTTCTGTTATTCATCCAAAAAATACCGCTACGATGTAAAAGATGGAGAGGAAATTATATGGATGTCGGAACGCGATGGATGGAATCATTTGTATTTGATCAATGGTTATTGTGGTTTGATTAAAAACCAGATTACCAGCGGCGAATGGGTGGTTCGCGAAGTGCTTCATGTAGATGAAAGCAACCGACAAATTTACTTTTACGGAAGCGGCAAAAATATTGGCGAAGACCCTTATCATTTGCATCTGTACCGCGTGAATTTCGATGGCAGTAATCTTGCGGCATTAACTACCGAAAATGGCAATCATCAAATCAGTTTTTCACCCGACAGAAAATATTTCACCGATACCTGGTCGCGGGTTGATCAGGCTCCCGAAACCGTCTTACGTAAAACTGATGACTGTAGTGTTGTAACGCAAATTGCCAAAGCAGATATTTCGGATTTAATTGCCAAAGGATGGTCTTTGCCCGAAGTATTCAGTGCCAAAGGCAGAGATGGACAAACCGACATTTGGGGCATGATATACCGTCCGCTGAAATTCGACCCGACGAAGCAATATCCTGTGATTGAGTATATTTACGCAGGACCACATTCGGCGCATGTACCCAAAAGCTTCTCTCCCACCTTCCTGTTTTCCGGTTTAGCCGAACTGGGTTTCATTGTGGTTAGTATCGATGGTATGGGCACCAGTCACCGCTCCAAAGCCTTCCATGATGTGTGCTGGCAAAACCTGAAAGATGCCGGATTCCCCGATAGAATAGCATGGATGAAAGCTGCTTCAGCAAAATATCCGTATATGGATTTGAGTCGGGTTGGTATATATGGCAGTTCGGCAGGCGGACAAAATGCTGCAGGTGCTTTGTTGTTTCATCCTGATTTTTATAAAGTTGCAGTTGCTTCAGTGGGCTGTCATGATAACCGCATGGATAAAATCTGGTGGAACGAACAATGGATGGGATATCCTGTGGGCAAACATTACGAAGAAAGTTCCAATGTGGTGAATGCTCATTTATTGCAGGGCAGACTGATGCTGATAGTAGGAGAACTCGACCGCAATGTAGATCCGGCTTCCACCATGCAAATGGCTGATGCGCTGATAAAGGCCAATAAAGATTTTGAACTTCTGGTGATGCCGGGATTAGGACATTCGATGGGTGGAAATTACGGGGAACGACGCAGAAGAGATTTCTTTGTGAAACACCTTCATGGATTTGAAACGCCCGATTGGAACAGCAAAGAGTAAATTTTTACTCTTTGCTCACTTCCTGGAATACCA
Organism: uncultured Paludibacter sp.; assembly: GCA_964350125.1. Lineage (GTDB taxonomy): Bacteria > Bacteroidota > Bacteroidia > Bacteroidales > Paludibacteraceae > Paludibacter. The sequence continues at coordinate 7,511 of CAYGJI010000091.1, read as the reverse complement.
CAAACATCTCGATTCGTGAATTTCTGATTCGGCCGGCTTCGGTATTATTTCCGGCTATGGGTTTTGAATCCGACATACCTTTGACATGCATTCTGTTATATTCTACTCCTCTTATATACAGATAATTACGCACAAGCTTAGCATATTCTTCCGAGATTTGCTGTTTAATTGCTGCATCCTGACGGGCCTGACTCATGCCTTCGGTGATATTCGGTTTAATTCCCTTTCTGTCAAGAAGTTGTCGGCGTGCCTGGTTGTCGGTATGACCGTGAATTTCTAACTGATAAATCGGATTTTCTTTCATCATTACAGCAATTTCATCCAGAATTTCGTAGGAAGGGTCCTGCATCCTGATTGAGTCGCGTTCGAAACGAATACCCTGAATTGCTCTGAACAACAGTGATTTAACCTCAGCTTTCACTTCAGGACAACCTCTGCCTTCTGTCAAGCCGGGCACATTCGGACAATCATCGAGATAATCAGGAACACCATCGCCATCCGAATCTCTCGGACATCCCCGGGCATTAACCAAACCACGGGCAGCGAAGGGTGTGTTCAGGCATTCGTCGCGATAATCGGGAACAGCATCATCGTCTACATCAATCAAGCAACCGTTTATATCCACAAAACCACGAGCTTCAATGGGCGTATTCGGACATAAATCAAGGAAATCGGGAACACCATCATCATCAGCATCAAGCAAACAGCCATTCACATCGTTATAACCTCGAGCTTCGAGAGGCGTATTGGGACAAAGATCAAGATAATCGGGAACACCATCGCCATCGGTATCAATCGGACAGCCTTTTTCATCAACTTCAATACCATCGGGAGTACCCGGACATTCATCCCTGTAATCGAGCACACTATCAACATCGGCATCTACCGGGCAACCGTGCATATCAACATGTCCGTAAGCACCTACAGGTGAATCGGGGCAACGATCAAGATAATCGGGTATCCCATCGCCATCGGTATCGAGCATGCAACCATCCCGGCTTACGAAGCCAATTGCACTTTGGGGAGTATGCGGGCAATTATCGAGATAATCCGGAACCCCATCGTTGTCGGAATCGAGTGGACAACCATGGCGATCGACAACAACACCAGCAGGAGTATAGGGACAACGGTCGAAACGATCGCTATAACCATCTTGATCGGAATCTTTGCGACTTCCGAAAACAAGACTGATTCCGGCACTCAGCGAAAAGCGATCGGTATCAAATCCTACAGGAAATGGAATATCGGGAAGTGATGGAAGATATTCGTTTACACGGATTATATTGTATCTGACAGGTACATAATCGGCAGATAAAAACAGATTCACACTACCGAGTCGGGCACTGGCACCCAAACCCAGGTTACTCATATTTCCTTCAAAAACTGAATAACTAAGCGAAACATTCATCCAGTTGGCCGGTCTGAAATTAACGGCAGCAGTCAGGTCCTCGTAAATGCGACGGTTGCTGTAACTTGTTCTCGAGAGCACACCCACACTCAGCCATTGTCTGATGATATCCAATTCGAGTGAAGCATTGAGTGTTGGAGTTAATAAACGACGGAAGCCGGGCACAGCAGTTCTGTTCACACTAAGATTATTTCGAAACTCATTCAGGATGCTATCAGCAGGCACTTCTGTAAAACCGGGATGATTGGCAAGCCACTCATTGGTTTTGGTTTCATCGAACTGATAGTTTAGCTGATAATCAGCTCTTTGTCCGCCCATCCAGTACATCATTCCCAAATTGGTAACAGCCAGTGAAAATGAAACAGGTTTCAGGGGTTTCCAGTCGATACCTAAATCAATCGCAGCACCGGCACCAGAAGGCTTCAGATAATCGAACAAGGAGGCAGGCTTTGAAATACCGAGGCGGTCGTCGAATTGAAAAGGAGCCGTTTTGTCAATTCTGATGCCTGCCATTGCATTCACTCCTGCTGCGTTGGCAATAATAATACTGCTTTCGGAAGTGCTCATTGAAGCCTGATGATGTCCGTACAGCAATTTTAATTTGGCACCAAAGGAAAAACGGTCGGAAACGGCGCGGGAATAGCCAAGCGCTCCTTCGGTATATTGCTGACTGTTAAGATAAGAATCGGCCAAATACAGATGCGAGCCGTCACTGAAATCGTGACCGTTCAGCAAGGTTGTAAAAAGTCCGGATGGCAGCACACCCTCCACATTGAGTTTATGTGTGAGCGTGAAAGTCCAGTAATTGGCATTGTATCTGAACCCCAGATCGAAAAGGCCAACTGAAGCAGACGAGTTGAATTGACTAAGATTCGGTAAAGCTGTTATTATCTGACTCTTATCTCTGTCGAGAATCAATCTTTGCCAGGGTGCAAAACCTGATTCCCGGAGTGTAGGTAAGCCCGAAATAAAACTGAATTGATTGTTGTGAAGCAGCGGAAAACCAATATAAAAAGTATTAATTGGCTGGAAAGCAGGATTATATAAATGTCTTCCCGGAATATTCTCAAAAAAATAGGTGTTGTTCATCAGTTGCGACTGCATGGAAACACTTCCGCAGAAAGTCAGAAGCAAGGTCAGTGAAATCAGAATCCGGTTTTTCATCAAAAGAAAATTTAATCGTCACAAAGATAAAAAAAAATCGTACAAGAATTATTGTCTGAATTTACTTCTTATTGCCTTTCAGCATTTTTTCGGGATAATTAACCAGAAAAACCTGATCACTTGCCCGGGTTATTGCGGTATATAACCATCGGTAGTAATTCTTGTCAACATCTGCATCGGGTCTCATATTCATATCTACAAAAACCTTTTTCCATTGTCCGCCCTGAGCCTTGTGACAGGTAACTGCATAAGCAAACCTGAGTTGTAGTGCATTGAGATACGGATTTTCGAACATTAGCTTTAGCCTTTCGCGTTTGTTGGGAATATCGGCATAATCTTCGGCAACTGCATCGAATAGTTTCCTGCTAAGTACGTTTTGCTGTACAGGCGATTCGCTGTAAAAGCTATCAATCCATACCCGGGCATCCATCTCCCATCTAAAATCGATCGATTCGAGGGTTAGGTCAACAAATCTGAACCCATACATATCTGAATGTTTGCCCACCCTTCTGACCTTCAAAATATCTCCGTTGGCTACAAAATCAATTTCGGGATAAGGTTTATTCCAAAAGTAATTATTTCGTGTAACTATGAGCAGGTCGCCATTCACAATTTCATCTTCCAACATCATGACACCGGCCCTGATACCTTTATTATAAATATTTGCCATTTTGTTCGAGCGGGTAATGATGATGGTATCCTCTACACCCACTCCGGCGTATGAGCGACTAACCTCATCGGTAAGCTCCATTCCGCTCAGGGATTTAATATCGGTAAAGCCAGACAGATGAAGTTTTGGCAAATGTGTTGTAAGCTTATCCTCCAGCGCTTTCCGCAATAAAGTTGCATTGTACAGAATGCCACTTTGCAAAGCTTGCCGAACCACCTGTGTTAACTGAAACTCTGTAACCTGCAATCCGAAACTTTCGAGTTTGAGCCAGTCGAGTGCGGGACTGTCATCCTGCATAACAGGTGGAAGCTGCGCGATATCTCCCAGCAACATTAGGAAACAATTTCGATCGTTGTAAACAAACCTTATCAGGTCATCGAGCAGAAAACCCGAACCAAATTCTGAATCACCGCCGGTATTTGAAATCATCGAAGCTTCATCAACGATAAAAAGGGTATCATTCATCAGATTATCAGCCAACGAGAACTTTTCGACACCTATAGCCTGCTGTCGGTATATCTTCTTGTGTATAGTAAAAGCCGGAAAACCAGCATAAGCACTTAGCACCTTAGCAGCACGACCTGTGGGCGCAAGCAATACAGTTTTTTGCTTCAGAATATTCAAAGCCCTTACTATAGCCGCCACCACCGAAGTTTTACCGGTACCGGCGTAACCCTTCAACACAAATATCTTTTCATCAACAGGTGCATAAAAAAATTGCGAAACTGTTTGTATCAGTACTTCTTGTTGTTCTGTAGGAGTGTGTGGAAAGGCAGTCAGAATCTGTCTGGCCAGATATTGTTCTATCATGCTGCAAATTTATATTATTTTCGCCATATTACCCAAACAATTAATCCAGCTCTATCGGGCTGAAAAAAATCATGTCCAAGCTTCTAAAATGAAGCGATGGATGATGTGTTTCCACAAAAAAAAATCGGTGCTATGCCACTTTTTTGCGATAGATGTTGCAGGTGATTTAACCGGAATGAGTTGTTGCTCAGGTACTACAGGAAATTTAAATGTCAAACGAAATTTAAATTCACATTTTATAAAATTTATTAAGGAAATAATTTTGTGAAATTTTTATAATTTTCAATTGGTCGACCAATTTTAAAGGAAAATTTGCTATCTTTGCCGTAATTCTTTGAAGAAACATAAGATCATCATTATTATCATAAAAATTAAATATATATTCATATAATATTCACAAAATGAAGACAAATTACGAATTACGTTATGCTTCACATCCTGAAGATGCGAAACATTACGACACAGCCCGGTTGAGGAAAGAGCATTTAATCGAAAAACTTTTTGCGGCCGATGAAGTGAATATGGTTTACTCGATGTACGATCGTTTGGTGGTAGGTGGAGCCATGCCTGTAGCTGAATCGCTTGAACTCGAGTCGATTGACCCACTTAAATCCGAGTTTTTTCTTTCCCGTCGTGAGTTGGGTACTTTCAATGTTGGTGGAGCAGGAAAAGTGATTGTTGATGGTGAAGAGTTTGCGCTGGCATATAAAGAATCGTTGTATCTGGGAGCAGGCAACCGCAAAGTTGTTTTTATGAGCGACGATGCAAATAATCCGGCAAAATTCTATTTTTGTTCGGCATCTGCACATCGCACCTTCTCTGATCGTAAAATTACCAGGGCCGATGCTATCGTGATGGAATTGGGTTCACCTGAAACTGCCAACCATCGCAACATCAACAGAATGATGGTTCGTGAGGTTGTGGAAACCTGTCAGTTGCAAATGGGAATGACCGAACTGAAAACCGGAAGTGTATGGAACACCATGCCAGCACACACGCACAGCCGCCGCATGGAAGCTTATTTCTATTTTGAAGTTCCTGAAGGCGAAGTTGTTTGTCACTTTATGGGCGAACCCACCGAAACCCGTCACATTTGGATGCAAGGCGATCAAGCGGTTATATCGCCTGAGTGGTCGATTCATTCGGCAGCAGCCACCAGCAATTACACATTTATCTGGGGCATGGCCGGTGAAAACCTCGACTACAGTGATCAGGATTTCCGGAAACATGTAGAATTACGATAAATACCATTTTTGAAGAGACAAAACAAATCTAATTTTCAAAAAAACCAATGAAACAATTTGATTTAAGCGGAAAAATTGCCCTGGTAACAGGGGCTTCTTACGGTATTGGTTATGCCCTGGCCAGCGCACTGGCCAAAGCCGGTGCAACCATTGTTTTCAACGACATCAATCAGGAGATGGTTGATAAAGGTATTGCATCTTATAAGGCAGATGGTATCCATGTATATGGCTATGTATGTGATGTGACTGATGAAGATGCGGTATATGCACTCGTTGCCAAAGTGAAGGAAGAGGTTGGTGTAATCGACATTCTGATTAACAATGCCGGTATTATCAAACGTATTCCTGCCATCGAGATGTCGGCTAAGGATTTCCGTCAGGTTATCGACATCGATCTGAACGGTCCCTTTATTGTATCGAAAGCAGTGGCACCAGGCATGATTGAAAAAGGCGGAGGTAAAATCATCAATATCTGCTCGATGATGAGTGAGTTGGGTCGTGAAACAGTATCAGCCTATGCGTCGGCCAAGGGAGGTTTGAAAATGCTGACCAAAAATCTTGCCTGCGAATGGGCTGAATTCAACATTCAGGTTAATGGTATTGGTCCGGGTTATATAGCCACTCCACAGACAGCACCATTACGTGAAGAAGGACACCCGTTCAACAATTTCATCATAGGAAGAACGCCGGCAGCACGTTGGGGGACACCCGGGGATTTGGAAGGTCCGGCAATATTCTTGTCATCATCGGCTTCCGATTTCGTCAATGGACATATCCTCTATGTCGATGGAGGTATTTTGGCCTATATTGGAAAACAACCGAAATAATTAACAAAAAAACATCAACCTTCAAACCTGTAGGGTTTTCATATCAAACAGGTTTTATAAAACAAGAGAACAAATGAGAAGAAACATTTTTATCAGTTTTCTATTATTATCTGCTACGACGCTTTTTGCGCAGATAAACATTGAGGTAACTAATCAGATGCCGTACGACAGGGTCGGCGAAATTGTTGAAGTTAAAGCATCAGTCATTGGCGCATTGACTCCAAACAGGTTCACCTTGTTCAATGCTGAGAATGAAGAAGTACCATATCAGCTGATTTATAACGGCACAAAAACAGTGCAATCATTAATCTTTCCCGCAACTGTAAAATCAGGAACCAAAGCCGTGTACACCCTCAGAACGGGTAAACCTTCGCCTGTAGTGGCGAAAACATTCGCACGCTTTGTTCCTGAACGGAAAGACGATTTTGCATGGGAGAACAACCTTGCGGCATACCGCATGTACGGTCCGGCATTAGCCAAAGATAATCCGTCGAATGGTGTTGATCTATGGCTTAAAAGAACTGAAGAGCTGGTAATTGATAGTTTTTATCGTGGCGATTTGAAATATGGCAAATCGTACCACGTGGATCACGGTCAGGGATTGGATTGTTACAAAGTTGGTAAGTCGCTCGGAGCAGGTGGCATTGCACCTTACACCGACAGCACTTTGTGGATAGGAAAAAACTATAATAAATACGAGATAATTGAAAATGGCCCGTTGCGTTCTGTTTTCCGTTTAACTTACGATTCAGTAAAGGTAAAAGGAAAAGTTTACAAACAGCAAATCACTATTTCAACCGACTACAATGGAGTACTAAACAAAGCTGTTGTAAGATTTACCGGCCCGGCTCAGCCGATGCAACTGGCAACAGGTATTTTTCTGCATGATGGAAAAGGCAGTCTCCAGAAGGGTTCAGGAATGATTGTTTATGGCGAAAATGCGGTTTCGGATGCCGGCCTGGATATGGGTAAAAACTTTGTAGGGGTATTATTGCCAGCCAAAGAAACAGCCTATAAAGTTGAAAATCTTCATGCACTTTTGCTTACCGATTATGTTGTTGGTAAAGACTTCACCTACTATTTCGGAGGTGGCTGGAGTCAGTGGAAATTTCCTACTCAGCAGGAATGGTTGAAAGCTGTACAGGATTTCAGCAGGAGTGTTAAGTTCCCATTTGCTGTAAAAGTAGTAAAGCCAACCGCAACTCCTGCAAAACCAACAAGGTAATTTTTTTTAGAAATTACTATCTTTTTATTTTTTAACACGTTTGATCGGCATTTTGTAAAAAACATGTTGATCGAACGTGTTTTTTGTTGTTTGTAGTAAAAACTCCAATATTTTGCTTTCAAGTTTGTAATAAATTCCAATTCATAATACAAACTAAAAAAAC
>CAYGJI010000090.1:0-9887 GCA_964350125.1 uncultured Paludibacter sp. | reverse complement strand
AATACAACGCTTTAAAGAGTGAAAATAGTTATGTTTAAATCTTGTCACCCCGACACAATTACAAACAGAACGGCTTAAGGCAGGCATGATTTTTGTCTACCAGAGCCGGCTTTTTTTAAAACACAATTCTATTACCAGACTTATGAAGACATACTTGATTGCCCTGCTATCATTCATGACTGTGGCATTTTCGTCCTGCGATCTCGAAGGTGGGGCCAATTATACCCCCGATATATTCTTTCTGGTGAATCCGGTTAAAAATCATACCGATACTCTTAATCGCTATTATACTGATAAACCCGATGTATATCTGATGGATAGCATTGTGGTAGGTGATACTGTTTCGTTTGTGTTGTATTTCGAAGGCTATGCTAACAACCTGCTTTCGTTTCGCATGCACACTGAACCCGATAGTGTTGCCAAAATTATTTTGCCCGATCAGGCTGCCATGGATACCATTTTCGTATCGGGAACTCAATATGATAAGGGCATATTTAAGATGTCGGGCACACACTCAGCGCTCGTTTTTCCTTTCCGGTATATTGCTTTAAAACCATCCAATTCAGCTAAAATATCATTCGCGGTTCAGTCAGATGCCAAATTCGAAAATATGTTTGGTTCTAATTCGAATGGTTTTGAATTGAAAACACCGATAAAGCCCCGGTAATTTATACCATTTTATTGCAGGATTAACATGGTTTTACAAGTAGTTACCAGGGTGCATTTGCCGTTTCCTTTTTTTTATGTGTCACAGGCATGCCCGGTATCAGCATACTGTTTATTCAAAGAAACTGAAATGCACATTGCCGTAATTCCGGTGTGAGGAAAAGCGGAGATGTTGGCTGAAGTCGTTTTTAGAGGAGTGTTCGAGTACGAGCAGGCCTTCGTCTTTCAGCAGACCCGCAGCTAAAATCATGTCGGGAATGTCCCGGAGATTGGTCAGTTCATAGGGCGGGTCGGCAAAAATAAGGTTGTAGCTATACTTTGCCGAAGTAATAAAGCGAAACACATCGGTTTGCATCAACATCAGATTATTGACGCCGAGGATGCTGCATACCTGCCGAATGTTGCTGCAGTGCTTCTTGTCGATCTCTACACTTACGACAGACGTTGCCCCGCGTGAAACGAATTCGATACCAATACTGCCCGTACCTGCAAAAAGATCCAGCACTTCGAGTCCTTCGAAATCGATGCGGTTATTAAGCAGATTGAAAAGTCCTTCTTTGGCAAAATCGGTGGTCGGACGGGCAGTGATTTTACCTGGTACTTCGATCCGTCTGCCTTTAAATTTACCACTGATAATCCTCATACCACGTAGTTTGTAGTTTGTTGTTGATGTTGCCGAAGAATGGTTTCAAACCAGCGCTCAAATCAGTGTAACTGACAAAACCCTGTGCTGCATTTTCGGGGATGAATGCCCACAGCGCAAACTCATTGCGGTTAAGCCCGAATTCACGAAACAGGTTCATTGTATAATATATGATATCTTCGGTTGAAGTGATGTTGAAGCTGTTCATCAGCATCCATTGATCCTGATCATACAGCAATAAGTCGATTTCTCCGCCACGAACCCACAGTATAACTCTGGCGCTTTCGGGCGTGGTTCGCAGGAAAGTATTGAGATGTAATTGTGGTATAATTTCAGGAAAAGCCATACGCAAGGCTTTCAACAGCCCAGGTTCCGTTGCAAATACCACAGTCATACCATGGCCGTCGATCTGGTTTTCAATTACAGGGTAATCATCGGAAAGGTATGGGTGCTGCAGTGCAAGCATGCTACGACTGTCGTTGCTGAAATGGTCGGGGATAAGGGTGTATAGTCCCGTTTCGATGATAACCCGGGTTTGGTTGAAAGTGCCTTTCAGCTCACGCTGTGTGAGCAGTTCAGCAAATCGGGCCTCAGCTTCTGTTTCCCGGGTTTGCAGATGCTTAACAGAGAGCAATGCTTTATTTTCGTCGTGCACAAACAAAGAAAATCCATCCGAAAAAATCCGGATGGACAAACTATACGGGTTTTTGCCCGGGGTTATAGCCATAGCCCTGCAACAATGATTATTCCCAATTGCCGGCGAAATTGTTGGGTTCAATCACTGAACCTACCTTGATACCGGGGTATTTTTCCATTTTTTTCTGAAGATCAATCAGGTTGAGCGCTTCCTGACGGTTCACATCGAATAGAAATGCCCTGAATGGTGCTCTGATTTCGCACAAAGGAATCCATATGCTGTTTGCACTCAGATAATTGTTGTTGAGCTCAACTTCGAAAAGCACATTATCACTGTAAGGGATGTACTTCAGTTTATCGATGGTTTGCGGGCTGTATTTTTCACCGTAAAGGGCTTTTAACAGATTTACCGAAGTGGTGTCGCGACGAAAACCTACAAGACCATTGTCTTCAATTTCCTTCTGATTACCCTTACGTATGATGGCAACAGCTTCGATCTCTGTAAGTCCGGCTTCGAGCTGGGCATCGGTCAGGGTGCCTTCTTTCAATACCATCTTTTTCTTGCCTGTTTTTAAGAAATCGATGAGCGAGTCAAGGGCGACGGTGTAGTAACCTTTCTGGTCTCTGTGTTCAATCTGGGCTGTTCGTAAGTCTATAAGTGACTGAATTACTGCTACTTCGCGGATAGCCCTTTCTTTTTCGAACCTGATGGGAGTCATGATGCTCATCACACAAAAGTATGCCAGAACTGCTATGGCAACGAAAAGTAGTACTTTGATAGTCGTTTTCATTTATTCGGATATTGTATTGATTTTATTTTTAACGTTCTTTCTTTCAACGCTTTCTTTCAGCCTGCAAATTTATAAAGAAAATTCAATCTTCCCAATAATCAACCATGTTTTTTTGTATTTTCTTTCTGTTGCTTCATTCAGGCAATTCTTGCCGGTTTCATTTTTGAAAAATGATTGTATCTTTGCACCAGTCATTACCCGATAGCCATGCCCACACCGCAAGATAACCATATTTCCCAATTATATTCAGGCATTCTTCGCACTCATCCTGCTTTATTCAGTTTCGATGAACGCAAAAAACTGAAGGAGCTGCTCACTTTGTATTACACTTCAGGCAAATTGAGCGGAAAACAGCCCGATTTTAATCTTCGTCATAAACTGGCAGTTGTTGCTATTCTGCTCGATGAGATTGGCTTAAGTAAAACGGCTGTACTTAGTTATTTATTGTACGACCCGATTTCTTCAGGTCAAATACAGACCCTGCAACTTGAACAGTTGTTTAAAACACCTGTTCAGGCGGTAACGACCGGACTGCTTCGTGTACGGGAATTATACGAAAAGGGCGCTTCTTCTATGGAAAGCGATAATTTCAGAAGTCTGTTGCTGTCGCTGGCCGAAGATGTGCGTGTTATCCTGATTATGATTGCTGACCAGCTGAACCGCATGCGTACTTTGTCGGAATATCCGGAAGAGGTGGCCACCCGCACTGCCCGCGAGTGTTCGTTTTTGTATGCTCCTCTGGCGCACCGCATGGGTTTGTATAATATTAAAACAGAACTCGAAGATTTATCGCTCAAATATACCAACCGCGCCATATACTCGGAGGTTGCACGCAAACTGAACGAAACCAAACGTTCGCGCGACAAGTATATCGGTGAGTTTATTGAGCCGCTGGAGCAGAAACTGCAAACGATGGGCTTTCCCTTTACCATCAGGGGGCGCACCAAGTCCATCCATTCTATCTACTCCAAAATTAAAAAGCAAAATACTACTTTTGAAAATATCTACGACTTGTTTGCCATCCGCATCATTATCGATGTGCCTTTTGAAAAGGAAAAAGCGGTGTGCTGGCAGGCTTATTCGGTGGTGGCTGATATGTACCAGCCAAACCCCAAGCGTTTGCGCGACTGGCTTACCATCCCTAAGAGCAATGGTTATGAGAGTTTGCATACCACAGTGATGGGTTTGCAGGGCAAATGGGTAGAAGTACAGATAAGAACGCGGCGCATGGATGAGATTGCCGAAAAGGGACTGGCTGCACATTGGAAATACAAAGGCATCAGGGGCGATACGGGCATGGACGAGTGGCTGCAAAATATCCGCGAAATTCTGGAGAATCCCGAACTCAATGCAGTGGATTTCATGGATGAGTTTAAACTCAATCTTTATAATGAAGAGGTATTTGTGTTTACCCCCAACGGCGATTTGCACAAACTGCCCAAAGGGGCTACTGCCCTCGATTTTGCTTTTTCAATTCATTCGGGTTTGGGTTCGCGCTGCGTGGGAGTGAAGGTGAATGGCCGCAATCTGCCTATTAAATACGTGCTTAACAACGGCGACCAGGTGGAAGTGCTTACCTCGCCCAACCAAAAGCCAACTACAGCCTGGCTCAAGATTGTTACAACCACAAAAGCGCGGAACAAAATCAGGCAGTCGCTCAAGGAAATTGAGTTTAAGGATGCCGAACTTGGCAGGGAAATACTTTCGCGCCGCTTTAAAAACTGGAAGATAGAGCTGGATGAAGGTCGTATCTCGAAGTTAGCTAAAAAGAAGGGCTATAAAACGGTAAGTGATTTCTATCAGGAAATTGCTTCGGAAAAACTGGATATCCTGGAAGTGCGCGAACTTTACCTCGAAATAGAACGGCGCGAGAATTTTGGCGATCAGGTGGAAACACGCAGTGCCGAGACTTTTAGCAAGGAAGCACCTGCTCCCGACACTACGGGCAAAGAAGATGTGCTGGTAATTGGCGAAGACCTGAAAAACGTTGAATTTAAACTTTCTAAATGTTGTAATCCGATTTATGGCGATGAAGTGTTTGGCTTTGTTTCGGTGGGCGGAGGCATTAAAATTCACCGCACCGACTGCCCCAACGCTCCGCAGATGATATCGCGCTTCGGGTATCGCATTGTCAAGGCGAAATGGTCGGGAAAATCGGTTGGTTCCAAATATCCCATCACCCTGCATATTGTGGGGCACGACGATATTGGCATTGTATCCAACATCACTTCACTCATTTCGAAGGAGAAAAATGCGACGTTGCGCTCCATTTCCATCGATTCTCAGGCCGGACTGTTTCAGGGCAACCTTACTATCATGGTGAGCGATAATCAGGAGCTCGACAAAATTGTAAAGAAAATTAAAACGGTAAAGGGCGTTAAGAGCGTTTCGAGGAACTAAGCATGCCGCATGCCGCAAAAATATCCTCTCCCCGCGATTTGCGGATGGTAGTCAACACCCCCTTGTTGGTCAGATAATCGCGGAAATCAATCATTTTCTGTTCAGGTGAGGTTTTTAGATCAACCCCGGGAATGGCATGGAAGCGAATGAGATTCACCCGGCAGTCGACGCCACGCAACAATTTCACCATTTCCACGGCGTGGCGCATGGTATCGTTGAGCCCGTCGAACATGATATACTCGAACGAAACACGCCGCTGCCTGCTGAAATCGTGCTTCTTAACCTCTTCGAGCACTTTGTCGATAGGGCAGGGTTTCTGAACGGGCATCAGCTTTAGTCTTTCTTCGGCAAAGGGACTGTGCATACTTACAGCTAAATGGCACTCCGACTCATTCAGGAATACTTTCAGACCCGACAATAGACCGATGGTGGATACTGTGATGCGTTTAGGGCTCCATGCCGGTCCGTACGAAGCAGTCATGATTTCGAGCGTTCGCAACACCTCCTTCAGGTTGTCGAGTGGTTCGCCCATGCCCATAAACACAATGTTGGTGAGCTGGTCCGACTCGGGGATGGAAAAGAACTGATTCAGAATTTCGCCGGCAGTGAGGTTCGCCGCAAAGCCCTGCTTGCCGGTCATGCAGAAGAGGCAGTTCATTTTGCAGCCCACCTGCGACGAGATGCAGAGCGTAGCACGGTCGTCTTCAGGGATAAATACACTTTCGATAAAGTGGCCAGCGATGGTTTTGAAGAGGTACTTCACTGTTCCATCGATGGAGGCCTGCCTCATCCCGGGAGCGTATTTGCCTATCTCATATTTTTCTTCGAGGAGAGCCCTGTTTTTTAGCGAGATATTACTCATCTCACTGATGGTTTGTATCTTAGCTTTATAAATCCATTCGGCTATCTGATTTCCGGTGAAAGCAGGCATGCCCTCCTCAACAGCAAGTGCTTTGAGTTCGTCGGGAGTTTTTCCTAAAAGAGCTGTTTTGTGCAATAGTTATATCTGTTTCAATAAAAATTCAGCCGGTTATCCGTAATATCCGCTTTATCACGCAAATCCATTAGGATAGCATTGGGTGCTGAGACATTGAAGCGCGAACGCAGCGACTGCTTTTCGGCTGCAGCATTGAATTCGCCCGGAGTTTTGGTAACAGAAGTTGCAGCCAGCACATACACCCCGGCGTTGCCCTTCACAGGAGCCGATATCTGATTTTGTTTCAGACTTACAGCTCTTCCGATAACCGCAGGTTCGAAGCCGGCCATTCCAAACTGGAAAGCACCGAAAGTAACGCCATGAGCCTGTTTCACTTCCTGACTGATACTGTTTGCCAGTGTTACTAATGAGGTGTCGTTACCCACTTTATCTTTCAGTCCGGCTATTATTTTTTCAGCTTTTTTGTCGTTGATAAGTTCATTTTTAATTTGATCAGCCACTGCATTGAGTGAGCGGTATTTGGATTTGTTCAAATCGGTTACGGTAGCAACCACGAATTGTTTTTCGCATTCGAATACATCCGATACTTTTCCTTTACCGCTTTCGAAAGCCCAGCGGATGATTTGACGCGATTGCGGGATATCGAGTACATTGGGGTTCGATTGCAATACATCATTGGCCACACGTATCGGGTAGTTGTTTTTGTTGGCAATGCTGTCGAACATTTCAGCTTTAAGCCCGGCAGCAAAACGTTTGGCATCGTTGAAAATTTTGCCTTCGGTTTTGGAACTGGCAATCACCGAACGTTCGAGGATAGCAAATTTAACTTTCTGGCGCGCAGGTGTTTGTTCCATGATCTGTACAATCTGGGTTCCCTGTGCATTTTTGAAAGTGAAAATCTCATCAGGCTTTCTGGTCAGGGCATTTTGCATGATTTCTTTGTCGAGCGAAGGATCGCCATCCATAATCCAGCCAATTTCACCATTGTTGTCAGCAGTTTGTTTCACGGCTGAATATTTTTTAGCCAGTTCGCCAAAGTTGGCACCACCACGGATTGCACCCATGATGCTGTCGAGTTTGGGCTCATCGGCAGTAACTAAGAAGATATGGCGCAGGCGAACCGAGTCGGGCAGGTTGATGCCCGTTTCCATGATGCGGCCCATGGTATAGGCATTGTTGATAAACATAGGGTCGCTCACATCACCCACTTTACCGGTGAAAGCAAATTCGCGGTAAGCAAAGGGTATGGTGTTGCGGGTATAGTTGCGACCGTTGTATGGAATGTCGGAATTGCGGTTCACCAATTCACTCACGTCATCGGTGTTTTTGAATTCGTCGCGCAGGTTGTTGATGAATTGTTCGGCCTCCTTGTAATCTTCTTCGCTCGGTTGTATTCTGAAAGTAACCAATTTCAAAGAAACAGTCGGGTCCTGACGATACATGCGAAGGCGCGCATTGTAACGGTCTTTAATTTCTTTGTCGGTTACAACCACATCGGCATCGGGAATGCTGAAATAGGGTTGAACCACATAATTGACATTCACAGAAGTACTGTTGAGGTCGAAATTCAGTTTGGCTTCGACCGAATTGCTCACGAGAGCGTTGGAAATAAGGCTGTTGTACTTTTCCTGCAGCAGTGCAAATTTCACTGTTTTTTCGAGGAAAATCCAGAGCATTTTGTATTCTTCGAGCGATTGAGCCATCTGATTGTCAGTGGCTTCTTCATCTTTGAAATTAAGAAATTGCAGCAACATAGAACGATTGAAGCGGCCTGTTTCATCGGCAAAAAACTGACGTTGCTGGATAAGCGGATGGATATCGTCACCAATCAGTCGTTCTGAAAGTTCGTCGGGTGTTACGGTTAGTCCCATTTTTTCAGCTTCTTCAAGGAGCAACTTCTCTCTGATAAGCTGATCCCACACATAAGCGCGCATTTGCTGCATGGTTTGCTCATCTACATTCTCCTGACGAGACTCATATTTCTGAAAAACAGTAATCTGATCGAGCAGCTGCTGAAAAGCGGCAATGTTAATTTTTTCTCCGTTGATTTCGGCCACAGTTTCACGGCTTTTGTTTCTTACAGAGGAACTGTTGGTCAGGAAATCGCCGATGATAAAGGAAAGTAAAGCAACTCCCACGACTACGAGTAGTAACACTCCTTTGCTTCTGATCTTTTGTAATGTTGCCATTTTGTTATTAAAGTTTCTATTAAATTGGTTGTTTTAACATTGTATTTTTTGAGGGCACGAATATACAAAATTTATTTCAACTGCCCAAAATTAATCTGACTAATTCGATTCTGTTGCTGGTTGCCTTAATGCACTGAAAGGAAATGTTGTGTATTTTAATCACTTCATTCAGCGTCGGAAAATGCCGGTGATGATGTAGGATTAAACCCGCAATGGTTTCATAATCATCCGATTCGGGGAGGTTAAGACCGAGCCTTTCGTTAGCCAGATGCACTTCCATTCTTCCGGAAAGCAGAAACTCATTGTCGGTCAGTTTACGAACCACATATTCGCGGGTATCATGCTCATCTTCAATCTCTCCGAATATCTCCTCGATAATGTCTTCGAGGGTCACAATTCCATCGGTACCGCCATGCTCGTCGACCACCACAGCGATGCTTTTTCGCTGCTGCATAAACAATTTCATCAGCTTGTGAGCCGACATGTTTTCGGGTACAATGGGTATCTGGCGGATGTTTTTTTTCCAGTTTTTAAGTTGATCGAACATTTCGGAAGCATGGATATATCCGATCATGTTGTCAATATTCTCTTTGTAAACAGGCAGTTTCGAATAGCCGGTTTCGATGAAAGTCTGCTTCAGTACGTCCACCGTGGTATTGTCAATATCCACAGCAATGATTTCGGTTCTGGGTACAGAGCAGTCGCGTAGCCTGATTTTGCTAAAATCGAGTGCATTCTGTAAAAAGCGCACTTCGTTCTCAATTTCAGTTTGTTCGTTGTTGTCGTCAAAACTTTCACGTATCAGATAATTGAGATCGACCCGCGAAAATAGATTGCTGTTGGGTGCGATACCTGAATTGGGTTTGAATAAATTCAGTATGACCCGCGAAAGCCAGGTGCTAAGCCAGGCGATAGGGTAGAGTAGGGTGTAAAAAAACAGGAGTAAAAACGCAAAAACACGGAGCCAGAGGTTGGGGTTGATGCGAAAAAAAGTCCTGGGCAGAAATTCGCCGGTGAAAAGCACAATGAGTGTTGCCACAATGATTTGCAACATGGTGGATATAAAAGCATTGTCAGCAAACTCGAACACCGGACCAAGCAGTTGCGCCATCAGTAGTCCGTAAATAATCAGTGCAATATTATTCCCCACAAGCATGGTGCTGATGAACTGCCGGGGATGTTTGTAAAATGTTCCGAGTATAGCCGAAGTAAGATTGTGTTGTTTCTTTTCGAGTTTGAAACGCAGTTTGTTGGAGGTGATAAATGCGATTTCCATACCCGAAAAGAAGGCCGAAAATATGAGTGAAACAATTATGTAAGCAACAATATCCAAGGTGTGAATCAATGAAATTGTTGCAAAGATAATACAAAGCAGGAGAATAACAACTGAAACAAAAAGCGATTTTTAATGGATTGATTTTGCAGGTAACAAAAAATAATCTACCTTTGCACTCGCTTTTTTAAAAATTGATGATTCAGTAGCTCAGCAGGTAGAGCACATCCCTTTTAAGGATGGGGTCCTGGGTTCGAGCCCCAGCTGAATCACTCACCAGAGAAAAGTGCTAAATAGGATGATTCAGTAGCTCAGCAGGTAGAGCACATCCCTTTTAAGGATGGGGTCCTGG
>CAYGJI010000089.1:0-10342 GCA_964350125.1 uncultured Paludibacter sp. | reverse complement strand
CATCATAAATGTGGAGTTAAAATAGAAAGGGTGAAAGACATAGCTTTCACCCTTTCTATTTACACCTGATGTTTCCTGCAGAAACACGATGACATTTTTATTCAATAATTTTCTTCATGGCAGTCATGGCAGCACGAAGTTCGGCTCCACACAATTCAACTGAGTGATTGCTGATAGCAGCATTTACCTGAACCAGTTCGAAGTTGTCAACATGGTTGCTTTTGCCGGTATTGTAATCTTTGCCAATGATATCAGTATCTACTTTCGACATGAAATCAGCCAAAAGCGGTTTGCAGGCATGATCGAACAAATAACATCCATATTCGGCAGTATCGGAAATCACCCGGTTCATTTCATACAGCTTTTTGCGGGCAATAGTGTTAGCAATGAGCGGTGTTTCATGCAGAGACTCATAATAAGCTGATTCGGGTTTCATGCCCGAGGCTGTCATCATTTCAAATGCCAGTTCAACACCTGCTTTTACAAAAGCAACCAACAGAGTACCGTGATCGAAATATTCCTGTTCTGAAATTTCAACATCACCCGCAGGAGTTTTTTCAAAATCGGTTTCTCCTGTTGCAGCGCGCCAGGTAAGCAGATTCTTGTCGTTGTTAGCCCAGTCTTCCATCATGGTTTTCGAAAACTCACCCGAAAGAATATCGTCCATATGTTTGGCAAACAGGGGAGTCATGATTTGTTTCATATCTTCAGCCAACTGGTACGCCCTGATTTTTGCAGGATTCGATAAACGATCCATCATGTTGGTAATACCACCGATTTTCAAAGCTTCAGTAATCACTTCCCAACCATATTGAATAAATTTGGAAGCATATCCCTTATCGATTCCTTTTTCAACCATTTTGTTGAAACTTAGGATAGAGCCAGTTTGCAATAAACCACAGAGAATAGTTTGCTCGCCCATCAGGTCGGATTTAACTTCAGCAACAAATGATGAATGAAGCACACCTGCTTTGTGACCACCGGTGCCAACACAATAAGCCTTGGCAATTTCCAGTCCGTCGCCGTTAGGGTCATTGTCGAGGTGCACTGCAATAAGCGTGGGAACACCGAATCCACGCAGGAACTCTGCACGAACTTCTGATGCAGGTGATTTCGGAGCCACCATAATCACAGTAATATCTTGGCGGATTTGCATGCCCTCTTCCACGATGTTAAAGCCGTGTGAGTACGACAGGCAAGCACCTTTTTTCATCAGAGGCATGATGTGATTTACTACCGGGGTGTGATATTTATCGGGAGTAAGATTCAAAACGAGGTCTCCTTGTGGCACCATGTTCTCGATAGTATCAACTTCAAAATTGTTTTCAATAACATTCTGATAAGAAATATGTTTCTCGTCAATTTCAACCTTACGCAGCGCATATGCTACGTCGAGACCGCTATCGCGCAGATTCAGGCCCTGAGCCAAACCCTGAGCGCCGCAACCTACAACCACAATTTTCTTTCCGATAAGTTTGTTTACGCCATCAGCAAATTCGCTGCTTTGCATGAAATCACATTTACCTAATTCCTGTACTTTCAGGCGATGAGGAAGTGAACTGAAATAGTTTGCCATTTTTTTTGAAAATTAATTTATTATTATGTATGTTTTCAGAATACAGTTTGTTGTTGAGTTTGAGATGCAAATTGTATGCACTCATCGAAGTGCTTTATTGTTGTTCAAATTTTCTCAGATTTTCGAGCATGTCGGTAAGCCGTTCTACCTTGGATTTGGTAATTGCAACACGCCCCGAGCGGATAAATTGCAGCACGCCAACTGTTTTGCTGAGTTCATCGAAAAATGCCTGTGTTTCGGCATAATGTCCTGTTTTCTGAAAAACGACAAATGTTTCGTTGATTTCCAGAATCTTGGTGTTATGATCCCTGATCCAGCCTTCGATCGACCCTAATCCGAGCAGCTTGGGTGTTGCTATTTTGTACAGAGCAATTTCCTGGTGCACCAGATCTTCGTCGGTATTGAAGTAAGTTTTTAAAATATCGACCCTCTTTTCAATCTGTTTTACAACTTTTTCCACAACACTTTGGGTGGTGTAAACGGTTATCGTAAATTTATGGATACCTTTGATGGCTGATGGCGAAACGGAAAGCGTTTCGATATTCAGTGCTCTACGGGTGAAAATGATAGTGATCTGATTCAGAAGACCAACTGTATTTTCAGAAAAAACCGTAATAGTATATAATGTATTTTCCATATTCATTATTATTCATGTTCGTTTGTCGATTATTCGTCGCCCAGTAAAATCTCCGTTACACTGGCTCCTGCAGGCACCATAGGATAAACCATGCCTTTTTTCTCCACGCTTACAACGAGCAGATAGGGCTTGTCGTCTTTCAGCATATCGGCAATAGCATCGTCTAAGTTCTCCCTTTCAAGTACTTCGCGACCATCAATACCATATGCTTTGGCAATAGCCACAAAATCAGGATTTTGCATTTCGGTGAATGAATATCTTTCTTCGAAAAACATTTCCTGCCACTGTCGCACCATTCCAAGAAAGTGGTTATTCAGGATAATCATTTTGACTCCGATTTTTTCCTGCATGATTGTTCCCAGTTCCTGGATGGTCATTTGGAAGCCACCATCACCACTGAACATACACACGGTTCGTTCGGGTGCACCAACTTTGGCTCCGATAGCTGCGGGAATGCCAAATCCCATGGTTCCCAATCCTCCGGATGTAACTAAACTGCGGGTTTCAGTATATTTCGAATATCGTGCAGCCATCATCTGATTTTGTCCTACATCGGTAACAATCACTGCTTTATGGTTGGTCGCTTCGGAAATTTTGCCAATCACTTCTCCCATAGTCATTTCTCCCGATTCGGGATGAAGTTCCCTTTGAATTACCCTGTTAAATTCTCTCTCGTCGTGAATTTTAAAAGATTCAATCCATTCGGTGTGGGTAGCAGGTTGAATTTTGGCGGTGAGTGCAGGTAGTGTTTCTTTGGCAGAGCCCAAAACTGGCGCATCGGCCTTTACATTTTTATCAATTTCGGCAATATCAATGTCGAGATGCACCACTTTGGCCTGTTTGGCGTAATTGTTCAGATTGCCTGTAACCCTGTCGTCGAAACGCATCCCGATAGCGATAAGTACATCGCATTCATTGGTTTTCAGGTTTGGAGCTACATTTCCGTGCATACCGAGAAATCCTTTGTTCAGTCTGAAATCAGTTGGCATGGCCGATGCTCCAAGCAAAGTCCACGCAGCAGGAATATCTGCTTTTTCGAGAAACTCTTTCAGTTCCTTTTCGGCACCCGATAAAACAACTCCCTGTCCAACAAGGGCATAGGGTCTTTGTGCGTTATTTATCAACTCAGCTGCTGCAGCAATTTGCTCATCGTTTACAGGTGGCACAGGAATATAACTACGGATATAACTGCAGGGAATGTATTCATATTCGAACTCCTGAAACTGTGCATTTTTAGTGATATCGAGCACAACAGGGCCCGGACGTCCACTGCGGGCGATGTAAAATGCTCTGGCAACTGCCCAGGGAATATCTTCAGCCCGGCGAATTTGGAAAGCCCACTTGGTGATTGGTTGGGTAATACCTACCACATCAATTTCCTGAAATGCATCGGTGCCCAGCAGAGGCGCACCAACTTGTCCGGAAATAACAATGAGTGGTGTACTATCGAGCATAGCATCACTAATACCGGTAACGGTATTCGTTGCAGCGGGACCGGACGTTACCAGACAAACACCCACTTTACCCGAAACACGTGCATAACCCTGAGCAGCATGTGCAGCACCTTGTTCGTGGCGGGTCAGTATATGATTGAGTTGCTCGTGGTAATCGTATAGAGCATCAAAAACAGGCATGATGGCACCTCCGGGATATCCGAAAATGGTGTCAACGCCTTCTTTGAGTAAAGATTCAATCAGCGCTTTGGCTCCTGTGATTTTTTTGGATTCCATAAATCGTAAAATATTTTATTTTGATTGAATAGCCATTTAAATTATGCGTATTGCACCTTTATCGGCCGAACTTACCATCGAAGCATAGGCCCTGAGTGCTTTGGAGACTTTGCGGTCGCGGTCAACGGGCGTAAAGGCGTTATCGCCCCGTTCGAGTTCTTTCTGACGGCGGGATTCCAGCTCTTCATCACTTAACAATACATTGATCGATCTTGAGGGAATATTAATTTCAACAAGATCGCCATCACGGATGAGTCCGATATTACCGCCAGAGGCTGCTTCAGGGGATATATGCCCGACCGATAAGCCCGATGTGCCTCCGGAAAATCTGCCGTCGGTAATAAGGGCACAAGCCTTTCCGAGTCCTTTCGATTTAATGTATGAAGTAGGGTATAGCATTTCTTGCATGCCTGGTCCACCTTTGGGTCCTTCATGCGTAATAACCACCACATCACCGGCAACAACCTGTCCGCTGAGAATACCATAACATGCAGTATCCTGTGAAGTGAACACCTTAGCAGGACCAGTAAATTTCCAGATGCTTTCATCTACTCCGGCAGTTTTGATAACACAACCATCCTGAGCGATATTGCCCTTTAAGATTCCCAATCCACCATCAACGGAGTAGGCATGTTCAATGTCGCGGATACATCCAAGGCTACGATCGGTGTCAAGTTCCTTGTATTGTGCACTTTGGGAACCCATCACCAGATTGATTTTTCTTCCGGGAGCGCTACTATAGATGCTGACAGCTTCAGGGCAGGGTTCAGCTTTGGTAATGTCGTATTGATCCACAGCTTCCTGCAGGGTTAGCCCATCAACCCTGAAAACAGTTGTATTAAGCAAACCTCCCTTGCTGAGTTCTTTCAGTATGCCCATAATACCTCCGGCTCTGTTCACATCTTCGATATGGTATTTATCGGTATTGGGAGCAACCTTGCACAAATAAGGTGTTTTGTGCGACAATTGATCGATATCATCCATCGTAAAATCTACTTCTGCTTCATGTGCGATAGCCAGTATATGCAGGATGGTATTGGTTGAACCACCCATGGCAATGTCGAGCACCATGGAGTTCATGAATGCTTCGCGATTTGCAATGTTGCGTGGAAGCACGCGCGTATCGCCATCGCGGTAGTATTTCCATGCGTTTTCGACAATGAGTCTGGCAGCTTTTTCGAAAAGACTGATGCGGTTGACATGGGTTGCTACAATGGTACCATTGCCGGGAAGTGCCAGACCGATAGCCTCGTTCAAACAATTCATCGAGTTGGCTGTAAACATGCCCGAACATGAGCCGCAAGTCGGACATGCAGCACTTTCAACCCTTTTAACCTGTTCGTCGGAGATGGTATCATCCGCTGCTTGTACCATGGCATCAACCAGATCAAGGTGTTTGCCATCGAGTTCGCCGGCCTCCATGGGCCCGCCCGATACGAAAACCGTCGGGATGTTCAGACGCATAGCTGCCATCAACATGCCCGGAGTAATCTTATCGCAGTTGGAGATGCAAACCATTGCATCTGCTTTATGACCATTGATCATGTATTCCACGCTGTCGGCAATAATTTCGCGCGATGGCAGTGAGTAAAGCATACCATCGTGCCCCATGGCTATACCATCGTCGATAGCAATGGTATTGAATTCTGCTGCAAAACAGCCTAACTTCTCGATTTCGGCTTTAACCTTTTGACCAATATGATGGAGATGCGCGTGACCAGGTACAAATTGAGTGAACGAATTCACAACAGCTATAATCGGTTTGCCAAACTGGTTCTCATTTACCCCGTTAGCACGCCATAAAGCCCTGGCGCCTGCCATGCGACGACCACCGGTGCTTGTTTCACTGCGTAATGTAATCTTAAGTTTTGTCATTGTTTCTGAATTTAATAATGAAAAAGCCTCTCTCAGTTTCGGTGAGAAAGGCCCTTTGTGCGTTTATAAAATATCATAAATTACCACATAACCACCCTCACCCTTGTTTGTTGACCAAAAGTAATACGACGATGACGAGGACAATATTGTAAAGACGAGCTGACATATTTTCATTCGTTTCGACCGCAAAGATAAATGGAATATTTGTATTATCAAATAGATTTACGTTAAAACTTTACTTTTTGTAAAGAATTGTAATCAGAGAACATTATTTATTGATGTTTTGTTTTTAAAATTGCTTTTTTAATTTCCGCAGCCTTTGAAATACGGAGGGGTTTGAAAAAAAGCTGTAACATAAAGATTGTTATCACCGAAAATATATTAATTTTGTCAACAATATCAGTGTAAATCGAATGACAGAGAGAAACTATAAATACCTGTGCGACATTAACTCGCCGGATGATTTAAAAAAAATATCGAAGCAGGCTCTGCCTGAGGTTTGCAAGGAACTCCGGCAATTCATTATCGATGAAGTTTCACAAAATCCAGGTCATCTTGGTTCGAATTTGGGTATGGTTGAACTTACGGTTGCTTTACATTATGTGTTTAATGCACCCTCCGACCGATTGGTATGGGATGTGGGACATCAGGCTTATGGCCACAAAATTCTGACCGGGCGCCGCGATGTTTTTCATACCAACCGTAAATTAGGAGGCATCAGCGGCTTCCCCAAAATTGAAGAAAGTGAATATGATGCATTTGGGGTGGGGCATGCTTCTACTTCCATTTCGGCTGCTCTCGGAATGGCTGTTGCTTCGATGCAACAGAACATTAAAAAACATGTGGTGGCAGTGATTGGTGATGGCGCTATGACCGGTGGCCTGGCTTTCGAAGGGCTCAACAATACTTCGATGGACAAAAACGATATGTTGATTGTGCTCAACGACAATCAAATGGCTATCGACCCGGTTACCGGAGGTTTTACCCAGTATCTGGTCGATCTTACCACTTCTTCTACTTACAACACAATCAGATACAAACTGTACATTTTTCTCAAAAAGTTGGGTATTATTAACGAAGGTCGTAAAAAAAGACTCCAGATGATAGGCAATACCCTAAAAGCCGCTTTAAGTAAACAGAACAATATTTTCGAAGGACTGAATATCCGCTATTTCGGACCTGTAGATGGGCATGACGTGGTAGGATTGGTGAAAGTACTGAACGATATCAAGGATTTCCGCGGACCCAAAGTACTTCATTGCATTACCAAAAAGGGAAAGGGATATCAGCCTGCCGAAGATGATGCTACCAAGTGGCATGCTCCGGGATTTTTTGATGTGGAAAAAGGGGAAAGAATTACCAGTAATCAACAAGAACCTTCAGCACCGCTTTTTCAACAGGTTTTTGGTGAAACTTTACTTGAACTGGCCAAGGAAGATACGAAAATTGTAGCCATAACTCCAGCCATGCCTTCGGGCTGTTCTATGACCATCATGCAACAGGAGTTGCCCGAAAGGGTGTTTGATGTTGGGATTGCTGAAGCTCATGCTGTTACTTTTTCGGCCGGACTTGCGCGTGAAGGAATGATTCCGTTTTGTAATGTGTATTCTTCTTTCATGCAACGTGCCTACGACAGCATAATTCACGATGTGGCGTTGCAGAAATTGCCCGTAATTATGTGTCTCGACCGTGCGGGTATTGTGGGAACCGACGGACCAACACACCACGGTGCATTCGATTTGGCATACATGCGGTGCATTCCTAACCTGATAATTTCTGCTCCCCGGAATGAACATGAATTGCGAAATCTTATGTTTACTGCCAAAGTTGCAAACAAACCCTTTGTTATCAGATATCCCCGTGGTAAGGGTTTTCTGGTCGACTGGAAAAATGTGATGCAAAAGGTTCAAATTGGTAAAGGAGAAAAACTCAGAGATGGAAAAGATATTGCTGTACTTACTATCGGAACCATGGCTGCGCCTGCTACTGAAGCTATAAACAAAATTGTAAGGGAACTTGGACTACAGGTAGCACATTACGATATCCGCTTTTTAAAACCGCTTGATGAGGATTTGTTGCATGAAGTCGGAAAAAAATTCAATATGATTGTTACCATTGAAGATGGTGTGTTGCATGGTGGGTTTGGCTCTGCTGTACTCGAATTTATGGCCGATAATGGTTATCAGCCAGCAGTAAAGCGTCTTGGAATTCCTGATGCTTTTGTGGAACATGGTACTCCCGAAGAGTTATATAGTATGTTGGGACTGAATGCGCACGGTATTTATGATTCTATCGTTTCAATGGGTATTTCGGCCAAAATTACAGTGGTACAAGACAAAGCACATATGCGTCTAAAGGCTGTTTGATTGTAGGGACTTTTAAATATACATACCAATGAGAATTGTAATTGTGGGTGCAGGAGAAGTGGGTACGCATCTCGCCAAATTGCTTGCCAAAGAACATATCAACATCACCCTGATGGATGAAACATCTTCGAAACTGAAAGATTTAGATGCAAACCACGATATGCTTACAAGGGTTGGATCACCAACGTCAATTCAGGATTTGAAGGATCTTGGGGTTAAAGATGTTGATTTGTTTATAGCTGTTACACCCTTAGAAAGTGTGAATATGACTGCCTGCATGATTGCACATAATCTCGGTGCCAGAAAAACACTTGCCAGAATCAACAATTACGAATATCTGCTTCCTGAGAATAAAGATTTTTTCGTCAAACTGGGAGTTGATCATCTTATTTATCCCGAAATTCTGGCAGCTCAGGAGATTGCTACATCGCTCGAATCTACTTGGTTAAGACAAAATATGAGTTTTTGTAACGGTGAACTTATTTTGCTGGGAATCAAAGTAAGACAAAACGCAGCAATCGTCAATAAACCCTTTATCAGTGGTTATTTTGATCATCGCCGCTATCGGATAGTAGCCATAAAACGCAATAATCAAACGATTATTCCGGGAGGCAAGGATCAAATACTGCCCAATGATATCGTTTATTTTATCACCCGACCCGAAGATCTTGATTTTGTGAAGTTGCAATCCGGAAAAACCGACCACAAAATTAACAGTGCCATGATTATGGGAGGTAGCCGCATTGCCCAAAAAACAGTCAGGGCGCTTCCATCACGCATCGATGTGAAGATTTTAGAAATGGACAAGGAAAAGTGTTATCAATTGGCAGAGAAATGCCAAAAGGCTCTCATTATCAATGCTGATGCACGGAATATGGATGTGCTCAAGGAAGAAGGAATTCACGAAACTGATGCGTTTATTGCTGTTACTTCAAATTCAGAAGCAAATATTCTGGCTTGTCTTGCAGCAAAAAAACTCGGGGTAAAGAAAACAGTGGCCGAAGTTGAGAATATCGACTATATAGTACTTGCCGAAAGTATGGATATTGGTACGGTTATCAACAAAAAAATGATAGCAGCCAGTTATATTTACCAATTAACCCTCGATGCTGATGTGCTTGATGTACGCACTTTAACCTCTGCCGATGCAGAAGTTGTGGAGTTTGTTGCCAAAAAGGGGTCTAAAATTACCAAAAATAAAGTCAAGGATGCCCGGTTACCTGCTGATGTGAATATCGGCGGCTATGTGCGTGATGGTGAGGGATATATCGTTGCAGGTGATACAATTATACAACCCGGCGATCATGTGATTTGTTTCTGTATTGCTTCTGCAATACGGAAGATCGAAAGCTATTTTTAATCATGTTCAGGGATTTCAATTATAGGCTGATTTTCAGGATAATGGGTGGCTTACTGTTGTTTAAGTCTGTTATTCTGTTAACAAACATTGTTATCGCCCTGTATTTTGATGAGCATGTTGTAATTCATTTTCTGATTACATCGGCTATTTCACTCGTACTCGGAATGTTTTTTTTTATTTTCGGAAGAAATGCTTCACCGGTAATTGGGAAGCGTGAAGGGTCAGTGATTGTAACTGGTATTTGGATTGTATTCTCATTCATTGGGTTTCTGCCTTTTTGGTTAAGTGGAAGTATTGCATCGTTTACAGATGCGTTTTTTGAGACAATGTCCGGCTTTACTACAACAGGTGCTTCAATCCTCAATGATATAGAGTCGCTTCCCAAAAGCATGTTATATTGGCGAAGTCTTATTCAATGGATTGGTGGTCTTGGAATTATTGTGATTTCCATTGCTCTGCTTCCAATTTTCGGATTTACAAGTGTTCAATTATTTTCGGCTGAAGCTACAGGGCCCACGAAGGATAAAATTCATCCAAAAATTAGTGAAACAGCAAAGCGGTTGCTTGCTATTTACATAGGTTTAACTTTTTTGGAAATGTTGTTGTTAACTCTTGCAGGGATGGGCTGGTTCGATGCTCTCAATCACTCTTTTACTACGATGGCAACCGGAGGTTTTTCGACCAAACAAGCAAGTGTTGGATACTGGGATACTCCCTTGATTCAGTATATTATTATTCTTTTTATGTTTTTCGCAGGAGTCAATTTTGTGCTATTTTATTTTATTCTAAGGGGTAAAT
>CAYGJI010000088.1:0-10482 GCA_964350125.1 uncultured Paludibacter sp. | reverse complement strand
ACCTGCGACCTTCAGAACCGGAATCTGACGTTCTATACAGCTGAACTACGAGGCCTTTTTAAAAAAGCGTTGCAAAGATAGGGTCTTTTTTCCGGAATTACAAGGAGTGATTGAATGAAAAACATCATTTGTTTACCTATCATTACTTTTTTTACCATCATGTCGGTCTCCAACTTCCCGCATCTTCCTATTATTTCCCTGCCAGGTATTTCTCTCCTCCAATCGTTTCTCTATCTTGCTAACAAATTCGAAATTTTTCAAACCCCAGTCGGGCGAAATGAGCAGGTATTTGGGCGATTGCGACACAAAGCGTTCGATGGCAATATCCGGAGAAAGGCGCTCCAGAAAATCCACTATCAAATCGGTGTATTCTTCGGCTGTGTATAGTTTAAACCATTCGGGGTTTTCCTTCAGTTGTTTAGCCATGATGGTTCCGCGTATCAGTTGCAGCTGATGGAGTTTCAGTGCATTGAGTGGCAACTCGCTCATGCGGTCGGCATGCGAAAGTACCATTTCGCGGTCTTCACCCGGCAGCCCGAGAATCAAATGTGCCCCGGTGTATATTCCCCTACGGGCTGTTTCGCTGATAGCATCCACCGCACAGGCATAGTCGTGGCCGCGGTTGATGAATTCCAGCGTTTTGTCGTTGGTCGATTCAATGCCATATTCAATCATGACATACATTTCTTTCGATAGCGCTTCGAAATAATCGAGGATGGCTTCGTTAACGCAGTCGGGGCGTGTGCCAATCACCAACCCGCTTACCCTTGGATGACGCAGCGCCTCGTCGTAAATCATCCGAATGCGGTCGATGCTGTCGTAGGTGTTGGTATACGATTGAAAATAAGCGATATATGCTTGATGTTCATATTTTGCTTTGTGGTGAAAAAACTGTATTCCCTCATCAATCTGTTGGGTAATGCTTTTTACCGGTTGGCAATATTCGGGCACAAACGACTGATTATTGCAGTAGGTGCATCCTCCACGCCCTTGGCTGCCGTCGCGGTTCGGACAGGTAAACCCTGCATGGACCGAAATTTTCTGAACCCGTTTGCCGAATATTGAAAGCAATTTATTTCTGTAGTTATTATATCTGCCGGGGGCATAACTCAAATCGTCAATTTTGTTGATTTGCATTGTTTTTACTTATTGCTTTCTGTCTGAAAAAATCCAATCAGCCTGTCGTAACGCTCTCCCCAGGCCCGGTGATAAACGTATATCTGGTATTCGTTACCGGTTTGCCAGTAAGAGCCTTCGGTTCGTTCGACCGTTGCTTTCGATCCGTTTTTGGGTAGAAACCAATATTGATAATTGTATCCGCCCTGTTTCAGCAAAACTGATTTTTGATAGGATTCGGTCTGATTGTTAAATTGCATCCTGTTGAAGTCATTCATCAGGTTGAAATTAAATTCTCCACCCACAAACAGCTGACCGTCGAAAAATACCTGAGGTACCGGCAAATTGAAATGCACCAGCATATAATCGGATTCAGTGTGCCGATCGGTGAAAGCCTCCTGAGCATTAATTTTGAAGCGGCCATTCACATCGAAAGCATGTTCGTAAGCACCCCTTGCAATCCGGTCGGGCAGTAATAAAGCCTCATATTGGTTGTTGGCAAACCGAATGCGATCGACACCCCGGCCACTCACATGCACCGACGAAATATCGAAACTTCGGTATTCATTTCCTCCTTCAAAAATCAAAGCCTTATTATTCTGATATTTCAACGTGGAACCTTGCAGGAATGAAGGTCTGATTTGTGTAATCTCATTATCGGAGCGGTTGTTTTGCCTTATAACTACCCTGATTTCCGACATGGGATCCCGCACTATATATCCGCTGAGGTTGATGTCGAAATCGAGTTGCTGAAAGCGTCCGCCTATTTCGGTGTCGGTGTTTGCACGCACTTTGGCCGAAGCCCTTACGCGCGGCTCAACAGCCGAAAAACACACCTGTGCTATGGGTTTGTCGCGGCGGTTATCTGCGTATATCAACACCACATAATTGCCTGAAACTTTCAGTCCCATTTCATCGTTCGGAACACTGAACCGGTAATGAGTATATAAATGGTGTGTGTTGACCGATCGCTCCGAATCGCGTATGTAAGCAGTGGTATATCCTGAAAGATATTCGGTATTCGAAAGGTCGGAGGGTGTCCAGTCTGCATTACAGTGTATAATAGTATAAGCAAATAAGTGCGATTCGTGCGACATCTCATCGAAACGTATTTCTATGTTTTGGTCACTTTGCAAATCAATTACCGGCAACGAAAAGTCCTGATACTGACCACCAGTTATCAAAGTACGGATATTGGATGCCATAATTTTTGTACGATATTGTGCGCTGAGTAGCGTAATACTCAGTATGATTGCAAATATGAAAGTTATGAAGCGCATACATTTTTTTTAAACGGACAAATATAGTAAAAATTGCTATTTCGGCAAGATGGGTGCAGTTGATTTGGAAGATATATTCATCAGTTTATTCAGAGAAATCAGGGCTGCGACCCTCAGGAATCCAATAGGGAATGTTTTCTGCAAACAAATCACCGCTACGCCGCTACAAAGACATCGCCGCTACCCGGCTCAATTGCAAATAAATAATTTGAAATGCGATTTTTAAGTGGCGTAGCCCTGATTTCTTTGTAGCATAAACGTTAACCCAAGAACCCTGAGCCGCGTAGCGGTGATTTCTTTATATCGTTTATTTCATGACGCTGAAGCTCATTAATTTTTTTATTGAAAGATAAGTAACAGGAAGAAAATAATGTCATATTTTAAACGTATTTAAAAACAACATTAATAAATAATTGATGCTCTTTTGGACGTCTTTTGTGCTTTCATTCGGTTGTTTAGCCCGCTAAACGCCCTCACTCAAGTCCAAAATCCATTTCAAAATAGCTATCAAAAATTACGACATTTTTTTCTTCCTATAACTTAAGTCTCATTAAATCAGATTGTTTGAAGCTTTCCGAATCATAATCGCAATATTTTTATTCTATCATCGAACAAAAAAATCACTTAATTGTTTGAAAGTCAGTCGATAATAAATTGCGGATTTTTTTCACTATTTATAGTAATTATAATATGAAAAAGTGTTATTTTTGCAGCGAATTTCAGGCTGATAGCAGAATCCGGTTACTATATCTGTATTTCAAAGGATTACGCGACTGCAGCCTTCGTTTGTTTTTAAAAAGATAAATCAACAAACATCAAATGAATATATGGCAAAGCTGATTAAAACAAAACGCGGACTGAATATTCCTATCAACGGCAAACCTGCTGAGATGATAGGCGTTGCCAGTTTGCCCAAAGAATTTGCCCTCATTCCGGATAATTATACGGGAATCACGCCAAAAATGCTACTGAAGGCAGGCGACCCTGTAAAAGCCGGAACTCCTGTTTTTTATGAGAAGCAATTTCCGGAGATGAACTTTGTTTCACCCGTGAGTGGTGTTATTAAGGCAGTGAACAGGGGCGAACGTCGTAAAATCATGAGTATCATCATTGAAAGTGATGAAAAGATGACTTACGAATCCTACGAAAAGGTCGATTACAATTCGATGCAGTCCGGGGAAATCATTCGGATGCTTCAAAAGGTTGGATTGTGGGCATATATCAAACAAAGACCTTATGATGTGATTGCCAATCCGGAGAAAAGTCCGAAGGCTATCTTCATTTCATCATTCGATTCAGCTCCGCTTGCTCCTAATAACGATTATGTTATAGGAGGTCAGATGGCTGATTTTCAAATAGGTATCAATGTGTTGGCAAAACTTGCCAAAGTAAATCTGGGTGTGAAAACAGGTCGTCGCTCACCTTTCTCGAATGTAAAAAATGCAGTGATTACCGAGTATGAGGGACCGCATCCTATTGGTAATGTGGGCATTCAGATTGCGCAGATCAATCCTGTAAATAAAGGCGAAGTTGTTTGGACCATCAACCCACAGGATGTTTTGTTCATCGGTCGTTTCTTTAATCGTGGCATTGTAGATTTCTCCAGAACAGTTGCTTTGGCAGGTCCATGTATAAAAGCACCGCAATATTACCGTACTTTGGTTGGTGCAAATGTTGAGCCTATCCTTCAGGGAAAGATAACTACAAGTTCACCACATCGTTTTATCAGTGGAAATGTGCTTACAGGGATTCAAATTCGCGGTAATGGCTGGCTCGATCCTTATGCCACACAAATTACCGTGCTCGATGAGGGCAATAATATCCACGAGATTTTAGGTTGGGGAATGCCGCGCATACGCAAATTCAGCATGAGCCGCACTTCATTCAGCTTCATCCTCGAATCGAAATTCGTGAAAAAGATTTTTGGAAATATTCGTTATAAATGGGATACCCGACTGTTGGGTGGTCGCAGGGCCATGATTATGTCGGGGGAATATGATAAGGTGTTACCCATGGATATCTATCCCGAATTCCTCTTTAAAGCCATGATTACAGAAAATCTGGAGAAAATGGAAGCCCTCGGAGCTTACGAGATTGCACCCGAGGATGTGGCATTGTGTGAGTTTGTATGTACATCGAAATTGCCTCTGCAACAAATTGTTAGAAACTCACTGGATTTAATGAAAAAAGAACTGGAATAATATGAGTAATAATTTAAGAAAATTGGTTGATAAACTGAAGCCCCATTTTGAAAAGGGTGGTAAGTTTGAAAAGCTGCATTCGGTTTTCGATGGTTTCGAAACTTTCTTGTTTGTGCCGAATACAACTTCCAGAAAAGGCACGCATATCCACGATTCAGTCGATTCGAAAAGAACCATGATTATGGTGGTCATTGGATTGATACCCGCCTTGCTTTTTGGTATGTATAATGTTGGTTTTCAGCATTATCTGGCAATAGGGCAGGAGGTTGGTTTCTGGGATAAGTTCCTGTATGGCGCACTTGCAGTACTTCCCATCATCATGGTATCTTATATGGTGGGCCTTGGAATTGAGTTTGTGATTGCACAAATCAAAGGGCACGAAATACATGAAGGTTTTCTGGTTTCAGGTTTTCTGATCCCGTTGATTGTTCCTATTGACACTCCGCTGTGGATGATTGCTGTAGCTACTGCCTTTGCGGTTGTTTTTGCCAAGGAAGCCTTTGGTGGTACCGGCATGAATATATTTAATGTAGCCCTTGTTGCCCGGGCTTTTCTTTTCTTTGCTTACCCAACTTACATGTCGGGGAATACAGTTTGGGTGCGTACCACTTCAACTTTTGGTTTGGGTGGAGGAACTCCCGTCGACTCTTACACAGGAGCTACTGTGCTCGGTGAGGTTGCTGCAGCTACAGAGTCGGGATTGAAACTGGTTGATACTGTTGGTAATCCACTCACTTTTTGGGATGGCTTTCTGGGATTAATTCCCGGTTCGATTGGTGAAACATCTGTTTTGGCCATTTTGATTGGTGCAGCATTTATTATAATTACTGGTGTGGCAAGTTGGAAAGTGATGTTGTCGGTCTTTACTGGTGGTGCACTTATGGCGCTCATATTCAATACATTTGGACCTGATACAGCTGTGGCTCAGTTCCCCTGGCATTATCATCTTGTATTTGGCGGTTTTGCTTTCGGTGCTGTTTTCATGGCTACCGATCCTGTAACTGCTGCTCGTACCGAAAATGGAAAATTGTTTTACGGATTCTTTATCGGAGTTCTTACGATCATCATCAGGGTACTTAATCCCGGATATCCCGAAGGAATGATGTTAGCCATTCTTTTCATGAATATTTTCGCACCGCTCATCGATTATTTTGTGGTCGAGAGCAATATCAAAAAGCGTTTGAAACGGGCTCAGTCGGTTAAAATCAATTAATTGGGAGGATGACAAAGATGAATACGAATAGCAATTCATACACACTGATGTTTGCGACTATCATGGTGGTCGTTGTGGCGCTCGTTTTGGCATTTGTTTCCGGCTCACTCAAGGAAAAGCAGACCAAAAATGTAGAACTGGATAAGAAAAAACAGATTCTCAGTTCTTTAAATATCGATATCGAAGATCAGGATGCGGAAAAGCTTTATGCACAGTACATCCAACAGGAACTTGTAATTGACTATACCGGAAAAGTGATTGAGAGTCCTAAGGACAAGGCTTTTGATATTGTGATCAAAAAGGAACTTGCCAGAAATCTGGAAGATCGTGCGCTTCCGCTCTATGTAGCCGAAGTGGAGGGTCAAACCAAATATATAATTTCACTCTTTGGAGGTGGTTTGTGGGGTCCGATTTGGGGTTATGTTTCTCTCAATGAAGATAAAAATACTATTTTCGGAACTTACTTCTCCCATGCAAGCGAAACACCCGGTTTGGGTTCTGAAATTGCTGACAAGCCATTTCAGAATCAGTTTATAGGCAAGAAAATCATGAATGATAAAATGGAATTTGTTTCTATTGCTATCATGAAAGCAGGACAAAAAACGGATTTGCAGGATCAGGTCGATGGTGTCTCCGGAGGTACTATTACCAGCAAAGGGGTTGAAAATATGCTGCTGAACTGTATAGGCCAATACGAAAAATTTTTGCAAAATAATAAGTTGGAGGAACCCGGAAATGAGTAAATTATTTAATGATACAATCAAAGACGTTTTTCTCGGGCCGCTGAGTAAAAATAATCCTATTACCGTGCAGGTGCTGGGTATTTGTTCGGCACTCGCTGTAACAGCCAAGCTCGAACCAGCCATTGTGATGGGTCTTTCGGTAGTGATAATTCTGGCGTTTTCCAACGTCATAATCTCACTCCTGCGTAATACCATTCCAAACCGTATCCGCATCATTGTGCAGCTCGTTGTGGTAGCATCGCTGGTTACAGTGGTGAGCGAAGTACTCAAGGCATTTGCATACGATGTTAGTGTACAGCTGTCGGTGTATATCGGACTGATTATTACAAACTGTATTCTGATGGGCCGCCTCGAAGCTTTTGCAATGGGGAATAAGCCCTGGGAATCGTTTGTCGATGGTTTGGGCAACGGTCTGGGCTATGCCTGGATTCTGGTGGCTGTGGCTTTCTTCCGCGAACTGCTGGGTTCGGGCACCTTGCTGGGTATCCGCATTATTCCGCAGGCAGCTTATGATTTCGGTTATGTAAATAATGGTTTAATGGTGATGCCTCCGATGGCACTTATTTTAGTGGCTGTGATTATCTGGATACATCGCTCACTCAATAAGGACTTACAGGAAAAAAATAATTAGAATATGGAAAACTTAGCCAGTATATTCGTTAAGTCGATTTTCGTCGACAATATGGTTTTTGCCTTTTTCCTCGGGATGTGTTCTTATCTCGCTGTTTCGAAAAATGTAAAAACATCGCTTGGATTAGGCATTGCTGTCGTTTTTGTGTTGGGTATTACCCTGCCGGCCAACTACCTGCTCGAAAATTATGTGTTGAAAGAAGGTGCATTGCGTTGGTTACATCCATCGTTCGTATCCCTCGACCTGAGTTATTTGTCGTTTA
The DNA here is from genome assembly GCA_964350125.1 of uncultured Paludibacter sp. Taxonomy (GTDB): domain Bacteria; phylum Bacteroidota; class Bacteroidia; order Bacteroidales; family Paludibacteraceae; genus Paludibacter. The sequence goes on along the minus strand of CAYGJI010000088.1, from coordinate 3,036 downwards.
TTCTGTTTATAGCTGTAATTGCTGCGATAACACAATTGGTTGAAATGCTCGTTGAAAAGGTGAGTCCGTCTTTGTATGCCTCACTGGGAATTTTCCTTCCACTGATTGCAGTAAACTGCGCCATCATGGGTGGCTCATTATTCATGCAACAACGTCAGTTTGTAAACATTGGCGAAGCTACTTCCTACGCCCTCGGTTCGGGTGTTGGTTTTGCACTTGCCATCGTTGGTTTGGCTGCCATACGTGAGAAAATGGCATATTCCGATGTGTTTCCACCATTGAGAGGTTTGGGTATCACCTTCATTACCGTGGCATTGATGGCCATGGCATTTATGAGTTTCTCGGGTCTCAAAATCTGATCGTTTAAATGAATTAAGACATGATATTAGCAATTAATACAACAATGATTCTGACCAGCCTGATAGTATTCCTGCTGGTAATTCTCTTACTTACAGTCATTTTGCTGGTAGCAAAGCGCTATCTGGTTCCCTCGGGTGATGTAACCATAACCATCAACGAACATCAACAGATTATAGCATCTGCAGGAAGCACCCTGCTTGGAACCTTATCGGCTCAGCAGATTTTTCTTCCTTCAGCCTGTGGTGGAGGTGGCTCTTGCGCTCAGTGTAAGTGTCAGATAATCGAGGGAGGAGGCGAAATTCTTCCAACCGAGGCAGTGCATTTCACCCGCAAGGAAATCAAGGATAACTGGCGCTTAGGCTGTCAGGTGAAAGTGAAGTCTGATATGTCAATCAAAATGGATGAAACCATTTTGGGAGTGAAAAAATGGGAGTGCGAAGTTGTTTCCAACAAAAACGTAGCTACTTTCATCAAGGAATTTGTCGTGAAACTGCCCGAAGGCGAAAAGCTAAACTTCAAGCCCGGCGGCTATATCCAGATCGATGTGCCGAAATACGATCTTAAATTCACCGATTTCGAAGTGCAGGAACGTTTCCGTGGCGATTGGGATAAATTTAACATGTGGGATCTGGCATGCAAAAACGAAGAAGAAACCATGCGTGCTTACTCCATGGCCAACTACCCGGCCGAAGGTGATATTGTGATGCTGAATGTGCGTATTGCAACACCACCCTGGGACCGTGCTGCCCAAAAATGGGCCGATGTAAAACCCGGTATTTGTTCGTCATTTATTTTCGGACTGAAACCTGGTGATAAAGTATGGGTGTCGGGTGCTTTTGGTGAGTTCCACCCTATCCTCGACAGCAAACGCGAGATGCTTTATATTGGTGGTGGTGCCGGTATGGCTCCGCTCCGTTCACACATCCTGCATTTGCTCAATACACTGAAAATAACGAATCGTAAAATCACCTACTGGTACGGTGCCCGCTCAAAAAATGAGATATTCTACGAGGAAGATTTCAGAAAGCTGGAGAAGGAATTCCCGAACTTTACCTTCAATATTGCGTTGAGTGAGCCTCAACCCGAAGATAACTGGAAAGGGTTTGTTGGCTTCATTCACAAGGTGATACACGATAACTACCTGACGGACCACGATGCGCCTGAAGATATCGAATACTACATGTGTGGCCCCGGCCCGATGGCTAAGGCAGTCGAAAAAATGCTCTACGATCTGGGCGTGCCAAGAGAGATGCTGATGTTCGACGATTTCGGAGCGTAAATAAAGGTACAATACTGATTAAATAAAAGGGAGTGTGACATTCGGTTGTTGCACTTTTTTTGTTGAATAAATAAATGAAACAGGCTGTATTTTAACTCAATTGTGTTATCTTTGATTCCGAAAAAATCAAATGTAATAGTATGGTTAGTCTCACTTTTATTATAGCCTGCTTCAATGTGCTTCTGGCACTTATCATGGTGTTGTATAACTGGAAACTGAATAAAAACATAATATTCTTTGCAGTTTATTTATTCGTAATTTCTTTTACTTCAGTGTTGTACGATACCATCATCAATGGTGGATCAGAACATTTACTCATGATCCTCATCGGTAATTCGGGCCCACTGATGATGCTTTCCGGCCCCATGTTTTACTTCTTTATCAGGGGGCTGGTCAGAGACGATTACGAATACACCGATAAGGATTTGCTGCATTTTGTGCCCTTCTTTATCAACATGATTATTCTGGTTCCCTATATTTTTAGTCCCATCGAACTGAAACTGGAAATAGCCCGCAATTCCCTCGGAAATCTGTCGAATTACATGAACAGTTACATCATCATGTTTCCGACCTGGGTATGTACTCTGGTGAAAGTTACAATCATCATCATTTATGTTCTCTATTCGATGTATATTTTAAGAAAGGGATTAATTAGTAAGTTGAAGAAGCTCGATGAGGTTGCCCGAAAACATTATTTGAGAAGCTACCGCTGGCTGATGTTTATCGGAGGTTTTTCTGTTTTTATGTGCTCTCTGCATTACAGTCTGATTTTTTATTTCCGCTTCGATGGAACAGAATTTCTGAATCTTCAAAACAATTCACTCTTTCTGATTTTCTCCATTGCAAACTCCATATTACCTCTGTCGCTACTGTTAAATCCTTCCGTAATACTCGGATTACCCACCACTAAGTTATTAACTCCTGCCGATAAACTGAGCATGTGGAGCGACAATGAGATGTACAATGAGTCGGAACTGGGACTTGATCGGGAAATACAAGCAGGCACAACATACTTCAGAGAACTCTCGGAAAGGATAGAAATATACATCGAAAAGGCAAAACCTTTTCTTTATACCGATTTTAAAATATCAACCCTGTCGGATGTGTTTGGGGTACCAGCACATCACATTCAGTTTTGTTTTAAAAACTACATCAACAAAACGTTCGACCGGTATTGCGACGAATTCAGACTACAAAAGGCGATGAGCCTGCTTAGAAGCACGAAGGCGATGAATCACGAAGAACTCAATGCTATTTGTTTCGATTCGGGATTTCCTAATATGGGCAGAATGAATAAGGCTTTTAAAAAATTTTCGGGCCTGACACCTGGTCAATGGCACATAGCAAATATGTGATAAGCAGCATTTTGTCCGTCAATTGCAGAGGATGTAATCCCA
>CAYGJI010000087.1:0-10688 GCA_964350125.1 uncultured Paludibacter sp. | reverse complement strand
ATCCAACAATTAAAATCACAATTTATGAATATTGAAATTATCATGCAATCGCTTGAAGCGAAACATCCGGGTGAAATGGAATACTTACAGGCAGTGAGGGAGGTTTTATCAACCATTGAGGAGGTTTACAACGAACATCCTGATTTTGAAAATGCAAAAATTGCTGAAAGATTGGTGGAACCCGACCGAATTTTTACTTTCAAAATTCCATGGGTTGATGACAAAGGTGAAGTACATGTAAATCTTGGCTACAGGGTGCAGTTCAACAATGCCATAGGCCCGTACAAAGGAGGATTGCGTTTTCACTCTTCAGTCTCATTGTCCATACTGAAGTTTTTGGGTTTCGAGCAGATTTTCAAGAATGCACTTACTACACTTCCCATGGGTGGAGCCAAGGGGGGGGCGGATTTTAATCCAAGGGGAAAATCAAATGCTGAAGTGATGCGTTTTTGTCAGGCTTATATGACCGAACTATGGAGACATATTGGTCCTGAAACCGACGTTCCTGCAGGTGACATTGGTGTGGGAGCCCGCGAGATAGGATACCTTTATGGCATGTACCGCAAACTGGCCCGCGAGAATACAGGTGTGTTTACCGGTAAAGGACTCGAATACGGGGGGTCGCTGATTCGGCCGGAAGCAACAGGTTTCGGAGGGCTCTATTTTGTGAGTCAAATGATGCAGACTGCCGGATTGGAATTGGCAGGTAAAACTGTAGCTTTATCAGGCTTCGGTAATGTTGCATGGGGCGCTGCCATTAAAGCGAATCAGTTGGGGGCCAAAGTGGTTACCATCTCCGGGCCCGATGGATATATTTACGATGAAAGTGGAATTTCGGGTGATAAAATCGATTATATGATCGAACTCAGGGATTCCTGTAACGATATTGTTGCTCCTTATGCCGAAAAATATGGTACGCCTTTCTTCCCAGGAAAAAACCCATGGGAAGTTAAAGTGGATATTGCTTTGCCCTGTGCAACCCAAAATGAATTGAATGGAGAAGATGCGGCCATACTTATAAGCAACGGAGTGCTTTGTGTTGGCGAATTGTCCAATATGGGATGCACTCCTGAAGCAATTGAATTATTGCTTAAAAGCAGAGTATTATATGGGCCGGGTAAGGCTGCGAATGCAGGTGGAGTTGCAACTTCAGGTTTAGAGATGACACAAAATGCCATGCATATCAATTGGACACGTGAGGAGGTAGATACCAAACTCCAACAAATCATGTCAGAAATTCATGCACAATGTGTCAGATACGGCAGACAGGCTGACGGTTATATTAACTATATGAAGGGTGCCAATGTGGCAGGTTTTCTGAAAGTTGCAAAAGCCATGCTTTCGCAGGGCGTGCTTTAGATTGATCTCTTGCTGTTAGTCAGATTGTTCATTGGGTAAATGAAATTTAACATAGATGTATGTAGACCGTTAATCGGGATTAAATGTTAAAAATCAAATGTTAAATTTGACCAAATAATGTACGCATATTGACTAACAGGAATAAAATTTGAATAATTTAGCCACGGATTTAACATAAGTCCGACGTTTCTGATTATGTACAATTTAAATTTTATAATATGAAGGGTAATAAAGTTTTTAGTATTTTGGCCCTCGTGGGTCTGATGGTGGCGGTAAGTGTGGCTACCTCATTAATAGTAGTCAGATATTCATCTGAAAAAAAAACCGATAATGGTTTCAATATCACACAGATTCCGGCTAACTATGCAGCATTGAAGAACATTGCGAGAGCCGGTGAAACCGACTTCACGCTTGCTGCGGAGCTAACAGTGAATGCAGTGGTGCACGTGAAAGTAAAAACTGAAGTGAGAAGCCGTGGTTTTGGCGGAAGTGATCCCATTTTTGAATATTTCTTTGGTCCGCAATTTCGTCAGCAGCAACCTCCACAAATCAGAGAAGGAGCAGGTTCAGGGGTGATTATTTCAAGTGATGGATATATCGTTACCAACAACCATGTGATTGATAATTCCAAAGAAATTGAAGTTGTACTGAATAACAGAAAGTCATATCCCGCTAAAGTTATTGGAGCCGACCCGAATACAGATATTGCCTTGTTGAAAATTGAGGAAAAAAATCTGCCTGTAGTACTGTTTGGCGACTCCGATTCTTTGAAAGTAGGGGAATGGGTGCTGGCAGTGGGCAATCCTTTCAATCTGACTTCAACGGTTACTGCAGGAATCGTAAGTGCCAAAGCACGGGGAATCAATATTCTCAATGCACCGCTCAGAATTGAGGCATTTATTCAAACCGATGCTGCGGTAAATCCCGGAAACAGCGGTGGGGCCTTAGTGAATACGAAAGGAGAATTGGTTGGTATCAATACAGCCATTGCATCTCAAACAGGCACATTTACCGGCTATTCGTTTGCTGTGCCATCGAGCATTGTACAGAAAGTTGTTGCCGATATGAGACAGTTTGGCGTGGTTCAAAGGGCTGTGCTGGGTGTAAATATTCAGGATATTACAACTCAACTTGCTAAAGATAAGAATCTTAAGAGTATGGATGGTGTGTATGTGGCAGGTGTTTCAGAAAACAGCGCTGCACAGAAAGCCGGAATTAAAGAAGGTGATGTGATTACCAATGTGAATGGGGTGAATATCAAAACTGTACCTGAATTGCAGGAGCAAGTGGCAAGGTATCGTCCCGGCGATAATATCACAGTGGACATAATTAGAGATGGAAAATTACAAAAACTGAAACTTGAACTCAAAAACAGCCAGGGTAGTACCGATCCGGTTTCGTCAGACATGAATATTGATGTATTGGGGGCAAGCTTCAAAAAGGCAAATCCGAAGGTGCTCGAAAAATTTGGTCTTGATTATGGGGTTGAAGTTGTCGATGTAACAAAAGGAAAATTTAATTCTGCAGGAATCCAAAAAGGCTATATCATTCTGAAAATCAATAATGTAAAAATGAGCTCTGTGGAAGATGTCACGACCATTTTTAAAGGTGTGATGGATAATTCGGAAGCTAACAAGGTGCTCTGGATAACCGGTATTTATCCCAATGGAAAAACAGCTTACTATGCTGTTGATTTGAGCAATTAAACCTAATTATAACCTTCAGTAATCATGATGGCTGCCTGACCAAAACGGTAAGGCAGCCTTCGTGCTTTTTAAGTTAAACTTATCAACATAATAAAACATTTTCAGGCAGTAAACGTTTTAGGGTTTGGGTTGAATAAATACAATTATCATATGTGAAATTTTCCCCGGGTTCTGACATTCAGACTAATTATGATTTGCATTTTGATAAGAACTTTTTTTTTACTAATTTTGCACGCTAATTTTCAGAAGAGGAATGAGACAACTAAAAATTACTAAGTCGATTACTAACAGAGAGAGTGCTTCTCTTGACAAGTATTTGCAAGAGATAGGTCGTGAGGACCTTATCACTGTTGAAGAGGAAGTTGAACTTGCTCAGCGTATCCGTAACGGAGACCGGATAGCTCTCGAAAAACTGACCCGTGCTAATCTGCGATTTGTTGTTTCAGTAGCCAAACAGTATCAAAATCAGGGTCTGAGTTTACCCGACCTGATCAACGAGGGTAATCTGGGTTTAATCAAAGCTGCTGAAAAGTTTGATGAAACCCGTGGTTTTAAATTTATTTCCTATGCTGTATGGTGGATTCGTCAGTCGATTTTGCAGGCTTTGGCCGAACAATCGCGGATTGTGCGATTACCATTGAATCAGGTAGGTTCTCTGAATAAAATCAATAAAGCATTTTCCAAATTTGAACAGGAAAATGAGCGTCGTCCATCAGCTGAAGAGTTAGCCGAACAACTTGATATTCCTGTAGATAAAATTGCCGATACAATGAAAGTGTCGGGTCGCCATATTTCAATAGATGCTCCTTTTGTGGAAGGTGAAGATAATAGTTTGCTTGATGTAATGATCAACGACGATTCGCCCAACGCAGACCGCTCACTGATTAATGAGTCGCTTTCGAAGGAAATAGAGCGGGTGCTCGCTCACACTCTTTCCGATAGAGAGAGGGATATTGTGAAAAAGTTTTTCGGTTTGGGTGTTCCTGAAATGACACTTGAAGAAATTGGAGACGAGTTTGGGCTTACCCGCGAAAGGGTTAGGCAGATTAAGGAAAAAGCTATACGTAAGCTGAAACCTAATTCACGTAGTAAACAATTGAAGAGTTTCTTAGGATAATAACTTATGTTACTCGGTATTTCATGGCAGGAATGGATTGGCTACCTTGGGTCCGTATTGGTAGCTTTCTCCTTAACAATGAGTTCAATCAAGCGACTCAGGTGGTATAATCTGCTTGGTGCCTCTATCTTTGCATTCTATGGTTTTATGATTGGTTCGTTGCCCGTTGCATTGCTTAATTTATTTATTTCAGTTACTAATATTTTTTATTTATACAGGATGTATTCGCATCGCGATGATTTTAAAATGATTCGTGTTGAAAGCGGAGATGAATATCTGAACTATTTTTTGCATTATCATCAAAAGGAAATTAAGCAGTTTTTCCCGGATTTTAATCCGGATACATGGAAAAAAAATGAAAATCGGTTTAACGTTCTATTAATCAGAAATGCTGCAGTGGCCGGTGTGTTTTCAGGGGTGTTAAATGATGGTATATTGAAAGTTGAAATCGACTTTGTTACTGCACCTTATCGCGATTTGAAGCCCGGTCAGTTTATTTACAACCAAAATTCTAACTTTTTCAATGAAGCTGGAATCATCCGTTTCGATGCGTTGAGCAATAATGTAAAACACAGAAATTACCTGTTGAAGATAGGTTTTTCGCCTGTTGACAATCAACATGATGGTTTGTTGGTAAAGAAAATCTGAGATTAATTATTTCTGTTATAAATAACGGATGAATAAGGGATTATATTCTTTATCTGTCCGTTTTTTTGCATCTTTGTAGCCAAAACCAAATCTAATGTAAGCATGGAGAAAATAAAATCAGTTAACGATTTGCTGAAGATAAGAGAGAAAGCCAATCCTCAGATTCAAAATGCATCCAATACTGCCGATGCCGATGCAGTGATTATTAGGGTTGCCCTGGCTACCTGTGGTATTGCCTCGGGAGCAAAAGACACTTACGATTATTTTGTAGATGAACTCAATAAGAGGAAAATTAATGCATTGGTTATACAAACCGGTTGCATGTCGTATTGTTATGCAGAGCCTACTGTCGAAGTAACTTTGCCCGGTCACGAAGCGGTAGTTTTTGGATTTGTAAACAGTGCCAAGGCTCTTGAAATAATCGATCGCTATATACAAAAACACGAATTGGTTGATGGCATAATTCCAGCCAGTTACCGCACGATTTAGTGCTTTCATTTTCAGTCTTAAATCTAATCAAAAATAATCAAATGGCTAAGAATCACATCTTTGTCTGCGGGGGTATCGGTTGTCGTGCATTGGAAGCGGAGCAACTGAAAAAAAATCTGCAGCGAGAAATCAATCTCAGAGGATTATCGGAAGAAATCCAGTTAGTTTCGACAGGCTGCTTTGGTTTCTGCGAAAAAGGTCCATTGGTGAAAATCCTTCCCGACAATACCTTTTACGTTCAGGTTGAACCAGATGACGCCGGTGAGTTGATATACGAACATTTTGTAAATCAACATAAAGTTGAGCGACTCTTGTATATTCATCCTGAAACACAGAAGAGGGTAACTGAAGCCCGCGATATGGATTTTTACAAAAAACAATTCAGGATTGCACTCAGAAACTGCGGTATTATCAATCCGGAGAATATTAATGAATATATTGCACGGGATGGCTATTCGGCGCTGGCTAAGTGTGTAACCGGATTATCACCGGAGGGAGCCATCGAAATTATCAAAAAATCGGGTTTGAGAGGCAGGGGAGGTGGTGGTTTTCCAACAGGTTTGAAATGGGAAATCACCCGAAAATCGCCTGGCAGGGAGAAATATGTGGTTTGTAATGCTGATGAAGGTGATCCGGGTGCTTTCATGGATCGATCACTCCTCGAAGGTGACCCACATTCTATTATCGAAGCCATGGCCATTTGTGGCTACTGCATAGGTTCAGATAAAGGTATGATATATATCCGCGCCGAGTACCCATTAGCTATCAGGCGGTTGGAAAAGGCTTTGAGTCAAGCCCGCGAAGCCGGATTGCTTGGCAATAAAATCTTCGGAACAGGTTTCGATTTCGAAATTGATATCAGGCTGGGAGCCGGAGCCTTTGTTTGTGGAGAAGAAACTGCATTGATTCATTCGATGGAAGGTATTCGTGGCGAGCCAAGCTTTAAACCTCCTTTCCCATCGGTGGAAGGTTATTTGGGTAAACCCACCAACGTAAATAATGTGGAAACATTGGCCAGTATACCGGTAATTCTTAGTAAAGGTGCTGAGTGGTTTAGCAGTATCGGAACTGAAAAATCAAAAGGAACCAAAGTGTTTGCACTGGCCGGAAAAATAAATAATGTTGGTTTGATTGAAGTTCCAATGGGTACCACCCTCCGCGAAATTATCTTCGATATTGGTGGTGGTATTAAAGACGGGAAGAAATTCAAAGCAGTACAAACGGGTGGACCTTCGGGTGGCTGTCTGGGAGAGCAATTTCTGGATACTCCCATTGATTATGACAATCTGATTGCAGCGGGTTCCATGATGGGCTCTGGTGGAATGATAGTGCTTGATGAAGACGACTGTATGGTATCCATTGCAAAATTCTATCTTGAATTTACGCTGCATGAATCGTGCGGTAAATGTGCTCCTTGCAGGATTGGTAATAAACGACTGCATGAATTGCTGGATAAAATATCGAAGGGAGAGGGGGTGAAGGAGGACCTTAAAAAACTCCGCGCACTTTCGGAAGTTATAAAAGATACTTCGTTGTGTGGTTTGGGTCAGAGTTCACCAAATCCGGTATTATCGACCATGAAGAACTTCTATGAAGAATACAAAGCCCATGTGTTTGAAAAACAGTGTCCGGCAAAACAATGTAAGGATTTAATCACATTTACCATCATTGAAGATGCATGTACGGGCTGTACAGTATGTTTCAGAAATTGCCCGGTCGATGCCATAACGGGAGAAAAAGGTAAGCTCCATTTTATCCAACAGCATCAATGCATCAAATGTGGTATTTGCTATAGCAAATGTAAATTTGATGCCATTTTGGTTGATTAGTTCAATATAAATTACTATAAATCAGAATACAATGATAAAACTGAATATAGATCATAAAACGCTGACAGTACCAAATGGAACAACAATTCTGGATGCCGCAAAGCAGATAGGTGTTGATATTCCTACCCTTTGTCACATGAAGTTACATGATATGAATATCGAGAATAAGCCCGGTGGATGTCGTATTTGTGTGGTGGAAGTTGAAGGTAAGAAAAACCTTGCACCGGCCTGTTGTACTGTGGTTGAGGAAGGTATGCAGTGTGTTACAAATTCGCTGAGAGTAATCAATGCCCGACGTACAGTGCTGGAACTGATTCTTTCAGACCACCCTGCAGAGTGTCTGACATGTGCCAAGTCGGGCGATTGCGAATTGCAAACTATGGCCCAGCGTGTAGGAATCAGGGAAATTCATTATACAGGCGAACAATCTACTTACAGGATGGATGATTCTCCGGCCATTATTCGTGATCCGAACAAATGTATTATGTGCAGACGTTGCGAGATGATGTGTAACGAGGTGCAGACTGTGGGAGTGTTGACTGCCATGCAGCGGGGTTTTCATTCAGTGGTTACTCCTGCATTTCAAAATGACCTGATGCATTCGGAATGTACGTTTTGCGGTCAATGCCTGGCTGTATGTCCTACCGGCGCCCTCACCGAGGTTGATGAAACAGGTAAGGTGATCCGGGCCCTCGCTGACCCGAAAAAAACGGTGGTGGTTCAAACGGCACCGGCAGTTAGGGCAGCTTTGGGCGAGGAATTTGGCAACAAACCTGGTACATTGGTTACCGGCAAAATGGTCGCTGCACTGCGGCGCCTTGGTTTCGATTATGTTTTTGATACCGACTTTGCAGCCGACTTAACAATCATGGAAGAAGGAACAGAATTACTTCGAAGGTTGAATGCTTATCTTGCGGGAGATAAATCTGTTAAATTGCCCCTGCTTACATCTTGCTGCCCGGCCTGGGTGAATTTCTTCGAACATCAGTTTCCCGATATGCTTGATATTCCTTCAACAGCACGTTCGCCTCAACAGATGTTTGGCTCCATTGCCAAAACCTATCTTGCTGATAAATTGGGAGTTGATCGTAAGGATTTGATAGTGGTGTCCATCATGCCCTGTGTGGCTAAAAAGTACGAACGTGGGAGGGAAGAATTTTCGGTCGATGGTAATCCCGATGTGGATATTGTACTCACTACCCGTGAACTGGCAGCCTTTCTGAAGTTGTTCAACATCGATTTAAACTCGATGACCGAAGAAGAGTTTGATCATCCAATGGGAGAGTCGAGTGGTGCGGCGGTAATTTTCGGAACAACAGGAGGTGTTATCGAAGCTGCAGTTCGTACTGCTTACGAATTGCATACAGGTAAAGGACTCACAAGACTCGATTTTGATGAATTGCGGGGTATGAAAGGACTGCGTGAGGCTACAGTCTATTTCGATGGCTTGCCAATTCGCATTGGAATAGCTCATGGACTTGGAAATGCCCGCCGTTTACTCGAAGATATACAGTCGGGGAAAAGCCATTTCCATGCTATCGAAATTATGTCGTGTCCAGGAGGATGTATTGGTGGTGGAGGTCAGCCCTATCATCATGGTAAGTCTGAGATTTTGAGAAAGAGACAACAGGCAATTTACAGAGAAGATGAGTTGAAGGTGATTCGTAAATCGCATGAGAATCCCTATATCAAAAAATTGTATGTTGAATTTTTGGGTGAACCAATGAGCGAAAAAGCGCATCATCTATTACATACCCACTATTTCAATCGTCAGAATGGCCGGTAGTTCATGTTTATTGAGTATGCAAAATCCACAAATCATAACTAAGATGACAAAAATTGAATTATCCGAAACCGCAGTAGTTTTAATCAAGAGCGTTTGTGCCCGTTTTAAAAATGATGAGCACGAATTAATCAATGTACTCCATGATCTACAACATCATTTAGGCTATTTACCTCCGGAAGTGCAAAAGGTGGTTGCGCGTGAACTGAAAATTCCTGTGTCAAAAGTATATGGAGTTGTAACTTTTTATTCATTTTTCACCATGGTACCCAAAGGTAAATATGAAATATCTGTTTGCTTGGGTACTGCTTGTTATGTGCGTGGTGGTGAATTGATTATAGAAGAATTCAAACGCAGACTTGATGTGGGGATCGGACAAACCACCCCCGATGGATTATTCAGCATCAGTAGTATTCGCTGTGTTGGTGCCTGTGGTCTGGCGCCGGTTGTTGCAGTGGGTGAAAAGGTGTTTGGACGGGTTACACCTCAGCAGGTAAGGCGTATCATTGATGAATATATAGCAAAAGAGGAATAAATGTATTGTTTGACTTTAATATATTTCACGCAAGTATGCTATTGTTTCGCAAAGGCTGCAAAGTTGTTTCCTGCAATGTACCCTATGTTTCCTGCTAAGTTTTATCAGTGACAGGCGACTTCCCCGTCGCCGATAGGCAATAACGCAATGATGCCCAACGGCGACGGGGAAGTCGCCTGCCCCAAATGAAACCTTAATCAACAAAAATAAGTCTGATTATTTATTTTTGATAGCCACCGTAATTTTGTTTTCAAGTTCTGTTGCCAGTTCAGGGTTGTCTTTTATTACAGTTTTTGATGCATCGCGACCCTGTGCAAGTTTGGTTTCGCCATAGCTGAACCATGAACCACTTTTTTTGATAATACCATATTCAACTCCCAAATCGAGGATTTCCCCGGATCTTGATATTCCTTCACCAAACATGATATCGAATTCGGCTTTGCGGAAGGGTGGTGCAACCTTGTTTTTTACGACTTTAACCCTTGTTTGATTACCAACGGCTTCATCTCCATCTTTAAGCTGTGTTACCCTGCGGATATCAAGCCTCACTGATGCATAAAACTTCAGTGCATTACCACCGGTAGTTGTTTCGGGATTGCCAAACATTACACCGATTTTATCACGTAATTGATTGATAAATACACAGGTAGTGTTGGTTTTGCTGATGTTTGCAGTAAGTTTACGTAAAGCCTGCGACATCAGCCTTGCCTGTAATCCCATTTTCGAATCACCCATATCGCCCTCGAGTTCGGCTTTTGGAGTAAGCGCTGCAACAGAGTCGATTACAACGATGTCGATGGCGGAAGAGCGTATTAGTTGATCTGCAATTTCGAGTGCCTGCTCACCATTGTCGGGTTGTGAAATAAGTAGTTCATCGGTATTCACACCTAATTTTTCAGCATAAAACCTGTCGAATGCGTGCTCTGCATCAATAAAAGCTGCGATACCACCGGCTTTTTGCGCTTCAGCAATAGCATGGATGGCCAGGGTTGTTTTGCCAGACGATTCTGGTCCGTAAATTTCGATAACCCTTCCTCTGGGATATCCGCCAACGCCTAAAGCGATATTCAGACCGATTGAACCTGTGGGGATTACTCCTACTTCTTCTACTTTACTGTCGCCCATTTTCATGATGGTACCTTTGCCGTGGTCTTTTTCAATCTTATCCATAGCCAACTGCAATGCTTTCAACTTTTCTAACGAGGGCTTTTTTATTTCTTCC
>CAYGJI010000086.1:0-10967 GCA_964350125.1 uncultured Paludibacter sp. | reverse complement strand
ATTTAATACATATCATTATTAACTAATTAAAAATTACCAAAATGACAAAGGCAGATATCGTAAACGAGATTGCTAAAAGCACTGGTGTTGACAAAGCTTCCGTGCTGAAGACCGTTGAGGCATTCATGGAAACAATCAAGGATTCGCTTGCGAAAAGTGAAAACGTGTATTTAAGAGGCTTCGGCAGTTTTGTTGTAAAGCAGAGAGCTGAAAAAACTGCACGCAACATCTCCAAGAATACAACCATTATTATTCCAGCACACAACATCCCATCGTTCAAGCCTGCAAAAACTTTTGTTAGTGCTGTTAAATAATTTAAAATTGCAAGACAATGCCAAGCGGAAAAAAAAGGAAAAGACATAAAATGGCTACGCACAAGCGTAAGAAAAGACTTAGAAAAAACAGACATAAAAAGAAATAAATTGTCTTTGAGGTCTTTACATAAAGTCCTGAAACAAACTTAAAGGCTTTGAACTCTTTAAGTTTGTTTTTGTTTTAGCGAAAACAAAAACATTAAATCATAAATAATCAAAGTGAATAGCGAATTTGTAGTAGATGTAAAAACATCTGAAATTTCAATTGCGCTGCTCGAAAACAAACGACTTGTAGAATACAACCGCGAAAAGCGTGAGCAAAATTACGCCGTGGGGAATATCTACATCGGAAAGGTAAAAAAGTTGATGCCTGGTTTGAATGCAGCATTCGTGGATGTGGGTTTCGAAAAAGACGCTTTTCTGCATTATCTTGATTTAGGTTCCAATTTCAATACCCTCAATTATTTTGTAACCCAGGTGCTCAGCGACCGTAAAAAGGCACCTTCGATGCAAAAAGTAAAACATTTTCCTGAAATAGAGAAAAGCGGTTCAATCAGCGATGTGCTTAAACAAGGCCAGGAAATTCTGGTGCAAGTGACTAAAGAGCCCATTTCGACCAAAGGTCCGCGATTGACAGCCGAAATATCTATTGCCGGAAGATTTATGGTTCTGATACCTTTCAATGATAAGGTTTCAGTATCGCAAAAGATCAAATCCGAAGAGGAGAGGATCAGACTTAAGCAACTGATTCAGAGTATAAAGCCCAAGGGATTTGGTGTTATTGTGCGTACTGTGGCTGAAGAAAAAAAAGTAGCAGAGCTCGATAATGAACTGAAAATTTTAGTGAAACGCTGGGAAGAAGTAATTGTAAAATTGCAACATTCCAAAGGTACTTCGCTGATTTTGGAAGAATTGGGTCGCACAGTTGGTATGATCAGAGATCTTTTCAATCCCAGCTACAACAGTATTCATGTCAATGATCCCGATATTTTCACCGAAGTGAGGGATTATGTAGAACTGATAGCCCCTGAGAGAAGGGATATTGTGAAACTCTACAAAGATGACATGCCGATTTTCGACCATTTTGGGATAACCAAACAAATTAAATCGGCATTTGGGAAAACAGTTTCCTTTAAAAGTGGTGCTTATCTGATTATTGAACATACCGAAGCACTGCATGTTATTGACGTGAATAGCGGAAACAGATCGAAATCCTCGTCGGGCCAGGAAGGCAATGCCCTCGATGTAAACATGGCTGCTGCAGATGAAATTGCACGCCAGTTGCGATTGAGAGACATGGGTGGAATTATCGTGATCGATTTTATCGATATGCACGAAAATGAAAACCGACAAAAACTCTTCGACAGGATGCGTGAGGCAATGGTAAGTGATAGAGCGAAACATAATATCCTTCCACTCAGCAAGTTTGGTCTTCTGCAAATGACGCGACAAAGAGTACGTCCTGTAGCCGACATCCAAATTGAGGAGAAATGCCCTACTTGCCTGGGAACAGGTAAGATGCAGCCTTCAATACTGTTTACAGACCAGCTGGAAGAAAAAGTAGATCATGTGGTGAATGGTCTGAAAATTAAAAAAGCAGTACTACATCTTCATCCTTATGTTGAAGCCTTTGTCTCCAAAGGAGTTAGTTCACTCAAGTTGAAATGGAAACTGAAATATGGTTTGGGATTCAAGATAATTGCCTCCCAATCACTTGGTTTCCTGCAGTACAAGTTTTATAATGACAAGGGAAATGAAATTGACCTGAAACAAGTTTCGGAAAAACAAGACGAAACCTTTGAATAAAAAACTGCCTCTGTGTTTATACAAACAGAGGCAGTTTTTATTACCTGCTACAGGTAAGACAATGAAACATTGCTCAGGTATTGGAATGCATATATTGGCTTTTTTGAAAGTGATTCGTTTTTTTTCAGTACATCTGCCTGAGATTTAGTCATTATACAAAATGATGAAAAAAATATCCCTAAAATATTTGCAGTTAAAAAAAAACGCTGTATATTTGCACTCCGAAAGCGGAAAGGTGTATAATAAGGTACCTGAAAGCGAAAAATCTGTTGCCGATTGATTCGGAATTTTGATTATGTAAGTGCAGAGAATAACAAGCGAAAACAAATCTCACTTCGTTATCGGTATGGCAGAACGGTATAGTAATACATAACATGCGAAAATAGCTCAGTTGGTAGAGCATAACCTTGCCAAGGTTAGGGTCGCGGGTTCGAGTCCCGTTTTTCGCTCTTTTTTACAGGTGAGACAGCGATTTCACCTTTTATTTCAACTTCTCAACCATTGCCCAGATGGTGAAATTGGTAGACACGCTAGTTTCAGGGACTAGTGGCCGCAAGGCTGTGCAGGTTCGAGTCCTGTTCTGGGCACTTTTTTCCCTTGCGCAGGTGGTGAAATTGGTATACACGCTACTTTGAGGGGGTAGTGCCGGTTACGGCGTGTGAGTTCGAGTCTCATCCTGCGCACTTTTTTTACTTTCCGCTGTTTCGAAGCAAGTTATTCCAGCTTCGTTTTATTGTATTTATTATTATCGTATGGTTCGGTATGGATGTTTGTGATGGTACGGTTTCCGTATTTGTATCTTAACTGTTTTTCTATGTCAGTGGCTATATCGTGCGATTTCACAAAGCTTATATGCTGGTCGAGCTTGATGTGAACATCTACAACAAATACATTTCCTACCTTACGTGTTTTTAGATTATGTTGCATGATAACATCAGGATGCGATTCAATGATTCCCTGAATTTGATTTTCGGTTTCAGCAGGTAATGACTTTTCAAGCAATTCGTGCATACTGGGCATACCAAGTTCAAAAGCAACTTTAAAAATAAAAAAACTAACAATGATACCTGCTAAAGGGTCCAAAATTCGCCAATCTTCTCCAAGAAAAATTGCTCCTGAAATACCGAGTGCTGTACCAATAGAAGAAAATGAATCGGATCGATGATGCCAGGCATTGGCAACAACTGCAGCACTTTCGATTTTTTCGCCTCCCTTTTTTGTGTACCAGTATAACCCTTCTTTTACAATGATTGATAAAATGGCAGCGGCCAGTGCAATGAAAGAGGGTTGCTCGAGAACTTCGCCTCTGATTACATCCAGTACTTTGTTGAAGCCGC
Source organism: uncultured Paludibacter sp. (assembly GCA_964350125.1). Taxonomy (GTDB): domain Bacteria; phylum Bacteroidota; class Bacteroidia; order Bacteroidales; family Paludibacteraceae; genus Paludibacter. Next base: position 7,510 of record CAYGJI010000086.1, on the reverse strand, counting down.
TCCAGAAAATTCCGATAGCAACCAATATTAACACTATGCTGATGAGCAGTGTAGCAAAGGTCTCATATTTTCCATGTCCGTAATGATGGTCGACGTCTCGTTCCTTTCCCGATATATTTATAAATGCTATTACAAATAAGTCGGTCACAAAATCCGATAGTGAATGCATGCCATCTGCGATTATAGCTGTACTTTTACCCATAAAACCAGCTACTATTTTTAATGCCGAAAGGACTAAATTTATCCAAAAACCTGTCCAGGTAATTTTTTTAGCAATCTTAATTCTGTCCATATCTAACAACAATTTTCCAGACTGCATTGCTCGTCTGATGTTTCAAACTCAATTGTAATATGACTGATTTCCAGTGAATCGTTTAGTTTGTTTCGTATGGTTGACTTTAACTGCGCCAGTTCTTCCATAGTAAGTGCCTCCTTAATTACCACATGCAGTGTCACAACGTGGTAATTTCCATCGATGGTCCAGGTGTGTATGTCGTGTACCGCACGTACTTCAAACATTTGCATTATTATATTCCTGATAAATTCAGGTTTTACTTCGTGTGGACTTCCCTGTAATATGATACGAAGACTCAGTCGGATGTTTTTTACGACATGCCACAGAATGTATACAGAGATAGCTAAAGAAAGTATCGGATCAATGATTGGGGCATCAAAAAAATACATGATGATGGAGCCTGCCATAATAGCTGCCCAGCTTAAAACATCTTCCCATAAATGCAATGAAACCACTTTTTCGTTCAGGCTGTTTCCCTTTTTCAGGCGCCATACTGCAGCACCATTTACTATCATACCCAGTATGGCCAGAAAAAACATCCCCTTAGCATCGGCCGGCTGCGGATGAATTAAACGGGGAATGGTTTCGAGCATGATGAAAACACTTCCAATCGAAAGAATAATTGCATTGGCTATAGCACCCAAAAGCGAGAATCGCATATATCCGTAGGTATAGTTCTCGTCGCTCTTTTTGCGCGATACTTTCTCGAGATACCAGGCAAGGCCTAATGAAATACTATCTCCAAGATCATGTAATGCGTCGGAAAGTATTGCAACACTATTAGTTAGAAGTCCACCAGCAAACTCGACCAGTGTGAATCCTAAATTCAGAAAAAAGGCGATACTGATGTTTTTTCTGCTTTGATTATTGTGTTGATGGCCCGAAGCTCTGACCTGATGCATAAGTTTCTGATATCAGTTGAAAAACCAAATGGCATTGCACCGGTTCATTCATCATTGTTTTGAATGCAAACTTAGTCAAAATATCTCTTTTTATTGAGATAATTTTGTAAAAAAAGCATTTGCTCAGCGGTGATTTCGCAAAAAAAAACGTACTTTTGCGTTCAATGGTCAATAAAACGGTTTTCGGGATGAGATCACTTGCATTAATTGTTGTCATTTTTATTAATACTCCTATTTTTGCACAGACTGCCACTGAAGCTGATGCTTTATTTAATAAGCGGCAGTTTGCTGAAGCAGGCCTGATTTATGCTCAATTGTTGCAGAAACAGCCTCTCGACCCGTTATTTAATTACAGATATGCACGTTGTTGCTATGAGCAAAAGGATTTCGACAATGCGATTAAGTATTTTATTGCAGGAGGAAGCCGTTACCCTTTACGCGACTATTATCTGGCCGATAGCTATTTTTGGTCGTACCGTTTTGCTGATGCCCTGCAGTTTTACGACAATTACGCAAAAAGTGCTGCCACCAATACAGTAATTATGAGGGATGTCGAACAGAAGGTCCGACGTGCAAAACTGGCCATGGATATGATGAACAAAGTGGCTGAAATTGAAATCATCGATAGTATTAAAAGTAATAAGTCGGAGTTTATCAAATTTTTTAGTTTAAGCCGCGAAACCGGCACTATCAGTCAGAAGTTACTTCATATGCCCGGTGTAGGGAGTGTCGATCTGATGACATGGATGAACGAGCAGGGCGATTTTCAGTATTATTCAGATACATTGCAAAACTCGGTCAAAATACTAAAATCGACGAAACAAACTGAGGGTTGGTCAAACGGAACATTGCTACCTGCACCAGTCAACACCGCTAATTTTAGCAGCAATTATCCATTCCGGATGTCGAATGGGTTGTTGTTCTTTTTTGCGTCCAATAACGACCTTTCAATTGGTGGTTATGATATTTTCTACAGCACAAGAGGAGATTATCAGGCCGATTTTGTCAAAGCAACCAATATCGGGATGCCTTTTAATTCGCTTTATAACGATTACATGCTTGTGGTTGATGAACTAAGTAATACCGGATGGTTTGTTTCTGATCGTTTTCAGCCTGATAGTCAAGTTGTTATCTATCAGTTTGTATTTGCTGGCACCGATTTCAGTGTAGTGAGTAATGTGCAGGATGATGAGTTACGTAGTTTGGCAATGCTTACCAAATCAAGAAAACCACAGTTTAAAGAAGTGCTCGAACAGCCTGTTGCACAAGTTCAGGATCAGGTAATTCAGCCGGTTACTCCCAATGTCAGAGCATCAAGGGCTTCCCGATCGGCTTCTGTCAGGGTTGCTGAGCCTGAGAAATCAGTTGAATCAGTTGCTATTCAATTTGTAGTAAATGATGAGCTGGTTTATACCCAATCGAATCAGTTTAAAAGCCAGAAAGCATTGACCGCATGGAACGATACGCAAAAGATGGCCAAAGAGTTGAATGCCTTTGAATTACGACTTCGGAAAATCAGATCCGATTATGAAGAAGTGGAGGAAAGGATAGAGAGGCTGAGGCTAACCAACGAAATATCATCGCTCGAGAAAGCTGTGGTACGATTAAAAATTCAAATTGAGGAAAAAGAGAAGATGGCAAGGAATGAAGAAATCATGACTTTGCTCAAGGAACAAGTAAAATAACAGGACAGATATCCTAAAATCATTTAACAGCCATGGATTTTGCAGTTGTAGCCATATTGTTGGTTTTCGGGATAGCATTAATGCTGGTCGAGATATTTTTGCTTCCCGGTTTGTCGATAGCCGGAATTGGTGGGGTTTTGTTTCTTTTTGGAGGTGTTTATTATGCCTATGCATTTATAAGCCCTGAAGCAGGGCATACGACATTGTTGGCATCCATCGTATTTATGGCTGTTGCAGTCTGGATATTTGTCAAATCGAGAGCATTGGAGAAGATGTCGCTCAAAACGAATATTGAAGGAAAAAATGACCCAATGCAGGGTATGATCATTCAATGCGACGATCGTGGTATTGCAGTATCCCGTTTGGCCCCCATGGGCAAAGTTCGTATCAACGGGCATGTGGTTGAAGCTAAAGCCATCGATGATTTTATCGATCCGGATACGCCCGTAAAGGTGATTAAGGTGCAGTCAACCAATATCCTTGTGGAAAGAATTTCAGAGTAAATTAATATATGTTGAACAAATAAAAAATCAGATTATGGGGATTATTGAGATCATTGGATTTGGGATTTTGGGTATCCTGATCCTTCTTTTTTTCTATTATGTGCCTTTCCTTTTATGGTTATCGGCCAAGGTTTCGGGTGTTAATATTTCGCTCATTCAGTTGTTTCTGATGCGCATTCGTAAAGTACCTCCTCATACAATTGTAGCTTGTATGATTGAGGCTCACAAAGCGGATTTGCCTGAAGTAACCCGCGACGGACTGGAAGCTCACTACCTGGCCGGTGGTCATATCGAAAGGGTTGTGCATGCGTTGGTTTCGGCTTCAAAAGCCAATATCGACCTGAGTTTCAAAATGGCAACTGCCATCGACCTTGCCGGACGTGATGTTTTTCAGGCAGTTCAAATGTCGGTTAACCCGAAAGTAATTGACACACCTCCGGTTGCAGCTGTTGCCAAAGATGGTATTCAGTTAATTGCCAAAGCCCGTGTTACTGTTCGTGCCAATATTAAACAATTGGTGGGAGGTGCCGGCGAAGAAACCATTCTTGCCCGTGTAGGTGAGGGGATTGTGTCGTCGATTGGTTCCTCCGAATCGCACAAAACTGTACTCGAAAATCCAGATTCTATTTCCAAGCTGGTATTGAAAAAAGGATTGGATGCAGGGACTGCTTTCGAAATTCTTTCGATTGATATTGCCGACATAGATATTGGTAAAAACATTGGAGCTCAGTTGCAAATGGATCAGGCCGAAGCCGATAAAAATATCGCACAGGCCAAAGCTGAAGAGCGTCGCGCCATGGCAGTGGCACTTGAGCAGGAAATGAAGGCTAAAACTCAGGAGCAACGTGCCAAGGTAATTGAAGCTGAAGCCGAAGTGCCTAAGGCAATGGCCGAAGCTTTCCGTTCAGGTAATCTCGGTATCATGGATTATTATAAGATGAAGAATATTGAAGCTGATACCAGCATGCGCGAAAGTATTGGTAAATCTTCAACAGGTGGCAGTAAAGGTCAAAAATAATTAGTCGATTTCGAGACTCAGGTTGTTTCTTAAAATTTCGAGCGCGGGATTTTGCTGAATCATTCTCTTTAGAACTTCTTCCGGATTAATGCTCCTGGGAATATCTGCGGATTCTAACACAATAGTTGTAAAGCCAATTTGTTGATTCTGCAGTTTATTTCTTATAAAAGCAGCCAAAGCCGGGAGAAGTTTTTTTAATTCATTCTCCTGAAAAATATTCATACAAGGTAATTGATATAGATGTTCTGATATCTGAACAGGCATCGTATTTCTGATATAACTCACCACGCTAACAATCGTAGGAATTTTTTCGGCATATAAATTCCAGGCCTTTACGAAATCTTCTTTGGTGTATGGCTCATCTTCCTTTACAGAAACGTCATCGGCAGGTTGATTCGACTCAGTTGCTAACACAGTTTTTTTCGTTGCCAGTGAATTGATACTGATAGAAACAGTTCTGGAGGGTTTCTTCGGAGCCGTTATCTGACTTTCTGAGGCCATGGGAGGGGAATTGCTTTTGTCAGGTTCCTGAGGCGTCATCGCATGCGGTTGGGCATTGGTTGCAATGACTGCTTCGTGCTGATTCTTTTCTGCAGCAATTTTCTTTAATGGAGGTAAAGACTCAACGGTCAGTAATTCTTTTTTTTTTTCGTCGGTCAGTTGGCTCAGACGGATTAGTGATAGTTCGACATGCAATCTTTTATTATTGCTGATGCGGTAATTTAGTTCACAATCATTGGTAATTTTCAGAGCCTGAATCAAAAAAACATCATCGCAACTCCTCGCCTGATCCTGGTAACGCCTACCAATGTCGGCACCTACTTCCATCAGAATGATGGTTTTTGGGACGCGACAAACCAATAAATCCCTGAAATGCGAACTTAAGCCTGTTATAAAGTGAAAAGCATCAAAACCCTTGTTTAGTATCTCATTGAAAATCAATAAAGTATCAGACACATTGGCATTGAGAATTGCATCTACCAGACGGAAGTAATACTCATAATCGAGCACATTCAAATTTTCGATTACACCCTGATAACTGATATGATTACCGCAAAAGCTAACCAACTGATCGAAAATGGAGAGAGCGTCTCTCATTCCACCATCGCTTTTCTGTGCAATAATGTTCAGGGCATTCTCATCGATAATTACACCTTCCTGCCCTGCAACATATTTCAAATGTTCCACAGTGTCGGATACTGAAATTCGGTTGAAGTCGTAAATCTGACAGCGCGACAAAATTGTTGGAATAATTTTATGCTTTTCGGTGGTTGCCAGAATAAAAATGGCATGTGCAGGGGGTTCTTCAAGTGTTTTCAGGAAAGAATTAAAAGCTCCTGACGACAACATATGCACCTCATCGATGATGTAAACGCTGTATTTGCCAATTTGTGGTGGTATCCGAACCTGATCAATCAGCGAACGTATATCATCTACACCGTTGTTGGAAGCAGCATCGAGTTCATGGATGTTGAAAGATCGCTGCTCATTGAATGAAACGCATGATTCACATGCATTGCAGGCCTCAGCATCCTGTCCGGGGTTCTGGCAGTTGATGGTTTTGGCAAATATGCGCGCACAAGTGGTTTTCCCTACACCGCGTGGACCGCAAAACAGGTATGCATGAGCCAGATGTTTGCTTTGTATAGCATTCTTAAGCGTAGTTGTGAGGGCAGTTTGGCCAACCACAGAACGAAAGGTGGCAGGGCGGTACTTGCGGGCTGAGACAATGAAATTTTCCATACGATATTGTGCCTGTTTCTTTGGCAGGCAAATATACTCAAAAAATGTCTGGAAAAACCCCTGAAGAATCCAATTGTTGAAAACTTTTCAGCAAAATTTCATTACCTTTGCAATTGCTATATCGATACAACTGTATGAACAACAATAACAAAATTCTGCTATTTCTTCGCAGGGCGCTATTGAATAAATATTCGATAGTGCTGGTTGTTTTTGGGGTGTATATTACATTTTTCGATAACCATAGTTTATTGAAAAGGGCGCAGGCAAGAAAAGAAATTAGCGCACTAGAACTGGAGCACAGTTTTTATATAGAAGAAATACAGAAAAATAAAAAGATGCTCAACCAAATTAAAAATGATTCAGTTTTTCTGGAAAAATATGCCCGCGAGCATTACCATATGAAAATGGAAGGTGAGGATGTGTTTGTTTTTCGTTAATTTCAAGTATTTGTATTCATATATTCCCCATAACTCATGACTAAAAAGTTTAACATTCTTTCATTGATATATATTTTTGGTTTTGTAATCGTAATTTTTGCATCATTAGCTCACTTTTTCGATTTTGGGCCAGCCAAATACATTTTTAGTGCCGGTACAATTTTATTGATAGCTGAACGGCTGATAGTGATGTTTAACACAGTCGAAAATGATTTCAGAAAGCTAAGGCTGCAGCGTATGCAGTTGATGTTGAGCCTTATGCTTGCACTTGCTGCCTGGTCGATGTTCGAAGGTACAACCCTGTGGGTAGCTGCTGTGCTTATTTATGCATTTGTGACTTTATTTCTTAGCTACAGATTCTGAATTTTTAATCCTTTCAATATTTAACCCAAGAGAAACATGTTTGTTTCATTTGTGTTATTGTAGTCTATAACCTTTGCTTACAGTCAGTTATTCTGGTAAATTTCAGGAAACGGACGCAAAAAGTCTTCCTGCCTTTTTGGTACATACCATGTGATTGACAAAGAAAAAATTCCTGCTTTTGAGTAATACAGAAAGTTAATCAGAGAGGTTGATGCTGTGGTTGGTGAGCTTGATATGAGTAACATGATGTCGATGCCGTCGAATCCCTTCTGAGGATGAACGAAGCTTATTTGCTTGGGGATTTAACAGTTTTACAATCATTGATGGAGTCCAATGAAATAAACCCTGAAGTGAATAACATATTGTTGGAAAACAGAAATTATAACCGGATGGTAAAACTGCTGAAAATCTTACCGGAAACATCCTTTTTTATTGCTGTGGGTAGTGGACATTTACCGGCAGCCATAGCCAGGGGTCTAAAGCATGGATTTAAAAAATGCTGATGCCAGATTAAGTAACAGGAAGAAAATAATGTCATATTTTAAACGCATTTAAAAACAACAT
>CAYGJI010000085.1:0-11543 GCA_964350125.1 uncultured Paludibacter sp. | reverse complement strand
TTAATTATTTATGTTGTTTTTAAATACGTTTAAAATATGACATTATTTTCTTCCTTTTACTTAATAACCACATGAGTCACTAAAGTGATTGTGGCAAATGATATCCTTAAATGAATCGGATTAATGTACCCGAAACCGTTGTTGGTCTCAAATGACTTTTACTGGTAAAAAAAAGAAAAGCTGTCTTGAAGAAGGCAGCTTTTCCTTTTGTGTTGCGGAGGTCCGACTCGAACGAACGACCTTTGGGTTATGAGCCCAACGAGCTACCACTGCTCCACTCCGCGATAATGGTTTGCAAAAGTAATGCAATTTTCCGGATTAACAAATTATTGCCAGAAAAAAATATGTTAAATGTTTTATGTTGATTTTGGGCACGAATAACTCTTTCAAAGGTTTTTCGTTGACATAACTACATGCCCAAGGTTATTGTATCAAAAAAAAATATTATATTTGCGGCTCGTTTAAAAAAGTATCAATAATTGTTTTATTTAAAAATATAAAATTTCCATGCAAAACAAAGGTATAGTCAGAGTTTTAGCAATTTCACTTGCCCTGGTGAGTTTGTTTTACCTTTCCTTTTCGGTGGTTACCGGTGTTTATACCAAGAAAGCCAAAGAATTTGCTGCCGGTGATAAGATGAAGGAATTTCAGTATCTTGACTCTCTTTCAGGCGAAAGCGTTTATTTTGGTTACACACTGAAGGAGGTGCGCGAGCGTGAAATCAACTTAGGTCTCGACCTGAAGGGAGGAATGAATGTTACCCTTGAAGTTTCGGTTGCCGACATTCTCAATGCCCTGTCGGGTTACAACAACTCACCTGAGTTTATGCAGGCCATCACTTTGGCTTCTGAACGCCAGAAAACCAGTAGCCAACTCGATTATCTCGATTTGTTTGTTAAGGCTTTTGAAGAAGTGAATCCAGGCGGACAACTTGCTTCAATATTCAGCACTATGGAGTTGAAGGAAAAAATTTCTCTCAGTACACCCAACGAAGCCGTTGTTGAAGTGCTCCGCGAAGAAATCAATGGAGCCATCAGTAATTCATTCAATGTGTTGAGAACCCGAATCGACCGTTTTGGGGTGGTGCAACCCAACATTCAGCGCGACAATAATAATGTGGGACGTATCCTCATCGAACTTCCGGGTGTAAAAGAGCCGGAACGCGTTCGTAAACTGTTGCAGGGTTCAGCAAATCTTGAGTTTTGGGAAACTTTCGATTTACAGGATATTGCCAGCAATATTATGGAGGCCGACAGACTACTCGGATCTATCAATGTTGCTACGAAAGATACAGTTGCAACAGAAGCATCTGAAGTAGCTAAGGTAGAAACGCAGAAACCAATGACCAAACAGGATAGCGTTGTTGCTGCCATCAAATCAAAAGAAGAGCAGGCTACCGATTCTTTGAAAATGCTTGATCAATACCGCAAAGAACACCCACTGCTTGCAATCCTTGAAGTTCCCGGTATTCAGACAGGTCAGTTTAGTCGTGGTCCTGTTGTGGGCTATGCACATTATAAAGATACAGCTAAAATCAATGCGTTATTCAAAGAGCGTGCGGTAAAAGAAGTGCTTCCGGCCAATCTAGGACTACGTTGGACGGTGAAAGCCGTGAACGATCGCGGTGATATCTTTCAGCTTATTGCCATCAAAACCAACCGCGATAACCGTGCTCCATTGGGTGGAGAAGTGATTACGGACGCACGCGCCGACTTTTCTCAGACCTCAGCTTATGCTAACGTTTCGATGACCATGAACAGTGAGGGTGCTAAGATATGGCAACGTATGACCAAGGAGAATATCGGAAAGTCTATTGCTATTGCACTCGACGGTTACATCTATTCCTTCCCTACAGTTAATAATGAAATCCCCGGCGGACAGTCGCAGATAACCGGAAACTTTACAGTTGAAGAGGCAAAAGATTTAGCAAACACACTGAAATCAGGAAAAATGCCTGCGCCCGCACGCATTATTCAGGAAGATATCGTAGGTCCATCGCTCGGACAGCAGGCAATCAACAACGGTTTGATTTCCTTTATCATCGCTTTCATTTTGGTGCTTCTATACATGATTTTCTACTACGGACTGATTCCGGGGCTCATTGCCGACTTTGCGCTTTTTATCAATGTGTTCTTCCTTTTCGGGATATTGGCATCCTTTTCGGCAGTATTGACACTGCCGGGTATAGCTGGTATTGTGTTAACTATGGGTATGGCAGTAGATGGAAACGTACTCATTTACGAGCGTATTCGAGAGGAATTACGCAATGGAAAATCGATGAAACGTGCAATCGACGATGGCTTCAAAGGAGCTATCTCAGCTATTATCGATGCTAATGTCACCACCCTCATTACCGGTATTGTGCTTTCAGTATTTGGAACCGGGCCTATCAAAGGTTTTGCTAATACTTTAATCATCGGTATTATTACATCCTTTATTTCAGCAGTGTTTATAACACGATTGATGCTCGACACTTATGCTAACAGCAAAAAAGCCAAAGAGCTGCCATTTACAACCAAAATTACAAAAGGGTGGTTCCAGAATACTAAATTGAATTTTATTGGTGGTCGCAAGGTTGCTTATATCATTTCAGGTGTTCTGATTGCTATCAGTGTGCTTTCATTCGTAACACGTGGTTTTAGTTTGGGTATCGATTTCAGTGGAGGTCGTAACTATGTGGTTCGCTTCGATGAGGCAGTTAAAACACAGGAAGTTAGAGATTTGTTATCTGGAGCCTTTGATGGAACATCAGCACAGGTAATTACCATTGGCTCCGATAATCAGGTGCGAATTTCTACCAAATTCAAGATTACGGATGACTCAGAAACTATTGATAATGAAATGGAATCCCGCTTGTATAATGCATTAAAACCATTGTTGAAGGGTGCAACTGCCGAACAGTTTGTTCAAAACAATATCATGAGTTCTCAAAAAGTAGGTCCAACCATTGCTGACGATATAAAGCGTTCTGCAATATGGGCAGTTCTTATTGCAATTATCATCATTGGTTTATATATCCTGATTCGTTTCAGGACGATAGCATATTCGTTGGGTGCAATTGTGAGTTTGGCTCATGATACAATCATCACACTGGGCGTTTTCTCACTGCTGTATAGTATCATGCCATTCTCTATGGAGATTGACCAGGCATTTATTGCAGCAATCCTTACGGTAGTGGGTTACTCGGTAAACGATACGGTGATTATCTTCGACCGTATCAGGGAGTTCATTGGATTGTATCCTAAACGCGAACGTAAATTGGTCATAAACGATTCTATCAATGCCATGTTGAGCCGAACTTTCAGTACCTCGGTAAGTACAATTTTGGTGTTGCTCATCATCTTTGTTTTTGGCGGCGAAACAATACGCGGATTTATTTTCGCAATGCTATTTGGTATCATAATCGGTACTTATTCATCCATATTTGTTGCATCACCGATTACCTACGAATTGTATAAGAGAAAACTGAAGAAGGAAGCACTCAAAAAATAAGTTTTTAGATTTCGTTTTATAAAAGCAAAAGACCGGTAGCAATTGTTGCCGGTCTTTTAATGTTTTGTACGCTCCTGTTGTTGTGATTCAAAAATCAGGTGACATTTGTTTTTTCTTTTCCTGCTTCAGAAAATCGAGAATAAATTTGGTGAGGATATCGATAGCTATGTGGTTGTTGCCTCCCTGAGGAACAATGATATTAGCAAATCGTTTGGTTGGTTCAATAAACTGTATATGCATGGGTTTTACAGTTTGTTCGTATCTTTCCATCACTTTATTAACAGACCGGCCACGCTCCACGATGTCGCGGTTGATCACCCTGATCAGCCTGTCGTCGGCATCAGCATCAACAAACACTTTCAAATTGAGTAATTCGCGCAATTCGGGACTGGACAGAATCAGAATTCCTTCAACAATCACTACTTTGCAGGGCTTGATGGGAATGGTTTCTGTTGCCCGGGTGCAGGTGAGATAGGAGTAGATAGGCAGCTCAATACTTTCACCCCTTTTCAGTTTTTGTAAATGTTCAACCAACAGTTCCCATTCGATGGAATCGGGATGGTCGAAATTCATTTCGAGTCTCTCTTCCAGGGGTTTGTCACTACTGTCTCTGTAATACGAATCCTGTGGCAAAATAACAATTTCATTGCCCTGAAGTCGCTCAAGCAATTTTTTAACCACGGTTGTTTTGCCAGAACCTGTCCCTCCAGCTATACCAATTATCAGCATAATGTAAAAATTTTATGCGAAGATACTGTTTTTTGTGAAATTTTACTTTTTGCGACGAATTTTAAGGCATTTTTTTTTACTTTTACGGCCTGAATTTCTGTGGAGTAAAATTTAACTTTGTTTACAATGAGTGAAGATGGAAAACACCTGACCATCAGAGAATGGTCGGAAGAAGACAGACCCCGGGAAAAAATGATACTGAAAGGTTCGGCGAGCCTATCGGATGCCGAATTGCTGGCAATTCTCATTGGGTCGGGAAATAAGCGGGAATCGGCAGTTGATCTGGCAAAGCGTATCATGTCATCGTGCCACCACAATATCAATGAATTAGCGCGTCTCGGAGTGACAGACCTGATTAAAAAGTTTCGGGGTGTGGGTCAGGCACGTGCGGTAGCTATAGTTGCAGCGTTGGAGCTCGGAAGAAGAAGAAAAACAAGTGAAGCCCTTGAAAAAAAGAAGGTGACCAGCAGCATGGATTTGCAGGGATTGTTCGAACCCATCCTCATGGACCTGATGCATGAGGAATTTTGGGTGGTATTACTCGATGGAGGAAATAAAGTTATTGAGAAGAAGCGAATTACCCAGGGTGGCGCACAATTTACTGTGGTTGATTTGCCCATGATACTGAAGTCGGCCCTGGATGCACGGGCCATCAGCATTGCAGTGGCCCATAACCATCCTTCGGGACAGAATACCCCGAGTCGTGAGGATGATAAGATAACTCAAAGGATTAAGGCTGGATGTGAAGCAATAGGATTGCGGTTGATTGATCATGTGATTATCGCACGGGGTAGATACTACAGCTACAATGATGAGGGAAATCTCTGATTTATTGTAGATTATATTTTATTAAGATGAATTTAAAAACAAAAGCATTGTGAGTTTATTACAGATTAACGAAGTTGTAAAACAGTATTCAGGCCACTTAGCACTCGACAGAGTTAGCCTCCAAATAGCTGAAAATACCATTTACGGATTGCTTGGACCGAACGGAGCCGGAAAAACCACCCTGATTCGAATACTGAACTGCATTACCGCTCCTGATAGTGGTGAGGTGATGATGCGTGGAAAAAGAATAACAACCGATGATGTAGTGCGTATCGGTTATTTGCCAGAGGAGCGTGGTCTCTATAAGAAAATGAAAGTAGGAGAGCAAGCACTTTATCTGGCACAACTGAAGGGTATGACCCGTAATGATGCCCTGAAGTCACTTAAATACTGGTTCGAAAAATTCGAAATACAAGCCTGGTGGAACAAAAAAGTGGAAGAGTTGTCGAAAGGAATGGCTCAGAAAGTACAGTTCATAACAACCATACTACATAAACCCGAATTATTGATTTTTGACGAACCTTTCAGTGGTTTCGACCCTGTGAATGCGGATTTGTTGAAGAGGGAAATTCTGAACCTGAAGGAAGAAGGTGCAACCATTATTTTTTCTACACATAATATGGCCTCTGTAGAGGAACTCTGCGATTCAATATCACTGATTGATAAGGCGAAAATTGTTTTACAGGGTCATGTAGATCAAATTCGTGCAGCTCACACAACAGGAACCTATCGTGCAGTAAGCAAGACCAATCTTCATGAGCATAATTTTGAAATTCTTAGTGCTCGTGAACGTCATCAGGTTTTTGAATATGTACTTCGGGTAACGGAAAAACAAACAAACAACCAGTTGTTGGAAGAACTTATGAAGCAATCGGAGATGGTTGCTTTCGAGGAAATACTGCCAAACATGAATGATATTTTTATTGCTACAGTAACTGATAAAAAGATTTGAAAATGAGCAAGATAAAGTTGATTATCAAGAGGGAATACAGCACAAGGGTGATGAAGCCCTCTTTTATTATTCTCACTTTCCTGACGCCGTTACTGATTGCTGCCATGGTCATGGTGCCATTACTTTTGGCTCAAATCAAAGATGGTGCAGGGAAAACCGTTGTGGTTGTTGATCGTACAGGGCTGTATGCCAACGTGTTGAAAAGTAATGAGCAATATATTTTTGAATTTGTGACTCAAACTCCTGAAGAGGTGCGTGATAGCCGTGAGCAAACCGACTATGCAGCATTACTGCTTATTGATGCAGATCTGAACCTGAACCCGAAGGCTGCCACGCTGTTTTCGGAAGAACAGGTTGGCGTTGAGCTCAAGTCGTATGTAACATCTCAACTCAAAGATTTTGTGGAAGAGCAAAGAATTGAGGCTCTAAATATTCCCGATTTCAAAAATGTGATTGAGCAAACTAAGGTTAATCTTGATGTGAGAACCGTGAAATGGGGCAAAGATGGCGAGGAGAAAATGGGTTCATCCGAACTCGCATTAATTATCGGAATGATTTCAGCCTTTTTAATTTATATTTTCATTGTGGTTTATGGTGCGCAGGTGATGTCGGGGGTGGTACAGGAAAAAACCAATCGCATTGTTGAAGTGATTATCTCATCGGTGAAACCTTTTCAATTAATGATGGGGAAAATTGTGGGGATTGCCATGGTTGGACTCACGCAGTTTGCATTGTGGATTATCCTCTCAGTGATTTTTGTCGTTGTACTTACCAAAGCTTTTGGTACAACACTCGATATAGAAGCATATCAGCAGGCACAGACAATGGGTATGGCCACTTCACCGCTGCCTTTTGACGACAAAGACGGGGCTGTTTCAGAAATTCTGATTGCCATTAAGAATTTCGATTTTGTAAAAACAGGTATTTTGTTTCTGCTATATTTCCTCGGGGGTTATTTATTATATGCTTCTTTGTTTGCCGCAGTAGGCTCTGCGGTTGATAATGAGACAGATACGCAGCAGTTCTCTCTTCCTCTGACACTGCCGATTATATTCGCCTTTTATGCTGCAATTTACAGTGCTGAAAATCCTGATGGACCGCTGGCATTCTGGTGTTCCATGATACCGTTTACCTCCCCCATAGTAATGATGGTTCGACTGCCTTTCGGAGTTGAAACCTGGGAGCTAGCCCTGTCACTCGGAATACTGATAATCTCGTTTATCGGAAGCACCTGGGTTGCCGGCAAAATTTACAGAACCGGTATTCTGATGTATGGCAAGAAAATCACCTGGAGGGAAATGATCAGATGGATCAGTTACAGGGGATAATCTGCCAAATGCCTGATTTGAAGAAGGTTGGTGTCAGAATACACATCATTTCTCCTTCGGGTGTAATTGATTCTTTATGGATTTGCAGAGCAACAGAAGTGCTTGCCAGCAGAGGATTCAGAGTCACTGCAGGTGATTTTTCCAAAGCATCCTACGGTCGGTTTGCTGGTACAACCCAACAGAGACTCTATGATTTGCAGCAGGCTCTCGATAACAGGGATATAGATGTGATTTTATGCAGCAGGGGAGGTTATGGACTTTCACAAATTATTGATAAAGCGGATTTCACTATTTTCTGTCAACATCCTAAGTGGATAGCCGGTTTCAGTGATATCACAGTGTTACTCAATGCAGTAGCCCGAATGGGAATTCCCGGGATGCACGCAATGATGACCCGCGGACTTTCCACAGCGCCAGCGAACAGCACCGATATAGCTATGTTTTTTCGCTTGCTTAGCGGAGAAGTTCCCGATTACCGCTTCGATGCACACCCGCAAAACAGGACGGGTGAGGCCGAAGCCATTGTGGCTGGAGGAAATTTATCGGTATTGATGGCGTTGCGTGGTACACCCTTCGACCTTGATTTGAAAAATAAAATTCTCTTCATTGAAGAAATTGGTGAGCAGTGGTATTACATCGACAGGATGTTGCAAAACTGGAGAATGAGTGGTGTTTTGGCTCATATTTCAGGATTGATCGTGGGTCAGTTTACAAATTGTCCTGACGACCCAACAATGATGTGCAGTATCGAAGAAATGATATTGAATGTTTGTGAAGGATATTCTTTTCCGGTTTGTTTCCATTTTCCAGCAGGACATGATACTCCCAATTTCCCTTTGTTGTTTGGCTGCAAAGCAAAGTTAGAGGTTGGAGAATATGTGCGCTTAAAGTATTAACTAAAAATATCCCGCAATACCTGCGTCGATTTAAGACCATAGAAATCGGTGAGATGCAGTCGGTAATACTCCAACAGTAAATCGAGTAGTTCGTTTCGTTGCATTCTGCTTAGTGGCGATTGATCCATGGTTGTGTATTGCATGCCGGCGACATATGCAAATAGTTGAACATTGGGCCCTTGAATCACATGCGTATGAGCAGGCCTTACCTGCGTAAAGCAACCCTCCAACATGTCAAAAAAAGCAAAATGTGAATTTTCGGTATTCGGTTCGATGCCCAGAAACCGACACAATTGCATGCAGAATATGAGATGAAAATTTGCAGTGTTGTGCTGCGTATGATCCAGATAACGGATGCTTTGTTCCAGAAAATCAAACATATTGGTGTCGGTATCACTTTGCCTGATGGTTTTGTAAAGCAATTCAGCTATAAACAATGCTTGTGCAGTCTTCACCGGATTGAATTGAATGTTTGAGTTCAGGTATTCGGGTTGCATTTCCTTCAGTTGGTGCATTTCTTTGCCATGCTCCTTCACGGCAACAATCGCAACAAGCGAGAGTGGCATCAGTGAGGCTCTCCGGGCAGTATTTCGTTTTGAGTGCATACCATATGCCATCAGCGTAATTCGGCCCGATTCGCGGGTGAAAGCTGCAATTACCGAGGCCTTCTCGGAGTAAGGAGTTACTTTAAGTATAATAGCGCTGGTTTTAAGAATCATGTTAGCCCATATTTTTGCTGCAAATGTACGCATTTTCATACTTATATCACCTGCTAAGTGTCCTGCGAATAAGCAGTTGATAGTAAAAGGCAAATGATTCACAATTCTTTGGAATATATTTGCGAATATTTTTACAAAAGGTTTTGCAAATTCAAAAAACTGCCGTATATTTGCACCCGCAATTGAGAGATTGGTTGCTGGAAAAATAGCCAAGGCCCATTCGTCTATCGGTTAGGACGCCAGATTTTCATTCTGGAAAGAGGGGTTCGATTCCCCTATGGGCTACAAAAAATTAAAGCATTAAAAAAGTTATTGAGATGGCAAATCATCAATCATCAATCAAAAGAATTCGTCAGACACAGAAGCGGAAACTGCATAATCGTTATTATGCCAAGACTGCCCGTAATGCTGTGCGTAAGCTGAGAGCAACCAATGATAAAGCTGTAGCTCTTGAATTACAACCCAAAGTAAGTGCTATGCTCGATAAACTTGCAAAGCGCAACATTATCCATAAAAACAAAGCTTCGAATCTGAAATCGAAACTTGCAGTTTATATCAATAAGCTATAATTTTTTTTGTAAAGGTATTTATTAAAAAAGAAGGGCGACAGTAATGTCACCCTTCTTTTTTAATAAATATCAAAATCCTACAACAGCCTGGAGCGCAATGCCGTTAAACTGACCTCCGTTTCTGATATCGTTTGAATTGAAACCTTGATAGTTTTGCTTTACATACTCCAGTTTTGCAAGTAGATTTTTAGTTACAAACCAACCTGCACTGATTGCAATGCGATTGATAGTAACATCATCATTGTAACCCGCTAATCGGGCATTTGCTACATTATATCTTGCACCCAACCACAGGTTCTCGTTTTTACCAAACCTATAGAGAAGATCAGTAGCAAATTGGCCAGCTTTACGTTGTCCGTCAGCAGGGATAACTTCCGTACGGCCTCTTCCGGATGCTGATTCCAGGGTAGTAAATGACTCCAATCCGCCAAATTTTACAAATAGGTTACCCATCAAAGCTGTAACTTTATCGCCAAAACCGGGGTTTAATCTGCCTGAAGTAAATGTGCTGGTTGTAAGCGCATTGTCTAAAACACCATAATAATGTGAGCCTGCACGGTCACCACCATATAATGTGTTTGAATTTGAGCCGGATGTATGGTAAACTGAACCGGTAAGTCTTACTCTTAAATCCTGAGTTAGTTGGTTGTCATAACCGACTTTACCAATGAAGGCCGGATCTGCTTTTCCGTCAGATATTCCTTCTACTGCAGGTTGAATGAGCGGTCGGCCGTTGATCATACCATTAGTAACAGAAGCAGATGCCAGAAAGCCCTTGTGTGATACATTGACTTCTGTGCCAATTTCTGTAGTAAAAGCATCCATGATATAACTTTCGATAAACGGATTGTACATGCCATTACCATTGTCGGTTCTTCTGTAATGAGCATCTCCGTAATTAATCTCCATATGACCAACTTTGATTGAAGTATATTTCATGATATGATCGAGGAAATCAGATTTAATGAATGGAAGTTTATCAAACCTGATGTAACCACCCTTCACCCAGGTTTCATTATGATGTCTTGATGAAAGATACAAGGCCATATTCATGTAAACACCTTCGGCCAGATGTACATCAAAATAAAGGTTTGCTGTAGCAGTGTTAAATCCCGGGCCAATATCGATCAGTTTATTTTGATCTACCCCTGCATTCATCCTCGGTTCAGCTGTATTGCTGTGATTTAATGCCTGAAAGGATTGATTAAAGTGTCCACCAATATTTAGTTTCACTTTGTTAAACGTTTTATCCTCTGATTTCGGTGTTTCAAATTCGTTTAATCCTTCTTTACTGTATGAACGATATTGTGCAACTGCAGTATAACCGCACAATAGTACAAATGCGAGAAAAATAGTTTTTTTCATGATACTTTTTTTTATTTATGTTAGTTTAAAAGAGCCTGAAGTTGGTCGGTAAGTGTTACATTGAATTGTAAATTGATATTGTCACCTACTTTAAGTGCACCCATGAGTGCTTTTGGTGGTATCATTTTAAAATCAGTCATTTTAAAAGAGTATTCACCACTTACTATATATTGTCCGGATTGATTAACAGTTCCTTTGACTTTGATAGTCACGTTGCGGGTTGTTCCAGCCAGCGATAAATTCCCGTTTACCGTTACATTGAGCTGATTTCCATTTCTTTGAAAACTCACTACTTCGGTCATTTTAAAAATTATGTTCGGGTGTTTATCAGCATTAAAAGTGTCGTAGGTTTTCGAATCCATCAGTTTTTCTCCACTCTTAATAGATTTAACCGGAATCTCGAGGGTAAGTGACTGCAGCTGATTTTCAGAAGCAAGTACAATTTCTCCCTTTAATTGTTCTGTTTTACTTTTCCAGTCGTGCAGGTTTGATGTGCCCTGAATCGTAATTACTGAATTTTTTGGTGAGAACTTCAATACCTGCGCATTTCCTGTGAAGGTTATGGTGCCAAGAACGGCAATCCATACTGCCTTTTTAAATAGATTAGATTTCATGTTGTTTAATTATTAATTGATGTTATTTTAAACTTTATATACTATTAATAG
>CAYGJI010000084.1:2344-11621 GCA_964350125.1 uncultured Paludibacter sp. | reverse complement strand
GGGTGCAAAAGTAGAGAGATTTTTAATACTTACCAAATGTTTTGGAAAGAAAATTGAAACTTTTTTTCAACTAAAATGATATCTTACTGAAAACAAAGAACTTCACACAAGTCTCCCAAAGAATAATCTACACTTAAAGGGGGATTAAAGGGAATAAGCAATAGAATAAAAGATGTCAAATCGAATTTTGATTATCTTTGCAGAACGATAAAAAAATGTTTGAATTTATTATTAAAGGCATATTAATTGGTTTGTTTGTGTCAGTTCCTATGGGACCGATTGGTATGCTGTGCGTACAAAGAACCATCGTCAGGGGCAGAAAATACGGCATCGTAACAGGGCTGGGCGCTACGACTTCTGATTTAATCTACACATTGGTAGCTATATTCTTCATTGGTTTCGTAGAGCCGTTTCTGGAAACCAATAAATTACTGATACAGATAGTCGGGAGTCTGATTGTAACAGGATTTGGGATTTTCATTTATACGAATAATCCTTCAACTCAGCCCAGACCACATGAGAAATCGAACAATAGTATTGCGGGCGACTTTTTCAGTTCGATGATTCTTACCATGTCGAATCCGCTGATTCTGTTTGTTTTACTGGCTTTATTTGCACGCTTTGGTTTTTTTGACGAAGAAAACACGACCTTCACACATTACGTTACGGGCATTTTATCGATACTGGGTGGAGCATTTTTATGGTGGAATGTATTGACTTTTTTTGTGAGCAAGTTCCGCAATAAACTGAGTTTTAGCGGATTAAAGCTACTGAATAGAGTCATAGGAGGGGTAATTGCCGGAATTGGTCTTATAGGAATCACGTACAATGTGCTTCAGACTATTTTTGGGAAATAATCCGTTTGATTATTCTCAATTTGTGCGTATAGTCTCCATGAACAGTTTGTTTAATTCCCTGCGAATCAATGATATCTATCCTCACCTTTCCTGAAGCATGGATAATCCGCGATGAATCAATCAGAATTCCTACATGAACGATTCGGCCTTCACCATCTTCAAAGAAAGCCAAATCTCCCGGAAGTGCTTCTGTCAGAAAATCGACCACAAATCCAGAATCCACCTGTTGTGAAGCATCTCTTGGTATCTGGTAGCCTCCCATAGCAAAAGCAATCTGTGTCAATCCGGAGCAGTCGATACCCATGATCGACTTACCTCCCCAGAGATAAGGAGAATTCAGAAACTGAGCTGCCAATTGGGGAATTCTGAATGCTTCCACATTTATATTCGGCAAACTGAATGGTTCAATGAGTGACCATTTCTGGTCGCCTAATTCAAAATCATCACCTTCGGGATTATAGATATAGCTCCCACCCGGTATCATCATACTTTCATTGCTGTATGTATTATAAATGATGGAGTAGGGCCTTGTCAGACAAACACGCTTCAAAGACAAAATACGCTGGTAAAGTGCCTCATCCAGGGGGGTGTACATTTTGGCAGAAATCCAGCCTGTGTAATTGTCATTGAGATTGCGAATGAAAGTCCACCTGTCACGAATCTCCAAAATTTCAATCATTTCACCAAAAAGAAGTTGAGTTGTCATTTCAAACTTTTCCGAATCAGCAATCCTTACCGGCACAACCGGAATGGAAATAATCCCGTATTTTCTCATATTATCATTTTTGAACTGGAACAATACTACAAATGTAGTTGTTTTTTTGATATATTTGCAGGCTGAATGAATGTAATCCGTGTATTTGAGTTTTGAATAACTTTCATTCTGAGTATGAGTTATCTGTATAGTAATCAGACTAAAATAAAAATATGAAAATCCGGCTAACTAAGGAGAGGCTTAATCTTACGATCAAACTGCTGATATTCCTGGGAGTTATTCTCATCATTTCGTACCTGCTCCCGAATCAGAACCGGTTCAAATACTTTTTTGAACAAGGTAAACCATGGTCATATGATTTGATCATGGCTCCCTTTGATTTTCCGGTATATAAAAGTGAAAAACAGATTCAACAGGAAAAAACGAAACTTCTTGAGGGTTTTATTCCCTTTTTCAAGGTTGATACCACTGTTGTTTCAAGCCAGTTGGATAAATTTCTGAAAGATTACCAAACCGAATATCAGAAAACACCCGAAAAGTTCAGCTATCTTGAGAAGAAATGGAGGCGAATATATGATTCGGGGATTATTTCTACAGCGCATTATCAGAAATACAGAGACCAGAAAATTACTGAAATCAACTGCATACAGCCAAATAAGGTAATTAACATTCAGAAGTTGGAAAATTTATTCACGCCGAAGTCAGCATATCAATACCTGATGCAAGATGCGCCAACAGAATTCAGCACATACAACATCAACCTCTATCTGATTGAGAATTTAAAATTTGATAGCTTGATAACGAGTTTGTCGAAGGAAGAAATGTTGAAAAACCTTTCGTTTACTTCAGGCATGGTGCAATCGGGGGAGCGGATTATCGACCGGGGTGAAATAGTGACTGAGACTCAGTTTCTGATACTGAACTCGATGAAAAAGGCCTTTGAAAACAAAGATACGGACCTAAAAGATTCGTATTTGGTTTCAATCGGAGAAATAATCATTATCAGTGGATTGATCGTGCTTTTCTTTTTGTATATGTATCTTTTCAGACCCAGAATTTTCGAGGACAATAACAATCTGCTTTTTATCAGTTTGCTGATGGTCATTATGATATCGCTGGTATCAGTGCTAACGGAATACACCAATGTCAGTTATTTTATATTGCCCTATGCCCTGTTACCCATCATTGTCAGGGTGTTTTTCGATTCCCGCACCGCCCTGTTTGCTCATATCATCACGACATTGATTATTTCACTAATTGTTGACAATGCGTTTCAGTTCATTATGTTACAGATTGCAGTTGGCATGACTGCGGTATCGAGTCTGAAAGACATGACTCAACGTTCGCAGCTGGCACAAACAGCCCTGATAATTGTAATCACCTACATACTTACATTTCTGGCACTTGAACTTATTAGCGAAGGCGATATAGGCAGGATACATTGGGAACCTGTTTTATACTTTGCCATCAGCAGTGGATTTTTACTTATTGCCTATCTGCTCATTTATATTTTCGAGAAGATTTTCGGATTGGTTTCTGCCATCACTCTTCTCGAACTAACTAATGTAAACAGTGATTTAATGATGCGATTTGCTGAAAAAGCACCGGGCACATTCCAACATACCCTTCAGGTTTCGAATCTGGCTACCGAAGCAGCCAAAAAAATCGGAGCAAACAGCTTGCTTGTGAGAACCGGAGCATTATATCATGATATTGGCAAGATGAAAAATCCCCAATATTTCATTGAGAATCAAATGGGTGGTCCCAATCCATTGAATGATTTAAAATTTGAACATGCAGCACAGTTAATTATTGGTCATGTACATGATGGAATTGAAATTGCCAGAAAAGCACAACTGCCCGAACAGATTATCCACTTTATAGGAACACATCACGGTTACAGTAAAACAAAATACTTCTACAACTCGTTCATCAATGCTAATCCGGATCACAAACCTGATGAATCTATCTATACCTATCCGGGGCCACTACCTGATACCAAGGAAACCGCCATTCTGATGATGGCTGACGCTGTTGAGGCCCGGGCACGGAGTCTGAAGGTGTATACTGATGAAGCCATTAACGAATGTGTTGAACAGATGATAAACAGTCAGATTGCCGATGGCATGTTCCGTGAGGCCCCTATCAGTTTCCGTGATGTGGAAACGGTCAAGGAGGTTTTCAGGGAAAAAATCCGGAATATGTATCATAATCGTATTGTTTACCCTGAATTGACTAAAAAATAAACTTGAATTTTGCTTTTCATTGTTTGTGTAAACCACATTCTTTGTGTTCCGGGTTTTCCCACCACCAGCGACCGGCGCGAATATCTTCACCGGGTTTGACAGCGCGTGTACAGGGCTGACAGCCAATACTCGGAAAGCCCTGATCATGTAACTTATTGTAGGGAACCTTGTGTTGGTGAATATACTCCCATACTTCTTCTTCTGTGTGATTGATCAGGGGGTTAAGCTTTATCAGCCCACTCGATTTATCCCACTCAATGAGTTGCATATCTTGTCGTGTAACCGACTGATCGCGACGTAATCCGCTAATCCACACATCCAGTGTTTCGAAGGCACGCTTCAGCGGGTTTATTTTCCTTACTTTGCAGCAGAGTTTTCGCTGTTCAATGCCTTCATAGAAGAGGTTGATGCCTTTGGTGCGCACCATCTCTTCCACTTCGGTTGATTCAGGGAAAAAAACTTCAAGTTTGCAGCCATATTTCATGTTGGTGCGGTCGATTAAACTGTAAGTTTCAGGGAAGAGCCTACCTGTATCTAACGTAAATATCCTCGCCATCGGATTGGTTTTCAAAAGGATATCTGTAAGCATTTGGTCTTCGATGCTTAAACTGGATGCTAATCCGATCCGATTCCCGCACTTTTCAAGGAAATACCCCAAAAGATTTTCTGTGGATTCGCCCTTGAATTGTTCATTCAGGGCCTTCATTTCTGGCTGTGTAATGGTATTCATTATCATTAATTTGGATATAAAGAACCTCACCCCTGCCCATCTCCAAAAGGAGAGGGGAAATGTAGTTCAGGACATTAACATAGTTACTATCAATTCAAGCTATTTTTTTATATACTGAATGTTACTTCTTCAAGATCGTGTACTATCATTCCGGCTCCCACAGTTTCGTTGGATGCTTCGTCGATGAGAATAACACTACCGGTAATTCTGTTTTCGTGATAAGAATCGTATTTCAGCGGCTTCATGGTTTTGATGGTGATGTGTGCAATATCGTTCATACGCACTTCGCGATCGTCCTGAATATTCTCCAGCGTGTTGATATTCACCTTGAAGCGTACCTCTTTCACAATTGCTTTAGTTTCTACGGTGGTATGCCGAAGCACGTATTTTCCGCCCACATTCAGAGGTTTGTGGTTCAGCCAGCAAATCATCAGCGATACTGATGCGCTCACTACCGGGTTCTTTTCGTTGGTTCTCACGAGCAAATCGCCCCGACTCACATCCACATTATCTTCGAGCTGAATGGTGACCGATTGAGGGCTGACAGCCTGTACGATAGCCTTATCTGCTTCGAAGATTCCTTTGATGCGGGAGCGTGTACCTGAAGGTAGCACCGAAATTTCATCGCCAACATTGAACGAACCTCCTGCCACACGACCTGCATAGGCTCTGAAATCGTGAAAATCATCGTGATACGGACGCACTACAAACTGCACAGGGAAACGTGCAGGAAGCGATTTGTCGTGTTTATGCACCGGAATACTTTCGAGCAGATTCATCAGTGTTGGACCGTTGTACCAGGGCATTCTGCCGGAATGTGTTACCACATTATCTCCATCGCGCGCCGACATGGGCACGAAGGTATAGTTTTTCATTTTCAGGATGGCAGCAATTTCTTCGTATTCTTTCAGGATATTCCGATACACTTCCTCCGAGAAATCCACCAAATCCATCTTGTTGATGGCCAGTACTGTATGTGTGATATTCAGCAGAGACGCTATATAAGAATGCCTGCGGGTTTGTTCTACAATTCCATTACGTGCATCGATGAGGATGATGGCCACATCGGCAGTTGAAGCGCCGGTAACCATGTTGCGCGTATATTCGATGTGTCCGGGTGTGTCGGCAATGATAAACTTACGTTTGGGCGTGGCAAAATAGCGGTAAGCCACATCGATGGTGATGCCCTGCTCTCGCTCGGCCCGCAAACCGTCGGTTAGCAAAGCCAGATTCATTTCATCGCCACCCATTCGCCTGCTGGCATCCTTCACTGCTTCGAGTTGATCCTCGAAAATAGATTTGCTATCGTATAACAATCTGCCTATCAATGTACTTTTTCCATCATCAACGCTTCCGGCAGTTGTGAAGCGCAATAATTCCATATCGAGATAACCGTTCATAATAATTTTAATTTTTTGAATGTGCCAATGTGATAATATGCCAATGTGCCAATAAAGGTGCAAATGAATATGAGATTGCAAAAAAATTGGAAATCGGGATTTTATCAAATTAGCAGTTATTTTTTTATTTAGTTAATTTATTCATTAGCATATTGGCACATTGGCTTATTGGCTTATTGGCTTATTGTCACATTGGCACATTAAAAATACCCCTCTTTCTTTCTATCCTCCATGGCAGCCTCTGAGCGTTTATCGTCGGCCCTTCCTCCTCTCTCGGTGATGCGTGATGAAGCAATTTCATCAATAATCTCCTCCAGCGAATTGGCTGCCGAGAGGGTCAACCCTGTACAGGTAATATCGCCGATGGTTCTGCATCGCACTCTTTTAATCAACACCTCTTCATCAGGTTTGCGTGGAATGGCCGGCAGTGCAGCATAAATTATTCCGTCGCGCACCAGCACCTCCCTTACATGGGTATAGTAGAGTGAAGGCAGCGGGATATTTTCCTGCAGAATATATTGCCACACGTCCATTTCTGTCCAGTTGCTGATGGGAAACACCCTGAAATGCTCACCCGGGTTCTTTCTTCCGTTGAAGATATTCCACAATTCGGGGCGCTGATTCTTCGGATCCCATTGTCCGAATTCATCGCGATGCGAGAAGAAGCGCTCCTTGGCCCGTGCCTTTTCCTCGTCGCGACGGGCTCCACCAAGCGCTGCATCAAACTTGCACTTCTCCAGGGTGTCGAGCAGTGTTACCGTTTGCAGCTTGTTCCGGCTGGCGTAATATCCCTTTTCCTCAACTGCCCTACCCTGACGAATGGATTCTTCCACAGAGCCAACGATAAGTTCTGCGCCCAGTTTTAACACCAGCTCATCGCGATAAGTGAGCGTTTCCTCAAAATTGTGTCCTGTATCAATGTGCACAAAAGGGAAAGGGATTTTACCGGGGTAAAAAGCCTTGTAGGCCAGGTAGGCCATCACAATGGAATCCTTTCCGCCTGAAAACAGCAATGCAGGCTTTTCGAACTGTGCCGCAACTTCGCGTAACACATAAATGGATTCTGATTCGAGTTCTTTTAAATGGTTTATCATAAATATTTTTTTATTACTCTCAATGTTTTATTTAACTGCTGATTACTGTGTGCTGAAGAAATAAAAGATGCTTCAAAAGCTGATGGTGAGAAATAGATTCCTTCTGCAGCCAGTTTTCTCCAGAAGGCGGCAAAGCGTTTCAAATTGGATTGCTGCACATCCCTGAAATTTTGTACCGGCTTATTTGTGAAGAAAAGCGTAAACATCGAAGCATAGTTATTCAATTGTATATCCTTGCCTTCGATAATTATCTTCAATTCATTGATAAATGAGTCGGTTTTTTGCTGCAATTGTTGATGAAACCCGTTTTCCGCAAGGAGGTCGAGTGTTGCAATACCGGCCGACATGGCCACGGGGTTTCCCGATAATGTACCAGCCTGATATACCGGTCCGACTGGTGCCAACAGTTGCATAATCTCTCTTCGTCCTCCAAAGGCTGCTGCAGGGAAACCACCGCCGATGATTTTGCCCACCGTAGTGAGGTCGGGTATCACTGCCTCCATTTGCTGAACACCGCCCAACGAACAACGAAAGCCGGTAATCACCTCATCGAAAATGAGCAGCGATCCATATTGTTGTGTAATATCGCGGAGGAAATGCAGATAACCAGGCTGTGGCACGATGACTCCCATATTGGCCGGTACCGGTTCAACAATCACCGCTGCGATTTCATTACCCCGTACATTGAAAAGATTTCTCAGGGCTTCGGAGTCGTTGAAAGGCAGACTCACCGTCAGTGCACTGAAATCTTCGGGCACTCCGGCCGACGAAGATTGATGTAATCCGGCTGCTCCCGACCCTGCTGCCACGAGGAGGTGATCGGCATGACCATGATAACAACCATCGAACTTCACAAGCACTTTGCGGTTGGTGTAAGCACGTGCGAGTCGCACAGCACTCATTACCGCCTCGGTACCCGAACTCACGAAGCGCACTTGCTCCACCGAGGGAATATGCTCCACCACCCTGCGTGCCAGCTCTGTTTCGGGAAGCGATGGAATGCCGTAGCTGCTCCCTCTACGGATGGCGTTGATAGCGGCTTTGTTAACTAATTTATGCTGATAGCCGTGGATGAACACGCCCCACGACTGGCAAAAGTCTATGTATATGCGACCTTCCAGATCGGTCCATCCGGCACCACGAGCCTGTTTAACAAACAGCGGCTCAGCATCGAGCGAACGCAGTGCGCGCACCGGACTGTTCACTCCGCCGGGCATAAGTTCCGAGGCTTCTTTATAAGCCGTTTTCGATGTAATCTGCTGCATAGTACGAAATTATATAGCGTGCTCCCGCCCTTTTTATTGCTGTAATCGATTCTTTAAATGCCTGATGCTCATCCACCAATCCCTGCTGTGCTGCCATTTTCAGCATGGCATACTCGCCTGAAACCTGATAAGCTGCTATAGGTACATCAGGATACTTCTGATAAGCCCGGCTGATTATATCGAGATAGGTTTGAGCTGGCTTCACCATTACCCAGTCGGCCCCTTCTTCAATATCGGCCTGAATTTCCCACAAACCCTGATCTTTTGCTCTGTAATCCATCTGATAGGTTTTGCGGTCGCCAAAGGATGGCGCCGAACCGGCTGCATCGCGAAACGGACCATAGAACGATGATGAATATTTGGCCGAATAGGCCATAATGTGGGTGTTCAATCCTGCAGCATCAAGGGCCTTGCGGATAGCTTCCACTTGTCCGTCCATCATGGCCGATGGTGCTACAAAGTCGGCCCCGGCACGGGCGTGCGACAAAGCGATGCCGGCCAGCAGAGGAAGGGTTGAGTTATTATCAACGTCCCTATCCCGCAATAATCCACAATGACCGTGAGAGGTATATTCGCACAAACAAACGTCGGTCATCACCGTCAGCCCGGGGAAGCGACTTTTCAGTAGCCGTACCGTTCTGCAAACCAGCGACTCCGGATTCCATGCCTCTTTCCCAAATTCATCTTTCAGCGACTGATCAACAACTCCGAACAGCAATACTTTATTGATTCCCAGTGCCATTACCCGCTTCACTTCTTCTAAAAGCACATCCTGCGAGAAGCGGTAAACACCCGGCAGGGTATTGATTTTCTGATGCTGATTTTCGCCTTCAACGATAAAGAATGGAAGGATAAAATCATCGGGGCGCACCCATACATCGGCGTGGGCATCCCTTACTTCCTGACTGATTCTGAATTTTCGCAGATCTTTCATATGCTTTGTTTTTGAAGATTCCTTTTTACCTCACCC
>CAYGJI010000084.1:0-2244 GCA_964350125.1 uncultured Paludibacter sp. | reverse complement strand
ATAGGGATTTACAATGAGGTTTGTTTCTTTGAATATTTTTTTTAACCTCACCCCCGGCCCCTCTCCTTGAGGAGAGGGGAGTTAGATAATTTTTTAAATCTCTTTTCCGTTTCTCTGCCTCTGAAGATAAACTCCACATGGTCGGGAAAATGGCCATACAACTGCAGAAAATTGCTTACGCAAGAAGGCGACGAGAACACAATTTTGTTGAATTGCTGCAAATCCAGTGCTTGCAACCCTTCCGGCATTTTGTTCTGATATAACGGCAATACTGTAACATCCCATCCCGCCTGTTGCAATCCATCAGGCAATACCGGCAATCCGGATTCAGAGCGTGGCAGCAACACTTTCGCAGGAGCAATTTTTCGTTCGGCAATGACGCGCAACAGGCCTTCCGACGATTCCTCATCAGGAATCATATCTGCACGAATTCCATGCTCTGCCAGTGCATTGGCAGTGACTTGTCCAACCGCAGCAATCTTCAAAGCTGATAAATACCTGCTATCACGACCCAGTTCCTCAAGCCATTCGAAGAAAAATACTACCGAATAGCGACTGGTAAAAAACAACCAATCGTAGGTACTCAAATCGTCAATTATCTCTTTTGCGTACTTGTCAGACCAAATCTTTTCTATGCTGATTAAAGGCTGATGCACCACTTTTCCGAATCCTGCAAAATGTTCGGCACTTGTTCCGGTCACTAAAACGCGCGGCTTTTCGAGCAGCTCACTTTTGTTCAAATTGGCAACCTCACCAATAATGATGATGAGCGGTGTTGGATAAACTCCATCGCTTTCGCTCAGGGTTTTCAGCGTACTGAAGAATTCCTGCTGACCTGGCAGCGAAACGCGATGCACCATCAGCACAGGAGTTTCGGGATTGCGGCCTTCGGCAATGGCTTTGGCGGCGATGGCGCGGATATGACCGGCACCCATATAAACCACCACCGTATCGGTATCGGGCAGACTCAGTTGTGGGTTATGACCGGTAACGAAGGCCACCGAAGCAGCCATTCCACGGTGAGTAAGCGCCGTTTTGGTAAGCGATGCAGCTGCCAGTCCCGACGAGATACCCGGCAACACGATTACCCTCATGTAGTTTTCCTGCAGATACCGCACCTCTTCGCCCCCGTGAGCAAACACCATCGGGTCGCCCCCTTTGAGTCGCACCACTTTTTTTCCCGCCTTAGCCAGATCGATAATCAAACGATTGATCTGATCCTGTTCCATGCTGTGTGCATTCCGGCGTTTACCCACATATCTTTTATCTGCATTGAACTGATGCAGAAAAGCCTCGTTGGTGAGGTCGTCGTAACAGATTACATCAGCTTGCTTCAGGGATTTCAACCCACCCACTGTCAGCAAATCGGGATCGCCGGGACCAAAGCCTACCAGACTCACCTGTCCGTAGCGTGGTCGCTCATCAATTGTTGCAAAAAATTCTTTTAGGGTTTTGCTACCACTACGGGCAACCACCGCCAGATGTCCCTGTAAAGGATGGGTCTCGAAAGCGAGCACTTCAGCAGCGCGATGACCCAAACCGAGTCGCAACAATGCGCACCAGGCCACAATAAGGGCATCAACCTCACCCTCATCAACCTGTGCGATGCGTTGTTCGATGGTGCCACGAATGCTCACCACCTCCAAATCGGGGCGCAGCGATAACAACTCTTTGCGACGCATAGCCGAACTCGTTCCCACAGCAGCACCTTCAGGCAGTTGAAGCAGTGGCAGATTATCCTGCGACACCAATGCATCGCGCTGATCTGCTGCCGGGAGCAACGCAATCAGCTCCAGTCCCGTCGCCAGCGGATAAGGTAAATCCTTGGCCGAATGAATGGCCACATCCGCCCTGCCCTTTAACAAAGCCTGATCAATCTCACGCGTGAAAATATCAGCAGGTGGGTTTTCCAGCAGCGATATTTCGTGATGAAGATCGCCAAACGAATCGAGCCATACTGTTTCATACGGCACTTCGGGAAGCTGTTTCATTACTTCCTGCACCTGAATTTGTGCCAGTTTGCTTCTTCGGGAAACGATGCGTAAGGGATTATGATGGGTGTGCATTTTATGTGTCTTTTAAATGTCCTTGTTTTTAACCTCACCCCTAACCCCTCTCCTTGAGGAGAGGGGAAAAAAGACTCGGATGCTGTTTGCTCTCTCTTCTTAAGTCCCTCTCCTCAAGGAGAGGGATTTAGGGTGAGGTTCTCTTTCTTCATCCAAAAAGGATTTAGGGTGAGGTTCT
>CAYGJI010000083.1:0-11662 GCA_964350125.1 uncultured Paludibacter sp. | reverse complement strand
ATGTTGTTTTTAAATGCGTTTAAAATATGACATTATTTTCTTCCTGTTACTTAATGGGTTAGAAGTGCAACATATGCACTGATTTCCGAACAAATATAAAGAATTAAATCCGAATAAAAAAAGCAAAAAGACACCTGAGTTCGGATGTTGTTTAAAAATTCCAGCGCCAGTAGCATCTTTTTAATTATGGTAAAAAACATCAAGCAACTTTACTTCAAGGATACATCCTTTGCCGATTTGATGAAGCATCGGATCTACAATATTCTGTTGTATGCGAGCAAATACGATTCTTTTATGCTCGAGGAAGACGGGAGGATTGACGAACAGATTTTCAATGAATATACCTCTTTGAATCTGCGGTATCCGCCGCGTTTCACACTGGTTTCGACTGAAGAGGAAGCCAATGCTCAGTTGCGTAACAGAGATTATGAGTTGATAATTTCGATGCCGAGTGGCGATAACATCAATCCTTTCGAATGGGCTAAGAAGGTAAAATCCAATTTTCCGAACATACCCATTGTTGTATTGACACCTTTTTCCAAGTCGGTATCGAAGCGTATTGCCAACGAAGATTTATCGGCGATTGATTATGTATTCAGTTGGTTAGGTAATCCCGATATCCTGTTAGCAATCACAAAAATGATTGAGGATAAAATGAATGTGGAGGAAGATGTAAAATCGGTTGGTGTTCAGGTTATTCTATTTGTAGAGGATTCGATCCATTTTTATTCTTCCATGCTGCCACATCTATATAAATGTGTTTTCAAACAGTCGCTTTCATTCATGACCGAAGCGCTCAACGAACATGAGCAAATGTTGAGAATGAGAGGAAGACCAAAAATTCTTTTTGCACGTACTTACGAAGAAGCTGTATCAATATATCATAAGTACAAGGATAACATGTTAGGTGTGATAACAGATGTAAGTTTTAAAAAGAATGGAATCAAGGATAAGGAAGCAGGCATCAAGCTGTGTCGTGAAATCAGAAATTATGATGTATTTGTACCCCTCATTGTTCAATCATCTGAAGATTCGAACCGGCATCCTGCCACAACTGTCAAGGCTGCATTTCTGAGTAAGAACTCCAAAACTTTGCTGATGGAGCTCAGAGAGCGCATAGGAATCAATTTCGGTTTTTCTGATTTCATTTTCATCAATCCCAATACAGGCAAGGAAGAAGCCCGCGTAAAAAACCTGAAGGGGCTGCAGGAAGTGATTTTTAAACTAAGTGACGAGTGCTTGCTTTATCATGTCACCCGTAATAATATCTCACGATGGTTGTACTCGAGAGCCATGTTCCCTCTTGCTGAATTTTTAAAGAAGACGAATATATTTGATCCGGGAATAGAAGACCTGAATAAATTAAGGGAAGTAACATTTGAGGCAATTGTTAAGTACCGCAGAATAAAAAACAGGGGAGTTGTGGCTGTTTTTCAGCGCGAACGGTTCGACGAGTATTCGAATTTTGCCCGCATTGGCGATGGCTCCTTAGGAGGCAAAGGGCGCGGACTGGCATTTATTGACGCGATGATCAAACGAAACGAGAGTTTGCAACACTTTGACAGTGTTCAGGTTACAACGCCCAGAACGGTGGTTATATGCACCGATCTATTTGCCGAGTTTATGGAAATGAATAATCTCTATCCGGTAGCCTTGTCCGATATTACTGATGAAAAAATGCTGGAGCATTTTCTGAAAGCACGTTTGCCGCGTCGACTCATTGCCGACCTTTTCTCCTATCTTGGTGTAGTGAGTTCGCCCATTGCTGTTCGTTCTTCCAGCCTGCTCGAAGACTCACATTATCAACCCTTTGCAGGTGTTTATTCCACCTACATGGTTCCGAACATCAAAAAGAGCCGCACCAAAACGCTTGTGATGGTAACCGAAGCCATCAAAGCCGTATATGCTTCGGTTTTTTATCAGGAAAGTAAGGCTTACATGATGGCAACCAAAAATGTTATCGATGAGGAAAAGATGGCCATTGTGCTTCAGGAAACCTGTGGAAATGCTTATGGCAACAGGTTTTACCCTTCATTTTCGGGCGTGGCAAGATCACTAAACTACTACCCGATCGGGTCTGAAAAAACCGACGATGGTATAGCCAACGTAGCCATGGGATTAGGTAAGTATATTGTTGATGGTGGTGTTACACTGAGATTTTCTCCGGCATATCCGCATAATGTATTGCAAACAAGCAGTCTGGAATTTGCCCTCAAAGAAACACAAACACATTTTCTGGCACTTGACCTCGACAATATTAACTTTACACCTCAGGTAGATGATGGATTTAACCTTCTGAAAATCAATGTCCAGGAAGGAATGAAAGACGGCACTTTGAAATATCTGGCTTCGACCTATAATCATCAGGAGAATATGATTTATGACAGCCTTTATGAAGGAGGACGAAAAATTATTACATTTGCCAATATTTTACAGCATCATGTTTTTCCGTTAGCTGAAATACTTGGAAAAATCCTTCAAATTAGTCATGATGAGATGGGCCGCCCCATCGAAATTGAATTTGCTGTGAATCTCGACTATTCACCACTCAAACAGCACACTTTTTATTTCCTGCAAATTCGCCCGATCGTTGATAATAAGGAAATGACTGTAGAGGATATCAGTAAAGTAGTGAGAGAAGAAACCATCATAACAAGCAACAGTGTGCTCGGACATGGTATTACAAGCGATTTGTATGATTTGGTTTATGTAAAACCCGAAGCATTCAATGCATCCAAGAATCAGCTGATTATGTACGATATCGAAAAAATAAACAAAAAACTCAGCCAGGAGGGTCGCAATTACATTCTGATTGGACCTGGGCGATGGGGTTCAAGTGATCCCTGGCTGGGAATTCCTGTTAAATGGCCTCACATTTCGGCAGCTTCGGTGATTGTTGAATCCGGTTTATCCAATTACAGGATTGAACCAAGTCAGGGAACTCATTTTTTCCAGAATCTTACTTCATTTGGAGTATCCTATTTCACGATCAGTCCATACAAAAACGACGGCACATATGACGCCGATTTTCTAAACTCATTACCAGAGGTTTATGAGAGTGAATACATCCGGCATGTACGTACCTCCGACCCCATGCTGGTGAAAGTAGATGGAAAGAAAAACATCGGAGTGATTATGAAGCCCTGCTGTCCGGGAGTCATTATATAAAAAAGCGGGGAATTAAACCATTTTTATTCCCCGCTTTTTTAAAATAAATCTGTATTACTTGATGCCATGCATCCACCTTGATATCATTGGACCCAGCAGAAAGAGCAGAATACCGCAACCTATTGCAACAAATCCAAGATTACTAAACACTTTCAATCCGAGTTTAAGAGAATCTTCTTTGACATATTTGATAATCTCTCCTGTAACAGCTGATTCATAAAGTTGATATGCTTCATCTGCAGAAAGCACCTTCACATCAGTTTGGTCGCTGAATTCCGGGTTTTTCGTCAGAAAGCTTGTAAAACTGGCTTTCAATGCTTCAGCTTTGGCAATTTCGTTTGTAAGAGCTTCTGCTTTTTCCAACCTTTCGCTTAGTTGAACTTTTGCTACAAAATAAACATCTCCACCGGCATGTTTATTTAATTCATTTACAAAGTCATCATTAATCAGGGCTTTTTCGAGCGGATAAATTTTTAATAAGTCAGCAAACATGGTTTCACTCATCACCTTCTTAACCACTTCATCATCGAACTTTTGATCAAACGATTCCGATGTAATGATTTGCTGTTCGTTGACTGATGTCAGCTTAGCTATAGGTGCACCGGCCTGATGAGCGATTGAAGAGGAAAGGAACCAGATTCCCATCAGAAAAGCAACAATTTTGTGAGGGGCCAGTTTGGTTACCAGCGACAAACCAACCGGCGACAGGGTAAGCTCACCCAGGGTATGCATCAGGTATAGCATGATAAGGAAAAATGCAGGTACCATACCTGCAACAGCAGATGCGCTTCCCATATTGAGTGCCAAAAAACCTGTTCCAAGTAATACCAGACCTACGGCAAATTTATATGGAGCAGCGGGTTCTTTTCCTGATTTTCCTAATTTGATCCACAACCATGAGAAGAGCGGAGCAAATAAAACGATAAACAAGGGGTTAATTGACTGGAAGAACGTGGTGGTAAGTTCAGCACCAAATAAATTCTTGTTTACATTTCGCGCGGTAAAGAGGTTTAATGCAGATCCTGCTAATTCGAAGAATGTCCAGAAGACCGTTGTAAATAAAAGCAAAATAACAATTACCCAGATGCGTTGTTGCTGAGCTCTCTCGTACTGCCTTGAAGAATATAGTAAATAAAGGATAGTGCCACCTCCGATTATACCAAGAATAAGACTCACCACTTTATTGTTAGTAATCAATAACCACGCTAAGGGAATCATGATGGCAATAATCAGATATGGCAGCACCCGGGGGTTGATTCCAAACAATCTGAGCTGCTGTTCTTTTTTTGGCTCCATGCCCTTGTCTTCGTACCAACCCTTCAATTGTGTAATTTTAAAGATAACAAATCCTACAGTCATACCAATACCTGCAGTTAAGAAACCCCAGTGCCAGCCTTCAATCTCGCCAATAGCACCACATGTTAGCGGCGTTAGGAAAGCACCAATATTAATCCCCATATAGAAAATGGTAAATGCACCGTCGCGTCTCGAATCTCCATCCGGATATAACTTACCCACCATACTCGAAATATTAGGTTTAAAGAAACCATTACCGATTACAAGTAGCGCAAGTCCGATAAAGAAGGCTGTCTCATTATTGAGGAACAAGGCAAATTGCCCAAGCGCCATTAATGCAGCACCAATACTGATAGCTTTGCTGAAACCCAGAATTTTATCTGCAAGAATTCCACCTATCAGCGGAGTGAGATATACCAGGGCCCCATATGCTGCATAAATTCCATATGCTGTTGCATCATCAAAACCAAAACCACCTTTGATTAGCTCCGATGTCATGTAAAGCACTAAAATAGCCCTCATTCCGTAATAACTGAAACGTTCCCACAATTCTACCATGAAAAGTGAAAACAGGGCTTTTGGATGTGTCTTCCTGTTTATGAAGATAACCAACACTACCCAGGCTGCAACAGCTGCCCAGGCAAGTAACATAATTTTGTACGCTGGATGCATAAGTGTTAATGATTAAATTGTAAAGTTAATTTCTGTAATTCCAATTTCCTGCATTGCAAAAAACCCTGCAAAAATAATAAAGTTGTTTGAAAATCCAATAAATATTCACAATTTGGCTAACTCGCTGATAAATTATTTCAACATTTCCAGCAACGCTCCGATCGTCGGATACGCTTTATGATCATAAATCCACTTGTCATTTTCAATGACTATCGACTTATCAGCCTTCTCAACAGCTGCATAGCCTGCTCTTGCGAGCGCTCTGAGCGTCCAGTACATGCGTGTTTTATCACCATGAACCTCCACCTGCCGCGTCAAGTTATAATTCATCGAAAAGTTACCATTCGTAGGATTGAAAAAATAATGCTGACTCAAAAAAGCATCTGAAAATATACCATTCAGTACAAGATCCTCGGGAACGCCTGTTCGAACGCCGGTTTGCGTCATCAGCCATATGCTGTCGGCTGCCTGTAATGCCATATCAAGTTCGTGCGTTGACATCAGTATTGCTTTGCCGTTTTCATGTGCCATGCGGTGAAGCAGCAACAAAATTTCCACCCTGTTGGGCAAATCGAGATGTGCAGTGGGTTCGTCGAGAAATATGAGAGGCGTATCCTGTACAAAAGCTTTGGCAATCATCACTCTTTGCTTTTCGCCGTCGGATAATTCGGAAAGCAAAGTGTAAATTTTATGTTCGAGATGAACCATTTTCACGGCATTCCAGATCATTTGCTCATCTTCTCCCGAAGGTTTCCCCCACCAGTTGCTGTAAGGCATCCTACCCATTGCCACAACACTTTGCACCGTTGCATTTTCAATATCAATTCTGTCGGTTAAAACCAACGAAATCAACTGTGCCCGTTCAGAAACAGCTATACTTGTAATATCAGTTTTATCGATGATGGTTTTACCCTGAAGTGGTTTAAGTAAACCGCTTAAAGTTTTCAAAAGTGTTGATTTTCCGGTGCCATTCGGACCAATCAAACAAATTAACTCACCCGGATTAATGCTTAGTTTTAAATCTTTTTGTACCTCCACCTTCTGACCACGGTGTATGTAACCAATGCTGAGAGAATCTGTTGACAATAAAGGCATAAGATGCTAAAATTCTGAGGTATAACAATTTCTGCAAAATTATAGGAAATAAAGCAAATAACACGTTATTTTTTTCTTATTTTTGCAAATTCACAAAAAGCACCATTTGTCAAGCAAAATATGCCACCAAGGAAACCAGTCAGACCACAACCCACCAATCGGGATGAAGTAAAAACGATAGGATTGGAATCAACTACAAGGAGACCTGTAAAACATCCTGTATCCAAAAACAACAAACAGTATTGGGAAAAAACGGGTCGGTTTTTTAAAAGTGAAATCACCCATTTTGTTGTTGGAATGATGATTTTTGTTATTTTGCTGCTTGTGAGTGTCGGAATGATATCTTACTTTTCTACGGGTGCCGAAGACCAAAGCCTGATGGAATTATCCTGGTCGCAGCTGCACGAGTCGAGAAATGAAATTCAAAATACAACCAAAGTAGCCGGTGCTGTGATTTCACATTCGCTCATACATGAAGGATTTGGGATATCATCTTTTGCTATGCTGTTTTTTGCTTTTGTAATCGCTTTCAGGTTAATCAAAGTCAAAATTATTTCGTTAAGTCGATCTTTTTTTCATGCATCTTTCTGGCTTGTATGGCTATCCCTTAGCCTTGGTTTCATAGATGTTTATTACAAGCCAGATTTGTTTTTCCGTTTGGGAGGCCAACACGGTGTTTTTGCTTGTGAATGGCTGGTGTCGTATATTGGTGAAATTGGTTTATTGCTCTCACTTTCAGGCATTTTTCTTGCTTATCTAATTATTGCATATCAGGGTACCATTCCTGCAATTAAAAGTCTTTTCAGCAAAAAAACAGCCAGCAGCAAAGTTCAACAACAGACCGACGAAAAAAATGCACTTACCGTTGCCATTGGAACAGAGATTGTTCCTGAAGACTGGGTATCGAAAGGAAATGAAGAGAAAAAATTTGCGGGAGTTTTTGATGTTGAGAAAATAACAGAGGAAGAACCTGTTGCTGCATCAGTTTCTGATGTTCCATTTGAAATAGAAAAACCATTTATCAGCGACGAAAATAAACCGATTGATGCAGCAATGTATAATGGGAAAAATGAAGAAAATGAAGACCCGTTCTATACGGTTGAGAAACTTGGAAAATACGATCCTACCCTTGATTTGTCGAAATACTCACCACCATCACTCAATCTGCTGAAGGTGTATGGTACCGACAATGAAACTCATATCGACATGAAGGAACAAAATGCTAATAAAGAACGCATTACAACAACCCTGCAAAATTATGGAATCGAAATAAAAACCATCAAAGCTACCGTAGGACCAACCATCACATTGTATGAAATAGTACCAAAAGAAGGAGTTCGTATTTCCAAAATCAAGAATCTCGAATATGATATCATGCTGAGCCTTGCAGCTACAGGTATCCGCATCATTGCACCGATTCCGGGCAAAGGCACAATTGGTATCGAGGTTCCCAATGCTGATCCTCAAATTGTATCCATGCATTCGGTAATAGCCTCCCGCAAGTTTCAGGATTCGGGTTTCGAATTGCCAGTGGCATTCGGTCGTACAATTACCAATGAAATTTTCATGGTCGACCTCACAAAATTGCCACACTTGCTGGTTGCAGGTGCTACCGGTCAGGGTAAATCGGTCGGATTGAATGCTATCATCACTTCACTGCTGTATAAAAAACATCCTGCTGAACTAAAACTGGTCCTGATCGACCCCAAAAAAGTAGAGTTTAATATTTATGGTGATATCGAAAGGCATTTCTTAGCGAAATTACCCGATAGTGAAGACGCCATCATTACCGACACTACCAAAGTGCTCGAAACATTGAGTTCGCTTTGTAAGGAAATGGACAATCGCTATGATTTGCTAAAGAAAGCACATGTAAGAAATATCAGAGAATACAACGAGAAGTTTGTCAACCGGCATTTGAATCCTGAGAAGGGACATCAGTACCTACCCTATATTGTAGTGATTGTGGATGAGTTTGGCGATCTTATTATGACTGCTGGTAAAGAAGTGGAATTACCAATTGCCCGAATTGCGCAACTTGCACGTGCTGTGGGTATCCATATGATTATAGCTACACAGCGACCTTCGGTGAATATTATCACCGGAGTTATCAAGGCCAACTTCCCTGCAAGGGTAGCTTTCAGAGTTTCTTCCATGATCGATTCCCGTACCATCATCGATGGTCCCGGTGCAAATCAGTTGGTTGGTCGCGGTGATATGCTTTTCACTTCCGGTAACGAGATTATTCGTGTACAATGTGCTTTTGTGGACACACCGGAAGTAGAAAATATTGTGCATCATGTGGCACGACAACCATCTTATCCCTGTGCATATTATCTGCCCGAATATACAGGTTCTGAAGGCGATGGTCCTGATTTAAGCAGTATTGACATGAGTAAGCGCGATCCATTGTTTGAAGATGCTGCCCGTTTGATAGTGGCTACCCAACAGGGCTCAACTTCTAATATCCAGCGAAAATTTTCGATAGGTTATAACAGGGCCGGTCGCATTGTAGATCAGATGGAGGTCGCGGGTATTATCGGCCCCAACGAAGGCAGCAAGGCCCGCCAGGTGCTGGTAATGGACGAATATCATCTGGAACAGATTTTGAAACACCTGCATTAATCTTGTCAACAAAAAAAAGCATAATGTACAAATATATCTTTTCTATAGTTCTATTCATAAATTCAATCTGTAGTCTGACAGCTCAAAAAACATCTGATTCAGAGGTACTTATAAACAATTTTATTCAAAGCATACAGCAATCAGCTATTCAAACAGATTTTAGTATTACCTCAACAGAAAAAAATGCAGTACATTCGCAACGTTTTTCAGGTAAACTATTACTGAAAGGAAATCAGTTTTACCTCGAAATGGATGATATTCTGGTGTGGTTCAATGGAAAAACACAATGGGTATATCTGAAACAAAGTAATGAAGTAACACTTACAGAACCCTCTGAAGTGGAACTTGCTGAAGTAAATCCGGTCGCAGTACTTTCATCTTTCAGAACAAAAAGTAATTTGAAAAAAGGAAGCAGTAGAAATCCTCTGAACGTCAAAATAGAAATGACTCCAAAGAAAAAGGGTGAAGCCTTTTCAAAGATGGAGGCTGAATTTATTAAATCGAGCGGTCATCTATCGCACATTTTAATTCAGTATACTAATGGCTCAAAGCATGAAATTCAACTTAGCAATTACCGTTTGCAGCAGCAGATTCCGGCAGGTAGTTTTGTTTTCGATCGTAGCAAGTACAAAAATGTGATTGTGAATGACCTTCGTTAGTTTGACTAAAAATTGTATTACTAATTACAAATAAAAAATTATGACAGAAAAAGTTCGTTGTCTGATTATCGGATCAGGACCGGCTGGTTATACGGCCGCCATTTATGCTTCGAGAGCCAATTTATCGCCAGTATTGTACGAAGGTATGCAACCCGGAGGTCAACTGACTACAACTACCGAAGTTGAAAATTTCCCCGGATATCCGTCGGGAACTACCGGACCTGAATTGATGGAAGACTTGAAAAAACAGGCAGAACGTTTTGGAGCAGATATTCGTTTTGGTCATGCCTCTGCGACTGATCTTTCGTCGGCGCCATACCAGGTAATTATCGATGGAGAGAAAAAAATTCTGGCTGATACACTCATCATTTCAACCGGAGCAACTGCCAAATATCTTGGAATA
The DNA here is from genome assembly GCA_964350125.1 of uncultured Paludibacter sp. GTDB lineage: Bacteria > Bacteroidota > Bacteroidia > Bacteroidales > Paludibacteraceae > Paludibacter. The sequence goes on along the minus strand of CAYGJI010000083.1, from coordinate 1,744 downwards.
CCTGATGAAACCAAATACTCGGGATCGGGTGTTTCAGCATGTGCTACATGCGACGGGTTCTTTTACAGAAAGAAAAAAGTGGCTGTTGTGGGTGGCGGCGACACAGCATGTGAAGAAGCAATTTATCTGGCAGGTCTCGCTGAAAAAGTCTTTCTGATTGTACGCAAACCTTTCCTCAGAGCTTCGAAAATAATGCAGGACCGTGTATTCAATAATCCAAAAATTGAAGTACTTTTCGAACACGAAACCATCGGTCTTTCAGGAGAAAAAGTGGTGGAAGGTGCCAATCTGATTAAGCGCCGCGGACAAAGTGATGAATCAAAAGTGCATATTGAAATCGATGGCTTCTTCTTAGCCATTGGACATAAGCCTAATTCAGATATTTTCAAACCCTGGATACAAACCGACGAAACAGGTTACATCATTACTGTTCCCGGTACTCCGCGCACCAATTTACCCGGTGTGTTTGCTGCCGGCGATGTTGCCGATCCACACTATCGGCAGGCCGTTACAGCAGCAGGAAGCGGATGTCAGGCCGCCATCGAAGCAGAAAGATACCTCTCTGAAAAGGGACTGTAATACAATCTATTCCTGATTTGAGGATTGTTCAGAACACAAATAAACACAAATAATTTTGGAATTAAATTATTGTATTCCAACCAAATAAATTAGTTTCAATAAAAAATTTGTGAATATTCGTGTCATTTGTGTTCCAAATCCTCAATTAGCACATTGGCACATTGGCACATTAGCACATTAGCACATTGGCACATTTTTCAAAATCCCTCTTGTCAGTTTGCAAATAAAAACTTACCTTTGCCAACGCAAAATTTGAGAGTGCGGGATGTAGCTCAGCCCGGTTTAGAGTACTCGTCTGGGGGGCGAGTGGTCGCAAGTTCGAATCTTGTCATCCCGACAAAAATGACTTATGCCAGAAATAGCATAAGTCATTTTTTATGATATAACACCCTTTCGTTTCAAATCCTAAACACTATGAGGCGAAACAAAACCAAAGAACAAGTTTTTTGGATAAACAAATTGCAAAACTGAATATTTATTATACTTTTGCATTGCCAATGGAAAGTTGCCAGAGCGGTCGAATGGGTCGGTCTCGAAAACCGATGTACGGGTAACTGTACCCAGGGTTCGAATCCCTGACTTTCCGCACACCATCGCTAATCATTATATCATTATTGGACCTTTTCTGCAATTTTAACAATTAAAATCCACTTTCCTGTTCTTATTCAAAACAATCTATAAATCAATACACTTTATCTGCCTGATTTATTATCTTCGTACAAGGTATCTTTGCATCATCAGAAATAAACATGGTATAAATATACAATGAACAAGAAGATGAAAACAATTCAATTTACAGGACTTAATCCCGAAAAATTACAGGGAGTATTGTACGGACTGAAGGCTAAATAACTGATGGCGATGCATGTCTGAACAACATCATGGAAACCCTGAAACTGTTTATAGCATCTGAGAGGGTCTTTTGAAGGTTGCTTCGGATGCAGGTGATGAAGCAACGGTAGCTCTGATGAGCGATTATATCAGAGAACAGGAGAAAATCTTTGGATGTTGACTGCCTGTTATTCATGAGAATGATAGCCTGAAGGCTGATTTTTTCCGCAAGAAATTGGCTGTTTTGATTTTTCAAAACAGCCAATTTTAATTAATACTTAATTTATTAATTCCGAATTAACACAAAATAACAAGCTGTAATACATTGTAATAC
>CAYGJI010000082.1:0-11987 GCA_964350125.1 uncultured Paludibacter sp. | reverse complement strand
AAATCTATGAGTATAGAATTGAGTGAACAGGAAGTGTTCAGACGCGAGAGTCTCAACCGTTTACGCGAAATGGGGATAGAGCCTTATCCGGCAGCTTTGTATCCGGTCGATGCCTATTCGACAGATATCAGGGCGGCTTTTAAAGATGAGGAAAGTGGTACGCCGGTGGTGATTGCAGGCCGTTTGATGAGCCGACGCATCATGGGAAAAGCTTCTTTTATTGAGCTGATGGACTCCAAAGGCCGCATTCAGGTGTATGTGAGTCGCGACGACATCAACACCGAAGCTCAACCGGAAATGTACAATACCGTATTTAAGAAACTGCTCGATATCGGCGACTTTATTGGCATCAAAGGATATGTTTTCCGTACCCAGATGGGCGAAATTTCGGTGCATGCACAGGAACTGACTGTACTGGCCAAGTCGCTCAAACCGCTGCCTATCGTGAAGTACAAAGACGGGGTGGCTTATGATGCTTTCGAAGACCCGGAACAACGCTATCGCCAGCGCTATGTCGATTTGGTAGTGAATACCGGCATCAAAGATATTTTTCTCAAACGCACCAAAGTATATAACTCCATGCGCGAATATTTCAACGCTCAAGGTTATATCGAGGTGGAAACACCTGTATTGCAGTCGATTCCGGGTGGCGCTGCTGCCCGTCCGTTTATCACACACCACAATGCTCTCGATATTCCGCTGTACCTGCGTATCGCTAACGAGCTGTATCTGAAACGTCTGATTGTGGGCGGTTTCGAAGGCGTGTATGAGTTTTCGAAAAATTTCCGCAACGAAGGCATGGACCGCACCCACAATCCGGAGTTTACGGCCATGGAAATTTATGTGGCATACAAAGACTACAACTGGATGATGGAATTCACCGAAAAAATGGTGGAAAAGGTTTGCATCGATGTGAATGGCACCACCGAACTGCAGGTGGGCGACAAAACCATCTCGTTTAAAACGCCTTTCAAACGCATCACCATGATTGATGCCATCCACGAACATACGGGCATCGACATCAGTGGTATGGATGAAACACAACTGCGTGAAGTATGCAAAAAACTGCATATTGATGTCGAAAAATCGATGGGTAAAGGCAAGATGATTGATGAAATTTTCGGCGAAAAATGCGAGAAGAACTATATCCAGCCCACTTTTATCACCGACTATCCGATGGAGATGAGCCCGCTTTGCAAACGCCACCGCCGCAACCCCGAACTCACCGAGCGTTTTGAGCTGATGGTGAACGGCAAGGAATTAGCCAATGCCTACTCGGAACTCAACGACCCCATCGACCAACTCGAACGCTTTCAGGAACAAATGAAACTCAGCGAAAAAGGCGACGATGAGGCCATGCAAATCGATATGGATTTTGTACGTTCCCTCGAATATGGCATGCCTCCAACATCCGGGATGGGTATTGGTATGGACCGCCTCGTAATGCTTATGACCGGTCAGCAGGCCATTCAGGAAGTGCTGTTCTTCCCGCAGATGAAACCAATCAACAACGAACCGTCCGAACAATAATCACCCATGCCCGACAAACTGAAAATTGCAATTCTTGGTGGAGGAAGCTGGGCAACAGCCATCGCCAAGATTGTGCTGAACAACGTCAACGAAATTAACTGGTACATGCGCAGGCAGGAGCAAATCGATGAGTTTATCCGCCTGAGCAAAAACCCGTCGTACCTTACCGGGGTGAAATTCGACACCGACCATATCCGCTTTACCAGCAATATCAATCAGGTGGTAGCCACTTCCGACATTCTGATTTTTGCCACACCATCGCCTTTTCTCAAACATCATTTGAAGAAACTGACCCGGCGCATCGACAAGAAAATTATCGTTTCGGCCATCAAAGGGATAGTGCCTGATGAGAATCTCATTGTTACCGAATTTTTTGAACAGATTTACAAGGTGCCGAAAGAGAATATTGCGGTACTCGCAGGGCCCTGTCATGCCGAGGAAGTGGCACTCGAACGCCTCTCCTACCTCACCATCGCTTCTGCTTCGCGAGAAAAAGCGCGCATGCTGGCCGATAAATTCGCCACAAGCTTTGTGAAAACTTCTACCAGCGAGGATGTGATGGGTATGGAATACTCCTCGGTAATGAAGAATATTTATTCGATAGCCGCAGGTATTTGCCATGGCTTGAAATACGGAGATAATTTCCAGTCAGTACTGATATCCAATGCTATACAGGAGATAAAACGCTTCTGCAACGCCACGAATCCGCTTTACCGCGACATCAATGAGTCGGCTTATCTGGGCGACCTGCTCGTTACGGCTTATTCAAAATTCAGTCGCAACAGACTTTTCGGCAACATGATAGGCAAGGGATATTCGGTGAAAACCGCACAACTGGAGATGGAAATGATTGCCGAAGGATACTATGCCACCAAATGTATTCATGAAATCAACGAAAAATACAGGGTTGATATGCCCATTGTTGATGCTGTGTACGAAATATTATACAACCGCAGTTCGCCCATACTCAAAATCAGGGAATTAACAGACAAATTAAAATAGAATTATGGATACTATCAAACTCAACATCAAACATGCTTTCGGATTTGTGTCGGAAGAAGCAGTTGCAGCGTATAAAGAACCGGCCAAAGCCGCCAACCTTGCTTTGCATGAAGGAACAGGCAAAGGCAATGATTTTCTGGGCTGGCTCAATCTTCCCTCTTCCATCGACGAGGCTCATTTGGCTGATGTGGAAAATACTGCCCGCATACTGCGCGAAAACTGCGAAGTAGTGGTGGTTGTGGGAATCGGTGGAAGCTACCTCGGTGCCAAAGCGGTGATCGACGCACTGAGCAACAGTTTCGACTGGTTGCAAACCGAACGCAAAGCCCCCGCAGTGGTGTATGCCGGTCAGAATATCGGCGAAGATTATCTGTTCGAACTGCAGGAACTGCTCAAAACAAAGAAGTTCGGTATTATCTCTATTTCTAAATCGGGCACCACTACAGAACCTGCCCTGGCTTTCCGCCTGCTGAAAACGCAACTCGAACAACAGCAGGGTAAAGAATCGGCTCAGAAACTGATTGTGGCTGTAACCGATAAAGCCCGTGGTGCACTACGTACACTGGCCGTTCAGGAAGGCTATAAAACCTATGTGATTGAAGATAATATCGGTGGAAGATATTCGGTGCTATCTCCTGTTGGATTACTTCCCATTGCTGTGGCCGGATTTGATATCCGTCAGTTTGTGGCCGGTGCAGTGAGCATGGAAACGCTTTGCGGAACTGAAACCTGCTACAGCGAAAATCCTGCTGCTCAGTATGCTGCCGTGCGCAATGAGTTATACAAAACAGGTAAAAAGATTGAGATTCTGGTGAATTTCAACCCCAAACTGCATTTCGTATCCGAATGGTGGAAACAGCTTTACGGAGAGAGCGAAGGCAAGGATAACCTGGGCATTTTCCCCGCAGCCGTGGATTTTACCACCGACCTGCATTCGATGGGACAGTGGATTCAGGAAGGTGAACGTACCATTTTCGAAACAGTGATTTCGGTCAAGGAACCTAACTACAAGGTATTTGTACCTGCTGATGATGCCAACCTCGACGGACTGAACTTCCTCGCCGGCAAAAGGGTGGATGAAGTGAATAAGATGGCCGAACTGGGCACTTTACTCGCGCACATCGACGGTGGTGTGCCCAACCTGCAAATCGAACTTCCGAAGCTTAACGAATATTATCTCGGACAATTGCTGTATTTCTTCGAAAAGGGCTGTGGTATCAGTGGTTACCTGTTGGGTGTGAATCCGTTCGATCAGCCGGGTGTGGAAGCATACAAGAAAAACATGTTCGCTCTGCTCGAAAAACCCGGTTTTGAAAAGGAAACGCAGGAGCTGAAAGCGCGTTTGTGAATGTGATTATTCGGGACCGGCGACGTACCGATGGTAGTTCAAAGCTTTTCAATCAAACATCTGACCCGCATTATTACTCAACTGCACCATCCGGTCGTATTCTTCGGGACTTAAGTCGAGGAAGTAGTAATTTTGCGGATTCATGACTTGACCGCGGAAGTGAACTTCGTAATGCAGGTGCGGTCCGGTGGATTTCCCTGTATTGCCCACAGTGCCAATCACATCGCCCCGGTTAACTTTTTGTCCGGCTCGTACACCGATTTTGTGCATGTGCGCATAAAGCGTCAGGTATCCGAAGCCATGATTGATTTCCACTGTGTTTCCATAACCCTGCTTCCATCCGGCAAACACAACAGTACCATTCCCCGTGGCAAAAATATCGGTGCCGATGGGGGCTGTAAAGTCCATCCCCTCGTGGAATCGCCGCGATCGGTAAATGGGGTCGATGCGCCAGCCAAAACCAGATGCAGTGCGGGTTAAATCTTTATTTAAGATAGGCTGAATGGCTGGTATATGCTGTAAAAGCTGCTCCTGATTGCGGGCAAGTACGACCAATTCATCATAAGACTTAGACTGGATATACAACTGCTTTTTGAGTAAATTGAACTTCCGGGTGGTGGCTACAGCTATCTCCGAATTGGTCATCCGCAACAATTGCTTATAATACTCCGTATTTACAGCAGTGGCTTTGCGAACAGAGTAAGGAATGGGGTCGGCCTGAAAAATAACGCGGTACAGATTATCGTCGCGCTCCTGCAAATCGCTGAGTACTGCCTGCAATTCGTCCATGCTGCTTTCGAGCAGCCTGTACTGCGCCTGCAAACGACTTTTCTCCTGTTCAAGTTGTTTTTCTTCAGGCGAATCGACAAAAATTACGAAAATAAAGAAAAAAAGTGCCCCCAGCGATACTCCTGAAAACAAATGAATGAGCAACCTCTTCAGCTTGAAAAGCAGGGTGTGATCGGTCTCCTCGTAGCTCAATGTCTCCGGATTGAAGTAATATTTTTTCTTGGCCATGCAGTAACTGATTGGATGATTCTTATTAGAATCGGTTTGCAAAAGTAATAAAATTGCATCATTATCAAACCCGTCGGTATTTAAAAAGCTGTGAGGTTTATGTTTAAACTGAAAAAATTAAGTATTTTTGCACTCCGAAAAACGACAAACAATGACTTCACAGGAAATACGTCAATCCTTTCTGGATTTTTTTACTTCGAAAAAGCATAAAATTGTGCCTTCAGCTCCTATGGTTATCAAGGATGATCCCACGCTGATGTTTACCAATGCAGGGATGAACCAGTTCAAAAACATCATCCTCGGCAACGATCCTATCGTGTATACCCGGGTGGCCGACTCACAGAAATGCCTCAGGGTGAGTGGAAAACACAACGACCTGGAAGAAGTTGGGCACGACACCTACCACCACACCATGTTCGAGATGCTCGGCAACTGGTCGTTTGGCGACTACTTCAAGCGGGAAGCCATCGAGTGGGCATGGGAATACCTCACCGATGTATTGAAGTTAGATAAGAACTGTTTGTATGTAACGGTTTTCGAAGGTTCTCCGGCCGAAGGACTGGGACGTGATGATGAAGCGGCTGAAATATGGGCGCAGTTCCTGCCGGCAGAGCGCATCATCAATGGTAATAAAAAAGACAATTTCTGGGAGATGGGCGATACCGGTCCGTGCGGTCCATGTTCAGAGATACATGTTGATATCCGCCCTGAAAGCGAAAGGGCAAGGATCGACGGACTCACTCTTGTCAATCAGAGCCATCCGCAGGTGATTGAAATCTGGAACAATGTGTTTATGCAGTTTAACCGCAAAGCCGATGGTTCGCTCGAAACACTTCCTGCTAAAGTGATTGACACAGGCATGGGCTTCGAACGTTTGTGTATGGCCGTACAGGGCAAAACATCGAACTACGATACTGATATTTTCACACCGGTGATTGCCCAAATTGGCCTGGTTTGCAACACTGAGTATGGCAAAAACGAACAAGTGGATATCGCTATGCGGGTGATAGCCGACCATATCCGCACCATCGCTTTCTCGATTACCGATGGTCAATTGCCTTCGAATGCCAAAGCCGGATATGTGATTCGCCGCATCCTGCGCAGGGCTGTACGCTATGGCTATACTTTCCTTGATCAGCGTCACGCTTTCATGTTTAAACTGATTGGCAAACTGTGCGAAGTGATGGGTAAGGCTTATCCCGAACTTATTGCACAGAAGTCGCTTATCGAAAAAGTGATTCAAGAAGAGGAAGAATCGTTTCTGAGAACGCTGGAAACAGGGATCAGGTTGTTGGATAAGGTTATGGATGAAGCCCGCAAAGTGAACAAAACCATTATTGCCGGTAAAGATGCATTTACTTTGTACGATACTTTTGGATTCCCGCTGGACTTAACCGAATTGATCCTTCGTGAGAATCATTTTACAGTCAATATCGAAGAGTTTAATGCCGAAATGCAGATACAGAAAGACCGTGCCCGCAATGCCGCTGCAGTAGAAACAGGCGATTGGGTAACGGTGCGCGAAGGCGAAAGTGTTTTTGTGGGCTATGATTTCACCGTATTCGACACCGAAATTCTGCGCTATCGAAAAGTGAAGCAGAAAAATCAGGAATACTATCAGCTGGTATTATCCTTCACACCTTTCTATGCAGAAATGGGCGGACAGGTTGGCGATTCGGGTGTTCTGCGCTCAGGTACTGAATGGGTTGAAATCTCCGACACCAAAAAAGAGAATAATCTGGCTGTTCATATTGCCAAAAAACTGCCTGCCGATTTAACCGATTCCTTTTCAGCGGTGGTTGATATCGAAAAACGGGCGGCAATTGAACGAAATCACTCGGCAACACACCTCTTGCACGAAGCTTTGCGCGAAGTGCTGGGTAACCATGTGGAACAAAAAGGTTCGTTCGTGAGTCCCGAATCGCTGCGTTTTGACTTCTCTCATTTCCAAAAGATGACACATGATGAGGTTCGCGCTGTTGAGGCCATTGCCAACCGCAAAATCAGAGAAAATATGCCTGTACAGGAAAAGCGTGAAACCCCGATTGCCGAAGCGCAGGCCATGGGTGCCATGGCGCTTTTTGGTGAGAAATACGGAGAAACGGTGCGCGTGATTCAATTTGGTAGTTCCATCGAACTTTGTGGCGGTACGCATGTGCAATCGACCGGCAATATCGGAATGGTACGCATTGTATCCGAAAGCTCAATTGCTGCGGGCATCAGGCGTATTGAGGCTATCACAGGAAAGGCTGTGGAGGCAATGCTCAACAGTCAGCAGGATGTGCTTGCTCATGCCAGAGTATTGCTCAACAATACGCCCGATGTACTCACTGCACTCAAAAAAATGAGTGAAGAAGTTTCGGAACTCCGCAAGCAAATCGAAGGATATCAGCACGAAAAAATCATGTTGCTGCGTGATAAACTGCTGGCAAGTGCTCAGGACAGTAAGGACATCAAAATCATACAATTCGAAGGCAATATGCCTGCTGATCAGGTAAAAACGCTGGCATTCCAGATTCGCAATGCGCAACCCACAAAACTGTTTTTCGTAGCCGGATGTATTCACGAAGGCAAACCATCGATTACGGTGTTGCTCAGCGACGACCTGGTAGCATCGGGTTTGAATGCGGTGAATATCGCCCGTGAAGCTGCGAAGGAAATTCAGGGTGGTGGCGGTGGACAGCCATTCTTTGCTTCAGCGGGAGGAAAAAATCCTGACGGAATAGTTTCTGCAATGCGTAAAGCACTTGAATCGCTCAAATAAACTCAGCGATAGCTTATTTTCATGCTGAAAACCGCATTTCGCGGCAGTGCCGGATAATAATAACGCGGAGGTCGGGTGCCAAAGGCAGGTGCATTCACCAAAATCATGGAAGCATAACGCTCATCAAAAACATTCCGGAGTGAAGCTGCAGACTCAAATTGCAGTTTTTTCCATGTAAAAGCGTATGATAAACGCAGATCAGTGCGCATCCACGCATTGCCTGAAAGGGTGTTGGCATCGTTGTAATACTGCTTCCCAACCAGTATTTGGTTGAAAACAAAGCGCAAGCCGGGCATCAGGGTAGCATCTACTTCAGCTTGCAGGCGATATTGCGGTATACCCGGCAAATGCAGCCCCTGAAAATTGCCATCTTCATTTTCGTATTGCAGAAAACGGTTTTCGGACGCCTCGGCAGCAAGGCTGATGTTTAGTTTCGGCAACAAACGCAAACCGGCCTGCAGCTCCACGCCCTGCAACTTGGCCGAACCTGCATTTTCGCCGTAAAACACATCTTCAACCGGCCTGCGGGTTATCAATAAATTGTTGAGCAGAATGGCATAAATCGACGCATTCAGAGTCAAACGATTGTTGTACAGCCACAAACGGGTACCGATCTCGGTGGTTACCCCCTGCTCGGGATTCAGATTGACATTGAGCATACCATCCGAAGCCAGACTTTCTTCCATGGTAGGATGCGAAAATCCATGTCCGACCGAACAATAATACGATTGCTGTTCGTGGGGCCTGTAAACCACACCCAGTTTGAGCGAATAAATCATGGGATATTCAGCAATTCTATGGAAAGGACTATTTGTACTGAGATTATTTCCTTTTGACTGATAGTTTGTGGCATTCAGATTGCCTGCCAAACTCAGCGTGAGCACCTCGTAAAGCCGCGATTCTACTCCGAAAAAGGCATTAAACTGATTGCGTATTTCGTTCGCATTGCTTGTTTCAGCTTCATTCACAGGCTCGAAAATCTGCCATCTGTAGTTTTCGTGCTGCCATTCTGCCCCAACCGACAAATCCAGTTTTCTGCTACTGAAAAGCAAACTTTCGCGTACAGTAACCGACAAAGCCTCATCGTCGAGGTGGTTGAATGGCCGTTTTTCGTAGTGATCCCAAAAGCTACCCGACACTGCAAGGATATTGCTGAAGTGTTTTCCAAAAAATGTCTGGTGACTTGCTCCGGCCAGTAGCCTGTCGTAGGTCTTAAAACCTTTTGCAGCCAGCCAGTTGGCTGCAGCTTTTTCGGGTGCATCCCGAAAGGTTGGTTCATCCACCGAACTGGGTGTGAAAGCATGTACCTGATTGTACATCAGCAGATAATCGAGTTTCCCTTTGAGCTGCTGACTACCCGACACAAAAAAAGAATTGCGTGAATAGGCACTGTTTTCACGATAACCATCGCCGGCAGTCCGCACCGCTCCTGCGGTCAGGTATCCCTTGTCGAAACGGGCGCGTATATTCCCGCTGAATTTATGCATACCGTAACTTCCTACGGTTGTATTCACGGTAGCATGCAAATTCACTTCGGGCGCCTTCAGGCTAACAAATCGCACTGAGCCTCCCATGCCCGAGCCATGCCATGCCGAATAGGTTCCTTTGAGCAACTCAATCCGCTCCAGAAAATCCATCTCCATATCGTCGGTGATAGTGGTGCCGTCGCCAGCCGTAAGCGGTATGTGATCGACCCAGGCGCGGGTACGGTTTGTGCCGTACTGTGTACGAGAACCTATCCCGCGGATGGTGATTTTGGTTGTTTGCGCTGTTCCGCTTTCCATCCATACACCCGGCAGGGTATTGAGCGTAGCCGATAAGTCGCCTGCATCGTTCAGCCCGAGCCTACCTGCGCCTATCACCTGAACCGGAGCAGCCATACCGCGCAAATCGCGGGGGTAGCGCGATGAGCTTACAATGTGTTCGCTAAGTTTTACATTCTTCGTAACACTGTCGTGCTGAAACTCTTTGGCAAATAAGAGTCCGGAAACAGAAAATAAGACAAGCAAAAGGTAAAAACGGCAGCAAAACATACCATTGTTATTTTATGGGAACAATTCGGTACACTTTGCCAGGGTTTTCGACAGCGACATACAAATAGCCATCCGAGCCCTGCATGATGTGCCGTACCCTGCCTATGCGCGGCAACAGGCGTTCGGAAGCAATCACCCGGTTATTCTTCATGATAGAACGTTCCAGATACTCGAAACTGAGTGAACCGCTGAGTAAATCGCCCTCCCAGCCGGAATAGCGGGGACTGGTGACTAATGCCAGCGAACTCGTACCTATAGAAGGATTCCAGTAATGAATCGGTTGCTCCATTCCTACACGGGCAGTATCGTTGGTAATAATGGTACCATCGTAGTTGATTCCAAAACTGATGGTTGGCCAGCCATAATTAACACCCTTGCGGATAATGTTCAGTTCATCACCCCCTTTCGGGCCATGCTCGTTTTCCCAGATGATATTACGCTTGCTATCGTAAGTGAGTCCCTGTGGATTGCGAATGCCATAACTCCAGATTGATGGCATGGCACCCTCTTGTCCTACAAAAGGATTATCATTCGGAATACGACCATCGTCATAAATACGGTGTATCTTTCCGCAGTGGTTGTCTAACTGCTGTGCCTGCTGCATCCTGCCACGATCGCCGATGCCAAAAAAGAGGTAACCCTGATTGTCGAAAAACATCCTGCAACCAAAATGCACTCCATTGCCTGTGTCGGGCAATCCGTCGAAAATCCTGCGGAAATTCTTCAGCTTACCATCACGAAACTCACCGAAACCAATGGAAGTATTGACGTTGTTTGGCCCAGGCCCATCAGCATAGGAGAGGTAAACGAACCTGTTCTTGCTGAAGTTGGGATGCAAAACCACATCCATCAGACCACCCTGCCCCCGCACATAAATCTGTGGCAGGCCTTCTACTTCTTTCATTACACCCTGATTAACATGGAATAGCTTTCCGGCTTTTTCAGTTACAAGCATGCTGCCATCAGGCAATACCACCATTCCCCATGGAATCTGCATATGTTGCCCCGCCACTTCTTCGAGCACAAAAGTGAGGTCGAGCGAACGAATGGTATCTTTCACATTGAATCGTGCCGGCTGAACAGCGGGCACCTGAGCTACCTTTTCGATGGTGAATTTTGCAAGCAAACGAATTTCATCGTCTGTCATGGCATTCACAAAAGGTGGCATACCAATGGCAGGACGACCATTTTTAAGCGTGGAAAAAACCTCACGCTCCGAATTGCCATACACCCAGGGACGTGCCGCGAACCGGTCGAGTTTTTCGCCATGGCAACTGGCACAGTAGGTGGCATAGAGGTTTTCGGCAGTACGCGGAAAGGTAGTGGGCTGCTCCCTGACTGCAAATGACAGTGCAAAGAAAAGCATGACTAAAGCCGGGAAAATAATTGCAAAACGCTTCCTGTTTTTCATTGCTTTTGATTGTAAGGGTGAAACAAGTGCTGCAAATATAAAACATTTTGTGGCACATTGACATACAATAACACAGAAAAACACAGAAAACACAAATCAGAAGTCATGCTTTGGAAACCCGCAGGGAATTATCCATCCAAAACCGCTGATTTGTGTTTCCTGTGTTCTATTTGAATTAAGTAATAGGACGAAAATAATGTCGTAATTTTTCATTGCTATTTTGAAATGGATTTTGGACTTGAGTGAGGGCGTTTAGCGGGCTAAACAACCGAATGAAAGTACAAAAGACGTTCAAAAGAGCATCAATTAATTATTTATGTTGTTTTTAAATGCGTTTAAAATATGACATTATTTTCTTCCTGTTACTTAACTATGGATATGAATCAGAATTTATACCTGATACCGGCACCAAAACTGGCATAACCGAAACCAAAACCACCAATAATATTAACACTTGGACGCCAGTCGATCGAAGCAACCAAAGGCAGGCTTCCTAATTCGAAATGATATTCTGCACCTATCTGACCAATTACTCCTAATCCGAAATAATCGTTCCATATTGCAGTTCCGAGACCACCACCATAGTACCAGTTAAAACCTTCACCTACAGATGATAAATCCTTTACCCAATGATAGGCCCCATTCAAAGATATTCCACCGGCCCAGGAAGCGAGTCCCAGGTCGAGTTCAACCCTGTTTGCGTCACTCAGCGGATGTTGATAAGAAATCTCAGCGTTATAACCCAAACGTAAACCAATAGCCTTTCCATCAACCTGGGCCTGAGAAGAAATTGATAAACCAACCAGCAAAGCTGCCATTAAAACAAGTTTTTTCATAATGCAATAATTTAATTGTTTTGTTTATAACTATTGCAAATATATA
>CAYGJI010000081.1:0-12418 GCA_964350125.1 uncultured Paludibacter sp. | reverse complement strand
AGCCTCGATTTGGCGTTGCAACCTGCCATTACAAACAAAACAGCAACTATTATCGAAAGAAAAACAACACAATTATTTCGCATGAAACATCTTTATATTATGTTTTAACCCCATTAATCACATAGGAAAATATAAAGTAACAGGATTCGGAGCTTAATTTCATTCAATCTTGCTTTGAGATATTTACAATGAAAAACTTTAATAAACCTAAATAACAGTTGTGATTGAAATTGATTAAAATTAATCAAGCTCATGAATTACCAGGCCAGAGCGCAGTTTGGGCTCAAACCAGGTTGTTTTCGGAGGCATAATATTTCCGGTATCTGCTATGTCGATTAATTGTTGCATCGAAACAGGATAGAGTGCAAGTGCCACACGCATTTCGCCGCTATCTACACGTTTCTTTAGTTCATCCAACCCTCGAATACCACCTACAAAATCAATGCGTTTATCGCTACGCAGGTCTTTGATACCCAGAATTTCATCCAGTATTAAATTGGAAGAAATGGTTACATCGAGCACTCCAATGGGATCCTGATCGTTGTACGTGCCTGGTTTGGCAGTGAGCGAATACCAGTTTCCGGATAGGTATAACGAAAAATTATGTAATTTATTGGGTTTGTAAACTGATTCGCCCATCTTGGTAACCTCAAAATTAGCTGAAAGTTTAGCGAGGAATTCATCATCAGTCAGATTGTTCAAATCTTTCACTACACGGTTGTAGTCGATGATATTCAGTTGATTGTCGGGAAAACATACTGCCATAAAATAGTTATACTCTTCATTGCCGGTATGATTGGGGTTCTGACAGCGTTTTTCGTTTCCAACCAGGACAGCAGCAGCACTGCGGTGGTGACCATCAGCGATATATAGGGCCGGTATAGCAGCAAAAAGTTCAGTAATGCGATTGATGGTTTGCGCATCATCAATTACCCAGAAATGATGCCCAAATCCATCTCCGGGTGCGATAAAATCATATTCGGGCGTTTTCTTAATTACTTCAGCAACAATGGCATCGAGTTCGGTTTGTTGCGGATAAGCAAAAAACACAGGTTCTATATTGGCATTGTTTACTCTTACATGCTTCATGCGGTCTTCTTCCTTATCCCTGCGGGTAAGTTCATGTTCTTTGATACGACCTTCCATATAATCATTGATGTGGGCACAAACTACCAGACCGAACTGTGTTTTGCCATTCATAGTTTGTGCATATACATAGTATTTTTCAGTTTCATCCTGCAGCAGCCATCCATTCTGACGGAATTTGCGGAAATTCTCCAGTGCTTTGTCATACACTTTTTCTTCATGTTCATCGGTTCCGGGTTCGAAATCGATTTCTGGTTTGATGATATGATACAGCGACATGGGATTGCCTTCGGACTCAGCGCGTGCTTCTTCCGAGTTCAACACATCATAGGGGCGTGATGCCACTTTTTCGACTAAGTTTTGAGGAGGACGAATACCCTTAAAAGGTTTGATAACAGCCATAAATTAAATTTTTGAGGATTGAATTTTCAGGCTGCAAAGTTAAGGAAAAAATAAAGAAAATGCATTGAACATTTCCATCAAAAACAACATATTTATAATCAGAATATTACGCATGCATCAACCAAAATCCCTGATATGCTTCAGGCGAATCATACCCGGAATTTCAATAACTTTTCTATCCAAATGAATCAGGTTATCATCCTAAAACGTCGACAAAATGCGAATAACACTTTCGGGGGTCAGTTTCGATCAAGTACACAGGATCATGGCCGGTCAGAAAGAATCACAGAATCAAAACCAGAATCAGCAACATTAGGAAGAGGGTAAAAAAACAGAAAATTTTAGAATCGCAATCTTGTTTTTTGGAGATATAAACCAAGATTTCATATGAAATCCAGCAGAACCGCATTAACCAAGATAATTGGGGCTGTTCAGTAAGCTGAATTTCAAATCAGTCTTTGATTAATTAAAATTGTTTTATTATGACATTCTGCATTCAGTCATTTCTCTTTAAGCTTTTCGAAATACATCGCAAACGAACGATAGAGAAAGTGAGTCCATTTTCCAAAAGGGACAATTATGAGCGCCCACTGAACGAGTACTGTGAAATGGGCGATGTAAAGCCATTTGTTGCTTTCGAGCCACGAAAAATCGTGGAAGAGTTTTACCAGAAATGCTGTAAGTCCCATCAGCAACAACCACACAACGAAAAACCAGTCGGCAGGTTGCGATTTACTGTTTGTCACTTCTGTTTTGCGTACCCGCTGTGATACAAAATGGATTGTCACCACAAACACAATGGCACTCAGCACATATCCCAACACATGAACAAAAATATTTTCTGTTTGGAACCAGTTCAGAAATACTGTAGTGAACAGCAGCGACAAATAGGCAATTACCAATATAAAATGCTCGAACCAGCGCAGTTTGTTATCGTCGCAACCGAGTGCTTTCTTTTGTGTAAACATATGTACAAACAACTCACCAAGCGATTTCACATACTTCATCAGCGGAACTTTGATACCGGGTTTCAGGATGGTGAAATACCACATGCGGGCTAAGTTTGGCAATAAAATTACCACACCCACAGTGCCAATGGCTACCATTTCGAACAAGTGCCCCACTTCCATGAGGTGCTCCAGATTGAATTGCTGACTGGCGGCATAATAAATCACGCCTACAAGGGTTAACACAAAAGCCAAAATGGTGATGGGCAGCGATTTATACAGTATTCCGGCCAGGCCTGTCCAGTCGTATTGCGCCATCAGCCACCTGCGCAAACTCATCATCAGTTCGCCGGGGTCGGCCTGTCGCGGACAATCCGTAGTACATTCGCCGCAGGCGTAGCACTGCCAGGGTTTCAGTGAGGCTTTCAGTTCATCTTCGAGACCCAGTGTACTGTAACGCACCATCTCCCGGGGGAAAGAGCTGTCGGCAGTTGAAAGTGAACAAATAGCCGTGCAGTTGCCACAATTGTAACAGGCACTGAAATCCTTTTCACCGTATTTATATAGTTCTGATACAAAATCAGGGTTTACTCTTGCCATAAATCATTGATTTTTAATTTTGTAATAAAAATATTGCGCTTTATCATCCATACCAGCCGGCACCACGATACCATACCTGTTCATGGTCATCAGATGATAGGTAACCAATTCGTTGCTGAGTTTCGAATTCGCAGCAATCTGAGGAATGGTATTCTTCTCATCGGTCATACCCGTCAGAATTTCCTTCCAAATTTGCGGATATTCCTTCATCTGAGTGGCTTCTTCCCCGACGTTTTCCTCTTCATTCTGAACTCTCTCCCGAATTTCGAACTTCATGGTGAATCCTTCAATCATCGATTCGATTTCGTTGTCGGTATACTGAGCTACTTCGATGGCATTTTCGGGGCAAACAGGAGCGCAAATACCGCAACCGGTACACACAGCCTTATTCACTGCAGCTATCCTTTTCCCATCCACTTCAACCTCTTTCAGGGCAGTATAATCGCACACCTCAGCACATTTCCCACACCAGGTACAGGCATCGGCATTGATGCGCGCAATAATCGGATCAACCGAAATTTTATCCTGCGAAAGAAGCGTATTTATTTTGGCAACGGCTGCCAGCGACGACTGTACCGATTCGGAAATGGTTTTCGGTCCCTGACATGAACCTCCGATGTAAACCCCTTTGATAACCGTTTCAACCGGCTTCAGCTTTGGATGTATCTCATTGAAAAACTTATCGTTACCCACCGGGATTTTCAGGTGTTCGGAGATTGCCTGTGCATCGGTACGGGCTACCATACCGGTTACCAAAACCACCATATCCACCGGAATTTCGATTTCCTTTTTGGATGTAAGCGAATCCTTCACTTTTACAAGCAATTTTGAACCTTCCTCACTCACTGCCGGCAATTCCTTATCTTCGTACTTCAGATATAAATCGCCCTGTCGGTTCGATTGTTCGTACATCAGTTCATGTTTACCATATGTGCGGATATCTCTGTACAGATGATAGGTTTGAATGCCCCGATATTTCTCTTTCAACTGTAGTGAAGTGTGCACTGTGGCATTGCAGCAGGCACGCGAACAATATTTATTCTGCCCCTTGAGCTGACGGCTTCCCACACAATAGATAAAAGCAACACTTTTAATGGGTTTTCCACCGTAAGCAAGTTTATCAGGATTCAAATCCATCAGGCGGTTGAATTCAGGCAAAGTAAGCACATTGGGGAACGATTTATAACCCAGTTCACCTTCGGCAGGTTGATAATGATCGTAGCCTGTAGCCACTAATACCGAACCTACAATGAGCGACATATGTGCTTCCTCTTCCTTCAGATTAAGCGTTGAGGCAAATTTGGCAGTAAAATCAGTTGCATCCTTCAATGCTTCCGCATCCACTACTGGTATTTCGGGTAAGGCTTCAGGGTAATTTTTATATATCGCCTTACGCTTACCCATGCCCAGATTGTACTCATCATAAATTTCAACCGGACATTCCTGCATGGCTCTTTTCACCGACTGAAGATCACCTTTGAGGTTGATACAGCGCGGCTTCACTTTAATATCCACATAGAAATTTCCCAGACTACCCGATACTTTTTCGAGGATGGCACCAGTGAACAAGGTGATATTATTTCGCGATTTTATTTCGTTGTAGAGTCGCGCAACAAGCTCCTTTCCATGCTGATTACCCATAAAAACCTTATCCTGCCGGGCTACATTACCACCGACAAAAAAATCTTTTTCGATAAGAAAAACCTCATTGCCGCTTTTCGACAATTCGACGGCAGCTTTCATACCCGAAACACCGGCACCAATGACTAACACCGATTTCTTAACATCAATCTCGATATTTTCAAGCGCTTCCGAATATACTACCCTGTTTATTCCCGCACGAATCAAACCTGCAGCTTTTACAGTTGCTTCACGTGGCCGGTCGGAATGAGGCCACGAACATTGCTCGCGCACATTCACCTGCACGTAATTCATCGGATTGAGACCGGCACGCACCGCCACACCTTTGAAAGTATGCAGGTGCAATTTCGGCGAGCAGGAAGCCACCACAATGGCATCGAGCTTATTGGCCAGAATATCAGCAACCATATCTTTCTGATTTGCATCGGAGCAGGCAAACATCACATCCTTCGAAACAACTACATTTTCTTCTTTGTGGAACATCTTACCGAGTTCCGCCACATCCACATAGTCGGAGATATTTCCTCCGCAGTGGCAAATATATACACCAATTCTCTGCTTCATATTACTTAGCCATTTTAAAAGATTTTACCGAACCCGAAGCTGCTTTTTCAGGCATAGCATCCATCAGATTCAGATAGGACGCCACCTCTGTAGCAGCACATCCGGCTGAAAGAATTGAATCGGGAATATCTTTAGGTCCCGAAACAGCACCGGCAACAAAAACGCCGGGTATGCTTGTTTGTGAAGGACTAATCAATTCGTCGGGTTGACTTACAAAATTGAATTTATCAAGCTCCAGTACCTGAGCAGGAAACATCGCAGGGATGGTTTTATTCGGAACTACACCGGTCGAAAGCACCACCAAATCGTGTTGGGTATCTTTTACAATACCCTTAAGTACATCTTCGTAACGAAGCACTAAATCACCGCTTCCATTTTCATTTTCAGTAATTTTAGCCACTTTTCCCTTCACAAAATTCACTCCCATCGATTTGGCTTCCTTGTAAAACTCTTCGAAACCTTTTCCAAAGGCACGGATATCAATGTAATAGATGGTGATATCGGCCATTGGCAGGGCGCCCATCAGCAACTGAGCCTGTTTGATGGAGTACATGCAGCATATTTGCGAACAAATCGGATTATTAGCGCAATCGCTGCCACAACCACGATTTTCGATGGAAGAATCGCGGGAGCCGGTGCAAAGCACATAAGCGATATTGTCGGGTGCTTTTCCATCGCCCGGGCGAACTAAGCTGTTAAACGGACGGGTTGGTGCAATTAATCGGTCCATCTGCATGGAATCAATCACATTCGGAAACTTTTCGAAACCTAATTCGGGCTTTCCTTGGGGCGGGAACAAACTGTAACCTGTTGCAAGCACTACCGATTTGGCAGAAATGGATTTCTTCTCAGGTTTTTGTGAGAAGTCGATTGCATTCGACGGACAGGCTGTTACGCACTGATGACATTCTCGGCAATTGCTGCAATCCAGACAGCGGGCGGTAGCTTCTTTGAGCTGATTTTCACTGAAAACTTTCTCCACCTCTTCCCAGAGTTTAGCTCTTGTTCGGTGATCGAGCAACACAGGTTCAACCGGTTTAGCGAGTTTGCCACGGAAATTTTTCAACACGGGAGCTTTATCCACTGAAGGAAGTTTATCGCCTTCCTCAAAATTTTCCATCGATAAACCACGTAACAGTTTATCCATATAGAAAGCGGCCTTTTTGCCCTGTCCGGCAGCTTCAATCAAAGTAGTGGCACCGGTAGTGGAATCGCCGCCGGCAAAAATATAATCCACACTCGACTGCAGTGTTTTAGCATTTACTTTTATAGTGCCGTTTTTATTCAGCTCTACCTGTCCTGCAAAAGGCTCTGTGGTGGGTTTCAGGCCAATGGCTTCAATTACATAATCGACTTCCTCAATATACTCCGAACCTTTTACCGGCTCCGATGAGCGGCGGCCATCGGCACCTACCGCACCCAACTGCATTTTTGTAAGTTGAACCGAAGTAATTTTCCTATCTTTTCCGATGTATTTTACCGGATTTTTCAATACACTGATTTCCACGCCTTCTTCCTCGGCTTCCCGAATTTCGGGTTCGAAGCAGGGCATTTCGGCACGGCTGCGACGATAGATAACCGTTACTTTTTCAGCACCACAGCGTAGCGCAGTACGAGCCGCATCAATAGCCGTATTACCGCCTCCAATCACCATCACCTTTTTACCGGTCAGGTCTTCTTTTTTGCCGATATTCGATTCGCGGAGGAATTCCATGCAACCAACAATTCCCTGAAGATTCATTCCTTCAATATTCGATTTTGAGCTTACATGTGTGCCGACACCGACAAAAACCAAATCAAAACCATCCGTTTTCAATGCAGAAAGATTTTCGATTTTATGGTTACATTCGATTTTTACACCTACGGCAGTCACATTCTGCAAATCTCTGTCGACTACACTTTTAGGCGCTCTGTATTCGGGCAAAGCCAGGCGCAACATTCCTCCTGCCCCGGGAGCCGCTTCGAAAATAGTTACATCATGTCCTTTCAACGCCAGATGATAAGCACAGGTCATACCAGCAGGACCCGAACCAACCACGGCGATTTTTTTGTCGGTTTTCTCCTTCACTTCAACAGCGGGAGCTTCAGGATATTTTTCGTAATACCAGTCGGCAAAATAGCGTTTAATTCTGCGGATATCCACCCCACCTTCGAGCGAAGCCCGGGTACAGGCTCCTTCGCATGGTGCATAACAGGCACGACCAAGACTTCCCGGGAACGGTATATCTTCGAGATGCAGTTTCATCGCTTCCTCGTATTGTCCGTTTCGGGCCAGAGTGATGTAACCATAAGGTTTCACACCACCCGGACACTCGTTGATACAGGGAGCAGAATGCCCCATGCGGTCAATGGTGGCAATGCGTGGATTAGCAAGATTGAAAGGAATGTAAGCCACTTTACGTCCGGCGAGGTTAGTATTGTATTCGTCGTTTCGCACTTCAGGACACACAATTTCGCATTCGCCGCAACCTGTACAGTCTTTGGGAATCACATAGCGCGGGTTTATATTTACATCAATCTTAAAATTGTTACCCTGTTTAACAATTGCCTTAACATCGGAATTGAGCATCATCGTAATATTTGGATGACGGGCAGTTTCTGACATTTTGGGAGTAGTAATACATGCGGCACAATCGAGGGTCGGAAAAACCTTGCTTAGCTGAATCATCTTGCCTCCAATGGAAAGACTTTTCTCAACCAGTAAAACGCTTTTTCCCTGATCGGCGAGATTCAGCGCAGTTTCCTGACCAGCAACACCACCGCCTACAACTAAAACGTCATAATTATGATTATCCATTTATTAAGTTCTTTACTTTTGAATATCAGACGATTACTTTTCGATTGAAGTGAGAATTTTACTGAAGTTTTCCATGTGATTCATGAATGGTTCAGCACAAACTGAACACAATGCAGCCATTCTCACCCTTCTGGGGCTTATATTATTGGCTTTCATAAGTTCCTGAGATTTCTCAACAATTGAATTTGTAAAATCAGCACATCGGCTACTGTACGAACATTCGTGACCATCAGCAGCAATGAAAACGCCATCAAATCCACTTTCGAGCGCATGCATGATCCAGCGGGGTTTGATACCCGAGGAACAGGGCAAACTGATGACATAAACTGATGGCGAATAATGTATTTTTTTTAATCCGGCCTGATCGATGCCAGGATCGGAAATGATATCGGTGGAAAATACCAATATTTTCGGGGAGGGTTTTTCGGTGTTCATGGTAAAAAATTATAACCACATTAGTCACATTAGAGATTAACATATGTATCTGATGTGACTAATGTGGTTCAAATAAAAAAATTATTCTTTGCGGAGGAAAAGACGGCTAAAACTGTCTTCGTCGTAGAAACCAAGGTATTCGTGTCCTACTTTTTCGCACCAGCGGGGAATATCAGATTTGGTGCCCTCATCGGCCGACAATATTTCGAGTATCTCGCCTGATTCGATTTCACCAATGGCTTTTTTGGCAGCCAAAAGCGGACCCGGGCAAGCTGTTCCACGGGCATCCACTACTAAATCTGATTTGAGGTTTTTTAATTCTTCCGACATAACTAAAATTTTATAAGTGATTGTAAATGAATAATTTTCAAATGAAAAGCTGCACTGAACTCTCACCAGCATCAGCAACGAAAGTTGCAGCTCCTGCGAAACGTAAACCCGGGTAATCTATCAATTCTTCGCTCATGAAGCCCATGAGACCCATCGACATTTCGCAAACTGTAATTTCTACTCCCAGTTGCGCTGCCTGCTCAAACATCTGATCTAAAGAAAGTACGTTTTTCTTTTTCATCAACATCTTAATCATCATTGGTCCCATGCCGGCCATATTCATATTCGATAACTTCAGATTGTTTTTACTTTTGGGCAGCATTATTCCAAACATTTTTGAAATGAAGTCTTTCCCATGAGCTTTCTTTTTCTTATCGCGAAGTGCAGATAATGCCCAGAACGAAAAGAAAATCTTCACTTTGGTATCCATGGCTGCAGCAGCAAGGGAGATAACAAAAGCAGCCAGAATTTTATCCATATCGCCCGAAACAAGCGCAATGGAAAGCTGATCCTTACGATTATTTTCCAGTTTCTTTACTTTTTTCTGCAACAGCTCCACTTGTTTTTGAAGCTCGTTTAAGTTGATGTTGTTTTCCATGACTTTGAGTTATTTTTTGAACGATACAAATATACCGTGTCTGATTTTCAAATCCGTAAAAAAATCAGTGCAACTAAATATGTTTTGATGTGATGTTTATCACATTTTCTATCAGGACATCAGGGCTACGCCCCTCAAAGTACGCTTGTAGCATGTTGCGTATTGAGCCGCATAGCGGCGATGTCTTTGTAGAAAACAAGCGCAAGTAACCCCCCTGAGCCGCATAGCCCTGATTTCTTTGAAAACCTTGACACCTTGTTTTTGGATAATTCATGATAAACAACTATTTTTACACACAATATTTTCTGAAAATGACTATGATGAAATCAATTATTCTCTATGCCTTTCTTTTATTGACTTTGCCTAATTACGCTCAAACCAATTTTGCATTAGGTGCTGATGTTGGCTGGCTAACAGAAATGGAAGCAGCAGGACGAAAATTCTACACAGCTGCCGGAGTCGAGAAAGAATGCATGCAGCTACTCAAAGAAGATATCGGTATGAATGCCATCCGCCTGCGCATTTGGGTGAATCCTGCCGGTGGCTGGAATGGCATAGCTGATGTACTGAAAAAATCGAAGCGTGCTCATGCGCTGGGCATGGATTTGATGATCAACTTTCATTACAGCGACTCATGGGCCGACCCCGGCAAACAAAATAAACCTGCTGCGTGGACAAGTCTGAATTTAAGTCAGTTGAAAAAGGCTGTTTATGACCACACTTATGAAGTACTGGATACCTTACGTAAACATGGAATTATCCCGAAATGGGTGCAGGTAGGGAACGAAACTGGCAACGGTATGCTTTGGGATGATGGTCGGCCTTTGGATAGTGGAAAAGCATCAGTTAACATGAGCAACTATACACAGTTAAGCAATGCCGGATACGATGCAGTGAAAGCTATCTCACAGGATATCAAAGTAATCGTTCATATTCATAATGGGTATGATAATGGATTATTTCGCTGGATTTTCGACGGGCTTAAAAACAATGGCGGGAAATGGGATGTGATTGGCATGTCGCTTTATCCTAACTGGTACAAAACAGTAAACGATTGGGCCAACGCCAACAGGGATTGTTTGGCCAACATGAACGACATGGTAACCCGTTATGGCAAAGAAGTGATGGTGGTGGAATGCGGTATGAGCTGGGACATGGCCGGACAGTCGTTTTTGTTCCTGACCGACTTGATAGCCAAAGTAAAAAGCGTGAAAGATGGCAAGGGCACCGGCGTATTTTACTGGGAGCCACAATCGTATGGCAACTGGAAAGCTTATTCGCTCGGGGCATTTAATACCAACGGCAGGCCAACCATAGCACTCGATGCCTTTCGCAATGCGGCTACTTCTGTTGAAAACATATCAGCAACAAAACTGAATTACAGATGGGATAAGTCGAAAGCTGAAGTTATCTTTCCTTATGAGATTGATGAACTGAGAATTTATCAGGTAAATGGTGAATTGGTTGATACTGTATTTGCTGTCAAAAACTATCGCATATCGTCAGTCAACAAAGGGGTAATTATCATGGAGGCCTTTCACCGGAATGGCAGGGATGTTTTCAGAGTAATACATTAATTACCTGAAATCCGGATAAAAATTGCTTGTTGTGTCTTTTGTGACTTCTTTGTGTCCTTTGTGTAATAACAAGTTATTATAACACAAAGAAACACAAAGAATTATCACAAAGAAATGCAAATCAAACGTTTTGCAGAAAAGCGAATCATCAAAAAATTAAATTCCAAAGCTTTTCTTCAACGCATCCACATAATCCAGTTTTTCCCAGGTAAACAACTCAACCTCAAAGCTGATTTCTTTTCTGGAACTGTCGCGGAAGGTTTTGGTTTTCATTTCGGGAATTCGGCCCATATGACCGTAGGCTGCTGTTTCACTGTAAATGGGATTTCTCAGTTTCAAACGTTCCTCAATGGCTTTCGGGCGCATATCAAACAACACGCTTACTTTTGCAGCAATGTCGGCGTCGCTGAGCGCTACTTTTGCTGTACCATAGGTATTTACATACAGATTCATGGGTTGAGCTACACCAATCGCATATGCCACCTGCACCAACACCTCATCGGCAATACCGGCAGCAACCAGGTTTTTGGCAATATGACGCGCAGCATAGGCAGCCGAACGGTCGACTTTCGATGGATCTTTGCCTGAGAAAGCACCACCACCATGCGCACCTTTGCCACCGTAAGTATCCACAATGATTTTGCGACCGGTAAGTCCTGTATCGCCGTGTGGACCACCTATTACAAACTTACCTGTAGGATTCACATGCAGAATATACTCTCCGTTGATTAAAGTATCGAACTGAGGATCAAGTGCTTTCACACGAGGAATGAGATATTCAATCACATCTTCCCTGATTTTTTGAACCATGGCTTCGTCAGCCTGTTCCTGCGTCAAACCATTTCCTGTAGTCATAAACTCATCGTGCTGAGTAGAAATAACCAGGGTATGTGCCCGAACAGGTTTGTTGTCATCGCCATATTGGATAGTTACCTGCGATTTCGAGTCGGGACGAAGGTAAGTCATGACTTTTCCTTCTTTTCTTATTTTGGTAAGTTCTTCAACGAGTGCATGAGAAAGGTCCAACGCTACCGGCATCAGATTAGCAGTTTCGTTGGTAGCATAGCCAAACATCATTCCCTGGTCGCCCGCTCCCTGATCGTAGGGATTTTCACGTTCAACACCACGGTTGATATCGTCCGATTGCTCGTGAATGGCCGACAGGATACCGCAGGCATCGCCATCAAACTTATAATCGCTTTTGGTGTATCCAATACGATTAATTACTTCGCGTACAACCGACTGTAAATCAACATAAGCATTTGATTTTACTTCGCCGGCTACAACTACCTGACCGGTGGTTACCAGTGTTTCGCATGCCACTTTTGAACTGGCATCCTGAGCCAGAAAGTTATCGAGAATAGCATCCGATATCTGGTCGGCTACTTTGTCGGGATGACCTTCTGAAACTGATTCTGAGGAAAATAAATATCCCATAATA